>JACMKX010000173.1 GCA_014379905.1 Ferruginibacter sp. | reverse complement strand
TCAAACAGCAGTAGATTATTCCAATGCATTTTGCCTTGAAAATGCTACTGGTACCGTAAGGTTCAATGCATTTCTTGGCGGGCCCGACAATGGCAATACGGTTTCGCTTGGTACAACCGGTAATATGCCTATTGCCTTGTACACCAACAATGCCAACAGGGTATTTATTTTAGGTAATGGCAATGTGGGTATTGGTACCGATAACCCCACTTATAAATTATCGGTAAATGGTAATGTTCGCAGCAAAGAAGTAGTAGTGGAGAGTATATGGGCAGACTATGTTTTTGATAAAAATTATAAATTAAAATCACTCAACGAGGTAGAGCAGTTCATTGAAGAACACAATCATCTACCGGGCATTCCTTCTGCAAAAGAAATACAGCAATACGGCTTGAATGTAGGGGAATTGCAAACTAAGATGATGGAAAAAATTGAAGAACTCACTTTGTACATCATCGATTTAAAAAAGCAAATAGACAGTATTCAACAACCGGTTTGTACCAGCAAAAATAAAAACCATGAATAAAATAATGCTGTGTTTATGTATGCTCTTTTTTGCTGTCAGCCTGTATGCACAAAAAACTTCCCTTCTATGGAGTGTGCAAAGAACGGCTGCGCTAAAAGGATATGGAAAAGTGGAAGAAATAATAATTGACAGCAACGCAGTTAATGCACTGTATAATGAGAACACAACATTCTTTGAAATTGCAATAACGGATAAAAATAACAATAACCAAACTGTTCTGCTTGCGGAAGACGCAATAAAGGAGGTAAAAATTAAGATCAATAACAAGGAATATTTGCCCGATGCAAAATTGCCAAAACTTTACAGGGGTACTATAAGGGGCATGACCGCAAAACATGAGGTGTTGCTAACGATTGCTCCCAATTATGTTTCATTTGTAGCTTATCTGCCATCAGAAACAATTACTATAGAGCCTGATTCCAGGAAAAATGGTGCATATGTTATGTTGAATTCCGCTGACCGGCCATATAAAAAACTGCCTTTTGATTGCGGACTTCCAGATGTGGTAACAGGAAAGAAAGACACCCAGGTAAGCTCAGTAAATATTAATAATAACCGGGCGCCGGAGGATAAATGCACGTTTGTATTTGTTGATTGTACCAATAGTCTTTTCAAAAGCAAGGGAGGCACTGTTCAGAATACGCTTAATTATGTGTACAGTATATGGAATGGCGTGCGCACTGCTTTCAGTAATGAACAATTAAATGTTTTTATCTCAGAAATAAATGTTTGGACAGTGGCAGATCCTTTTGATACTACGTCAACGACAATGGTTGCCAACAGATCATTTGCGGATTTTTATCAAAATAATTACTGGGGAAATATGGCTATGCTGCTCGACTGGTCAGACTTAAATGGAGCTATCGCGGGAGGCTACGGCTGGGCCAAGTCTGTGGAACCCAACACATGTGGTAATTATAATGCCACACCCGATCCTGTTTGGAATTTTGGCAGCTTTATCTATAATAATCTTAATCCTTCTCCATTTGGAACCGTTGTTTACAGCAATTTTCCGGTAGCCGCCCTTGCCCAACAGGTCTATATCACTACGCATGAGTTAGGCCATCTTTTTGGCTCCTGGCATACCCATTCCTGTAACTGGCCCGGTGGTGCCATAGATAATTGCGTTGCGGTAGAAGGGCCCTGTGCATCGACAGGCTTCATACCTCCTTCAGGCGGAACATTTATGAGTTATTGCAGCCAGGTAAGTGCAGGTATAAATTTTAATAATGGTTTCGGTCTCTTGCCCGGAGCCGTTATAAGGCAGTTTACGGAAAATAATACCTGTATCAGTAATTGCAGTCCCTGTACATTGAATGATGTGGTGGGCAGCCTGACAGCATTTGGTTTTTTACAAAAAGAAGTGACCAATCAGCTTATTGCAAATGGAACACTCACTACACAAAATGGATTTATTAAATTAGATGCAGGTACAAAAGTGATATTGCAAAATGGGTTTAAAGTTTTACAAGGCAGTAAAGTACAGGTAATAATTGATGGGTGCGGAGGCATAAGATAATTGAAGAGGCAGCAAAATATGCAGCCTGAAATAATTATAATTTCAGCGGATTAATATTCTTTTTTTGCAGATAAACTAAAACCAATTGTAGTGCCCACATCTACTTTGCTACGCACATGCATGGTTTGTCCATGTGCTTCCACAATATGCTTACAAATAGAAAGGCCGAGGCCGCTGCCACCTTCTTTTCGGCTGCGGGCAAGGTCTGTGCGGTAAAAACGTTCAAAAATTCTTGGCAGGTGTTCTTCGGAAATACCATAGCCATCATCACTTACTTCAATCAATACAGTTTTGCCATCCACATTGTAAAAACTAGCTTCAATGGTACCATTTTGTTTGCCGTATTTAAGAGAATTGTCTACCAGGTTGATCAACACCTGGCGTATTTTTTCTTTATCTGCATTTACCGACAAGGGTAGTTCACAACCTTTTTTGATAGAACAGGCAATATTTTTTTCTTTGACTTTTATAAAAAGAGAATCGGCTACTTCCCTGTATAGTTCCTGTATAATAAAATTAGTTGCCTGTAATTTTTGCTCGCCACTTTCCAGTTTTGATATTTCATCCAGGTCATCCAAAAGGTTTACCAGGCGGTCAACATTGCGGGATGTGTTGTTTAAAAATTTAGTATTAACAGCTTCGTTGTTTAGGGCGCCACCCAGCAACGTATCTACATAACCCTGTATGGCAAAAATGGGCGTTTTTAATTCGTGGCTCAGGTTCTGTAAAAATTCTTTCCTGAATGCTTCGTTCTGTCGCAGGATCTCGATCTCATTTTTTTTCTGGCGGGCCCAGGCTTCCACATCTTCCCTTACTTCATCAATGCTTTTTTGAGGCAAAATATTTTTATAATAAAACTCTTCTCTTTTACTGGCTTTGGTCTGGTAAATAAGCTTATAAATGAGTTTTATTTTACGAAAGATAAAATTTTGAAGCGTGTATAATATCAATCCAAAACTACCGGCAAAAATAACAATGAAAGAAAGCAGGGAGATCCACCATACAGGCTTAAACACAAAAATGCCTAGCGCTATCGGCGCCGATAATGCAAGAGCGGTTAACGCCGCCAGTTGTTGAGGTGAAAAATTTTTGGTTGAAAGCATTTGTAGCTGATAGCTTTTAGCCGGATCGTTTAGGTTGCAAAACTATAAAAAATAGGTACGTGGTGGTGTTAGTACTTTGCTAATGGCTGTAATTTTTGAGTGGATTACGCCGGGAGGTTGGCTCACTCAAGAATTAACTGCTTTCCCTACATTTCAAATTTATAACCCACCCCTTTTACGGTGGTAATACAATCGAGCCCTAGCTTTTGCCTTATTTTACGGATGTGTACATCAATGGTGCGGTCGCCTACAATCACTTCTGTACCCCATATCTGGTTGAGTATTTCATTGCGCAGGAAAACCTTGCCGGGCTTGGAAGCCAGCAATGCCAATAATTCAAATTCTTTACGAGCCAGTATAATGTCTTCACCGGTTAATTTCACCAGGTATTTTTCCCGGTCAATTTCCATGTCGCCTACTTTTATAGTAGTACTTTCTTCTTTATGCAGCCGGCGGAACAATGCATTTACTTTACTTAATAAAACTTTAGGGCTAATGGGTTTGGTAAGGTAGTCGTCGGCACCGGTTTCAAGTCCTTTTATCTCCGTGCTTTCATCACTCATAGCACTTAAAAAAATAATGAGCGTTTCTTTAAAATCAGGCATCATCCGCAGCAGGTTGCATACTTCAATACCATTTTTGCCGGGCATCATAATATCTAAAATGATGAGGTCGGGTTTTGTTTTTTTGGCTTTCTCAATAGCTTCATCACCATTTTTGGCAGTTACTACATCATAGCCTTCCTGTTGCAGGTTAAATTGTATGATTTCCAGTATATCTGGTTCATCATCAGCAATCAGCACTTTTCGTGTTGTAATCATAAAAAAATAGTTGTGCAAAAGTACTTTAACATATCCAGCAATCATCCGTTAAAAGCGCGTTATAATATTATCAAATTGTTAAGCGCAATTGGTACGATTCTTTATTATTGTAACAAGGTTATTTACCTATAAATCATTGGTAGGTTAAATTTCAGCATCTTTGCACAAGAAAAGGACTTTATGAAGCAAATATTTCTACTCTCTTTTATATTATTAACTGGTACTTGCCTTAAGGCTATGGAAGTAACGGACACTTCAGGAAGAGTTCCTTTGTTCCGCCAGGTTTTTCATGATAAGATTGATAAAGAACAACAACTGCTCGACAAAATGGACGGAAAGCAGGATGATGTGCTGCATGTAAACAAAAATGAAGAAATAAATCTTCATGTTACAGATGCTATGTTTCGCCAGGTAGATGAGTTGCAAATATGGGTGGAAAAAAATGCTGCCATTGCTACCAATAATGATAAGATCCGCTACCTGCGTTTGGTAGAAGACCTGGTGAGAAGCGCAAGAGGTGAATGGAGCAAGAGACAGATCAAACCGGTAGATTTTCCCACTCTATATACAAGTTTCGACCAGGCATTTAAAGCGGTGGCAGAAAATCAGTCTATTTTACCAACTATTAAATCATCTCCTTACCAGGTAGCAAAAATTGTTACCAATATTTTCCAGGATAATGCAGAATATAAAAAAGCGGATGAACTCGTTTATTTAAAGTATACCGTACTACACCCGGATAATATTTTAAAGACGATCAGGCCTTACGTAAAATCAGATTTTGCAGATAGCCTGGTTATCGTGGCTGCGAAAAATAACCCCGTACAGTTGTATAGTTTTGCACAGTCAACGGCTTCACCAGAAGGAAAGCTGATAAACGACAATACAAACCCGATGGTTAAAACAGTAGTGCAATTGAGTAAAACAGCCAATGCATTATTTTATTACCCGTTTTTAGATGACCTGTTGAGCGGAAAAAAAACAATTGAGCAAATAAAACCTTTTGTTGGTGACGGTGATGCAACCTATGACAGTATTGGGTACTACAAATTATTGGTAACTACCGAGATTGAATATTTTAAACGCATGGCGCCACCTCTCAGGGATACACCCGTGGCTATGTTTGGAGCCAATGGTTTACGGGATATGCTGAAAGGAAAATCATTGCAACACTTTATTAAACCCATCAATGACCTGCATGATGTAAGTAATCTTGCCGTACGGATGAGGGCCATACAGCCATTGTCGCCTACTGATTTATATTACATGATGGTGATGGGGGAGAGTGACTTGTATACTTCCAGCTACAAACATAGTTTCAACAGGATGCTGCAACTGATGGGGAGCAAACCACGCGGCGATTCTTTGTTACAGACAGTACATTTTGACTACTTTAAAAAGTTTATCAAGATGGCAGCCAATTATAACAAACTGGATACTTTTTTGAAAACAATGCCACTGGATAAATCAGAGATACTCATGAAAGCCTTTGTGGCCAACCTCGATAAAACCGGAAACCTGGAAGATGCAGTGGATGTAGCAGATTCTTACAGCAGCATTGCTGATAAAAAATTACTCAGCACCATTCTCTCTTATGCAGAACAGAATGAAACAAAGAGTATACAGGACAATAACCAGCGGGGTACTTTGATCTATGGCCTGCTAAAAATGATCATGTTGAGTGCAGACAGCAGCAACAAAATTGACCTTACCGAACTGGTAGGCATTCCTTCCATTTATGAAATAAGCAATAAGGAACTACAGGATGAGAAAGGTAGAATTGTGCAACAGGTTTTCTTTTATGGAGATGAGGACGGAAAAACTTTTTTCCCACCTTTTGTAAATTCTTTTTCACCTAAAGAATGGAAAGTAACCCATAAAAAAGAATGGGTAGAAATAACTTCGTTAAAAGGAAATGTATTTGTTTACGCCAATAAGCCATTGGATTATGACGCCAACCTGGATGATTCGGCCCAGGTACACCTTGCCAAATACCTGGAAACACTGGATATGCATCCCTCAGTAGTTGTACACCGCGGGCATAGTTACTGGTTACCCGGAACTATTAAACGCATGCCGGAAAACGCCAAGATTGTGGTACTTGGAAGTTGCGGCGGTTACCAGAACCTGAACCAGATATTGGAAACCTGCCCCGATGCACACATTGTTTCTACAAAAGAAATTGGTGCCGGTGATATTAACCGCCCGATCCTTAATTACATGAATGCTTCATTTATTTCGGGCAATACTTTATCCTGGAAAAGAATGTGGCAAACGCTGGGAAAAACTTTTTCTACCGATCCCAGTCCTTCTATCAGGGATAGCTGGGATGATTATGTGCCGCCGTATAAAAACCTTGGCGCTATTTTTATAAAGGCGTATCATAAAAAAACGGATGGGGGGGAAATGTAAATTAGATGCTGGATACCGGATACTGGTTTACAGATTTCGATACGTTAGCATGATATTCAATTGTTACATTCTCTGCTCCCCGGGTTCAATTTCTTCATTTGATAGTTATAAATACCGCTAATAAAACATTTCCAGGAATCTTATTAATCTAATTAATCCCGGTTATTTTTGCATAATGAGTACCGATACTGCTGCGGATAATTATTCCAGGATATCCATTTTAAAAAGGGTTTTCAGTTTTGCCAAACCATACCGCAAAAAATTCTATTGGTCTGTATTCCTTGCTATATTCCTGGCGGTCATTGCCCCCATACGTCCTTTGCTTATCCAGATCACTATTAATGATGGCTTGAATGACAAAACGAATTCCCTTTCACATTTTATCAATGGCCCGGGTGGATTTATTATTGAAATTACCATCATACAAATCCTTTTACTGCTCATTGAAACGGTTGGTCGTTTTGTATTTACCTTCAGCACTGCATCACTTGGTCAAAGCGTAGTTAAAGATTTAAGAGTGAGTACTTTTAAGAAGATCACCACGCTCAATCTTTCCCAGTTTGATAAAACGCCCATCGGTACGCTTACCACGAGAACCATTAACGATATTGAATCTGTTAACGATATTTTTAGCGATGGACTCATTCCTATTATCGCAGACCTGCTGTCTATCATATCTGTACTCACCTATATGTTCATGGTGAGCCCTGTACTCACACTGGTTTGTATGGCTCCTTTCCCTGTAATGATCATAGCTACTTATTTTTTTAAGGAAGCAGTGAACAAATCTTTTATCAGGGTAAGAAATGCAGTGGCGGCACTCAATGCTTTTGTGCAGGAGCATATCACCGGCATGAGCCTGGTGCAGGCTTTTGCCGCAGAAAAAAGAGAGCAAAAACATTTTGAGGATATTAATACAGAACATCGCAATGCAAATGTGAAAGCCATTTTTGCCTATTCCGTTTTTTTTCCGATTGTAGAACTGGTATCAGCTTTATCAATCGGATTATTGGTTTGGTGGGCTGCAAAAGACAGCGTGGGAATGGAAGATGCAGCTGCTGTAAGGGCAGGGGCTGTTATCACTTCTTTTATTTTATGTTTGAATTTATTGTTTCGCCCCCTCAGGGTTATTGCGGATAAATTCAATGTACTTCAAATGGGTATGATAGCCGGCGAAAGGGTATTTAAAGTGCTGGATAATCCTGATGTTACCGAACATACAGGTACATTGGGTGGTGAAAAAAATAAGCCTTTACCAATAAAGGGTTCACTGGAATTTAACCAGGTTTGGTTTGCTTATATAAATGAGCAGTTTGTATTAAAAGATGTTTCCTTTACAATAGAACCCGGGCAAACGATGGCCATTGTTGGTCATACAGGAAGTGGCAAAACTTCTATCATCAGTTTAATAAATCGTTTGTACAAAATCAATAAGGGCGAAGTGCTGATTGACGGACGAAACATTGAACAATATGATATTGACTTTTTGCGCAGCAGGATCGGCGTGGTGTTGCAGGATGTATTTTTATTCGGCGGCTCTATTCTCGACAATGTAACGCTGCGCAATCCTGAAATAACCAGGGAGCAGGTGGAAAATGCTGCCCGGCTGATAGGTATGGATGACTTTATCAGGAGCCTGCCCGGGGGTTATGATTATAATGTAATGGAACGGGGAGCAACCCTGTCGATGGGGCAACGCCAGTTGCTTTCATTCATTCGGGCATTGCTATATGATCCCGCGCTTTTGATATTGGATGAAGCCACTTCCTCTGTAGATACAGAAAGCGAATCGCTCATTCAGCATGCCATTGATAAGCTGATTGCCGGCCGTACTTCCATTGTTATTGCGCATCGCCTCAGCACTATCCGCAAGGCGGATAAAATACTGGTGTTAGATAAAGGAGAAGTAAAGGAAATGGGCAGTCATGATGAGTTACTGAGAAACAAAGGATTTTATTACCAGTTGTACCAGATGCAGTTTGCAGGGGAAGAAAATGGAGCACTTTTATAAATCGAATAGTAATCGTACGGTTACGGTAATGGCGATTTACCCATAGGCAGAAGTTTTTTTCGGCATTTAAAATTTAATTTAAAAATCACCCCGTACTGGCTAGGAAATTTTACTAATTACTGATAACAATAACCAGCATGAGATTAATACTTAAAATGCTTTTTCTGACCTCATTATTTCAAAGCTGCATCAGCAGGACAGTTACTGTACCCGGGATTACATCAATTAAAATGTATAAATCTTTTCCGAAAGCAGGGAGTACAGCTTAGTTGATATATTTTTTTAATAATGCAGCAAAGCTGATTGATTCCGGCAGCCAGATCAAAACTGACTTTGTAAGCAATGACCTGCTAAAATCTGCGAAACAAAGAAGGTATATTCAACAGAAATGGTCAGGAATCACGGCAGCAGGAGAATTTTACACCGGGGTTTCCAACAAACATTATTTCGCTTATTTCGAAAAAACTGGTTTATTGATTGACTTCACAGATAATATTAACTATTGGCTGAAGTCGAAATAACTATACAGCCACCAATTTTTAGTAAATTGCCGCATGTCTTCCCCCAATCAATATATTGAAAACGACCATGCTCCCCTGCAGGTTAATGAACCGCAGGCGGATTACGAAAAAGCAGAGTTAGATTTAATTCGGAATGCACTGAAACGTTCCCACAGTGAACGTTTTCAAACAATGATGAGCCTGATAAAAACCAGTATCATGCTTAGAAATGCAAAGATCACGCACCAGTCGGATAAATAAATAACCAAGAAATGGATGTTTTTGACGAGGCAGTTATTGGCTTTTGGAAAGCACTGAATGATAATAATGTCCTATACATTATGGTGGGCGGTTTTGCTACCAATTTACATGGCTATCAAAGGACAACAGACGATATTGATATTTTGTTGGAGGATTCCGTCGACAACAGGAAATTATTCCGGCAGGCATTCCTCGATTATACGGGTATTGATTATTTTATGCTGGAAACGATGCAATTTGTACCCGGCTGGTCACCTTTCAAACTGAATAATGGATTTCAGCTTGATATTTTGATCATGCCGATGAAAGGATTAGAAGAATTTACTTTTAATGATTGCTACAAGGTAGCTTCCCAGGCAGAGATTTCTGGTTTAAAAATCCCCTTTTTGCATATAAATCAACTCATTGCAAACAAAAAAGCGGTAAATCGCCCCAAAGACCAGGTTGATGTTATTGGCCTCGAAAATGTCATCCGTTTATCGGAGAAGGAAAACTGATTCGTTTTATTTCCTTAATTCGTGGAATTCGTGAAATTCGATTTCATTCGTGTAATAAATTCTCCCTTCTAATTTTTAAATTCCCCCTTCCGCCCTTATCTTTGCGCCAAATTTCAGGACCTATATGGTAGCAAAGCGATTCAAATCATTACTGGTAGCGGCTTTTAGCCTTGGTATAATATTTTTTTCTAATTCAACTTTTGCACAGGATCACCCAACAGATTCCGTTACAG
>JACMKX010000172.1 GCA_014379905.1 Ferruginibacter sp. | reverse complement strand
TTTTTGATTAACCAGTAACCAGTAACCAGTAACCAGTAACCAGTAACCAGTAACCAGTAACCAGTAACCAGTAACCAGTAACCAGTAACCAGTAACCAGTAACCAGTAACCAGTAACCAGTATTAAACTTCCCCCCATGTACGTATTCGACTCCACCAAACCTATTGCCATTGGCTGCGACCATGCAGGTTTCGACTGCAAGGAAGACCTGATCTCTTTTTTAGAAGGAGAAAAAATGACTTTCAAAGATTTTGGTACTTACAATAAAGATTCTGTTGACTATCCTGATTTTGCACACCCCGTAGCAACTGCTGTGGAAAATGGTGAAGCCGGTTTTGGTATTTTATTATGTGGTAGCGCCAATGGTGTTGCCATTACCGCCAATAAACACCCCGGTGTAAGAGCCGCTATTTGCTGGGGCGAAGAATTGGCAGAACTTGCCCGCAAACACAACAACGCCAATATTATTTGTATCCCCGCCCGTTTTGTGAGGGATGGTGATGCAGAAAAAATGCTCGACATTTTTATGAATACCGAATTTGAAGGTGGTCGGCACGAGGGAAGGGTGAAGAAGATAGCTTGTTAGTGCATGGTTCATTGCTGATGGTTCATAGCAGGGGCCTATAATTTGAAAATAATTATTTTTCGAAAAGCAGCTATATCTTTTGAAATACCAGGTATTGCCATGAACCATGATCTATTAACCATTCCCCGTCCCTGCCACTCATATAAAAATTTCCCGCCACCCCCTATCTTTCCCTATTTTGCCAATTAAGACAAATATTACATAATGAAAAAACTCTCTATTCTCCCTTTGTTATTCCTGGGTGCAGCCGCTTTTGCACAGGCAGATGATGCCGCCAAATATGCAGGCATCATCCGCACTTCAGAATTACAAAAACATTTGAACATTATTGCCAGCGATGAAATGGAAGGCCGCGAAACCGGCACCCGGGGCCAGCGCAAAGCCGCTGCCTACATCGAAACCTTCTTTAAAACAACAGGTTTATCAACCCCTGCACCACTTAAAGGCCAATACCAGCAATTATACCCCTTGTACAAAGACAGCATGATTAACAGCATGCTTAAAATTGGCAAAACAGAAGCTGTATATGGTACGGATTACATAAGCCCTGTTAATAACAATGAGACTGCTCACACAAAAGGCAAATCAATTGTATTTGCGGGATATGGTATTGAAGATAAAAATTACAATGACTATGAAGGCCTCAATGTAAAAGGAAAAACAGTCGTGATCTTTTTAGGTGAACCAAAAAAAGAAGGTAAATATTTTTTAGGGGGCAGCCCTTCCCGTGGGTCTGAATGGAGTTTTCCGGGCCTTATGAAAAAGATCAACCTCGCCATGGATAAGGGTGCCAAAGGCGTATTGGTGATTAATGCAAATACAGAATCATTTACACAACGCATTGCCGATGCAGGCAAAAAAACAAACGTTTATTATCCCCGTAATACAGCTGACGCAAAAAAAGTGAACTATGCGCAGTTAAGCCACGCTTATGCTAAAACAATATTGGGTGATAAAATAAGCGGTGCCATTACAAAGGCAAAAAGCAACAGCTTATTTGATAGTTCCGATCGTTTTGAAATAAAACAAAAAACCAGTTTTGCTTTTAGCAAATACCGCCAAACAATCAATGCCAGCAATGTGTTGGGCGTAATTGAAGGAACGGATAAAAAAGATGAATTTGTTTTCATTACTGCGCATTACGACCATATTGGAATAAGCGCCGACGGTAAAATTAACAATGGCGCAGATGATGACGGTAGCGGCACCGTATCTGTAATGCAGATTGGAGAGGCATTTGCCAAAGCAAAAGCAGAAGGTAAAGGACCACGTCGTACGGTTGTTATTATGGCCGTAAGTGGTGAAGAAAAAGGTTTATGGGGCAGCGAGTATTACAGCGATAATCCCATTTACCCTTTAGACAAAACAACTGTTGATTTAAACATCGATATGATCGGCCGCATTGATACCGAAAGAATGAAAGACGACACCCTGAATTATGTATATGTAGTAGGGCATAATAAACTAAGCAGTGACCTGCCCGTTATCAATGAAGGCATGAACACCAAATATACCGGCCTCGTATTGGATTATAAATTTGATGATCCAAAAGATCCCAACCGTATTTATTTCCGCAGCGATCATTACAACTTTGCCAGGAAGGGTGTACCGGTATTGTTCTTTTATGATGGTATGCTTAAATCCGATTACCATAAACCCGGTGATGATGTAGAAAAAATTTATTGGGCTTTAATGGAAAAAAGAGCCCGAATGGTATTTCATACCGCCTGGGAAATGGCCAACAGGAATGAAATGCTGAAAAGAGATATTCCCCTTAGCAATGATGTAAGATAATTTTTTAAACCCCGGTTCATCCGGGGTTTTTTAATAAGTTTTCCACTTTTGTAAGAGATGACATCTTTTTTAAATAAGAAAATAACCACTTGTTGAGGCGCTTCATGCTCCGTGGCGACCAAAAACTACCTGTAAAAACCGGATTACTGTCCCCCGCACACAATCTCTGCCAAAAAGCCAGGATGAAGGCAATAGGACATAGTAATATGCACCCGCCAGAGAATTTGTCCTGAGATGACTATAAAAACAGAAAAGCTTTTAGTTTTTAGAGGCTTTTTCAATTCTGTTCCACATTGTAAGTAATTCCTTTTTTACCGGGGTTTTGTTATGGGTTACCCTGCTTTACACCCAATGTGTGAATATTTTTTTTGTGAATATTTTTTTATTCACAAAAAAAATATTCACAAATGCCTGGGAGGGTATATAAATGGGAAGATGTATAAAGCGGGAATACCCGACGTTAAGCATGTTATGTTGTACAGGGTTAATATTGGGGCAAAAAATCTGCCCCAACTAAAGAAAAAGCGTAATTTAAATACTGCTTCAATCTTACATCATGCATAAGTTATTTTTAATCAGCCTTTTAATTTGCCTGGCCCTTACCGACTGTAAAAATAAATCCGGCAGCGGCGGGGATATTGCCGCAAACGGTTCCCGTTATCAACCAAAAAAATACGTAGAACTCCAACACCCGGAGTGGAGCAAAAACGCTACCATTTACGAATTAAATATTCGCCAGTTTAGTAAAGAAGGCAATTTTAAAGCTGTAGAAGCAGCACTTCCCCGGTTGAAAGAAATGGGCATTGATATCATCTGGCTCATGCCCATTCATCCTATCGGCATACAAAACCGGAAAGGATTTATGGGCAGTTATTATTCTGTAAAAGATTATTACGGGGTTAACCCCGAGTTTGGAACCAAAGAAGAATTTAAAACACTGGTAAAAAAAATACATGGCATGGGCATGCACGTAATTTTAGATTGGGTGGCCAATCATTCTGCCTGGGATAACCCATTGGCCAAAGAACACCCGGAATGGTATACCAAAACAAGTGATGGAAAATTTCAGCCTACGCCCTGGTACGATTGGGAAGACATTATAGATTTTGATTACAACCAGCCCGGTATCAGAAAATACATGACAGATGCATTAAAATATTGGGTGAAAGAAACCGGCATTGATGGTTACCGTTGCGATGTTGCCGGTTTTATGCCAACCGATTTTTGGGAAAATGCAAGAGCAGAATTAGATGCCATCAAACCGGTGTTTATGCTGGCAGAATGGGAAAGCAGGGATCTCCACAAAAAAGCATTTGATATGACCTACAGCTGGAGCCTGTGGGATAAAATGTATGCGGTGGCAAAGGAAAATAAAAACATCAATGGGCTGGTTGAATACATGGCACATGATGTAAGCACTTTTCCCCAAGATGCCTACCGCATGACCTTTACTGATAATCATGATAAAAATTCCTGGGAAGGAAATCAAATGTCAAATTTTGGGGAGGCATTGCCTGCCTGTATGGTAATGGCGGGCACCGTTAACGGAATGCCGCTGGTATATAGCGGGCAGGAAGCGGGATTGGACAGGTCTCTACAATTTTTTGATAAAGACAGCATCAGCTGGAAGCCCCATCCTTTTGTAGAAATCTATAAAAAATTATTTGCGCTTAAACACAGCAACCAGGCTTTGTGGAATGGCAGCAAGGGAGGCACTATGGTACGCATATTCAACAACCGGCAGGATAAGATCATTTCCTTCAGCCGGGAGAAGAATGGTCAAAAAGTAATTCCCATCATCAATTTTAGCAGCCAGCCAGTTACAGTCGTGCTGCGCAGCAATACAGAAACGGGGTCGTACAAGGAATTATTTACTGAGAAATTGTATGAACTAAAAGGAGAGGATGAATTAACAATTCCCGCCTGGGGTTATTTTGTTTTGTATAAATGACACACCGCTGCTATCCTCCCTATGCCGTTATTCCTTAAACTAGCTGAAGCGAATTACACGAAGAGCTGAACGATCCATCCTCATCATTCAAATCCTGCCTCTTTAATTTTATATCTCCTTACAGGCTAATTCCTGTAAAAATAATTGTATGCAGTATATTCGAATAGTTGTGCAGGAACATTCACCAGTTTTGCAACGAGGGGGTACCCGTTGGCCTTGTAAGTATAAGAATATTGCTGGCTCTTTGTATCCATCACTGTATTGGTGGTGAGATTATATTTAGTAGTGAGAGACGTTAAAAAATTATTGGGCTGCGGTTGAAGGTCGCCCAGGTACAAGGGTATCGTTATCACCTTTGAAATAGTGGGGTAATGCGGCAAAAAGTTAGGGTACAGAGGATTGGGATGATTATCGTACGTGAATTCCTGCACGATTTTATAATTGTTGCCACTATCAGCAAATTCCTGCCTGGTTATATTTCCCCTGCTATCTTTTAGAACTGAATACTGAAGTTCATTTTCATAACCGGTGCCCTGGGAATAATTGAAGGTTCTGCTGTTTTCTCTGAATCCATTGGCGAAGTAGCTGTATTCAGTTACAACTGTAGCCGTATCCCTCCAATTTAAATCTTCGTTAATACTAAAAAGGCTATCCATTACGAGCCTTCCTTGCAGATCGTACTTATAAGTGTGTTTTTGAAAACTGGTACCAGAAGGGAGTAACAGGTCAATTTCTAATAATGTATTCGGCATCGTATCATTGCCATTATAGGTTACCCATACCCTGTAAGTGGAATCCATAACGCCAAAATTGGAAAAATAAAATTGATTCGAGATCATTCTTTTTTGGGCATCATAAGCTATGGCGTATACATCTTTATTCTGCGGGGCAATGCCGGCACTGTCTACCATTTCAAGTTTTGCAAGAAGTATTCCTTCCCCTGTATAGGGATCAATATCTACTGTTTCACTTTCCTTCTGGCAAGAGGAGATGCTTACAAAAAACAGGCAACAGGAAATGGCAATGGAGAATATATTTTTCAAAGCAGTCATTTTCATTTTAATTAAAGCGCGAAAATATATTATTTGATACAAACATTTCAGATTACTTAATTCGGGGGCTTATCGGCAATGACTACCCTTTTGTTTTATCTTTAGAAAAAAGTAACTAATGAGAAAAATTGTACTTCTTCTTACGGCATATAGCCTCCATACCACCCCGGTTTTTTCACAGGATGGTGGCTATAAAAAACCACCCAAAGCCATGGAAGATATCTTAATGGCAAAACCAACTCCCGGTGTAAGCATTGATGATAAAGGAGAATGGATATTATTTTCCGAATACAACTCCTATCCGTCTGTTGAAGAACTGGCAAGGCCCGAGTTGCGCATTGCAGGCCTGCGCATTAATCCCAATAATTTTGCACCAAGCCGTCAAACTTTTATTAATAAAGTATATTTAAAAAATCTTTCTTCCGATAAAGAATTAAACATTACGGGTCTGCCTGTGCCTTTATTTGCCGGCAACATTAGTTGGAGCCCTAATGATAAAAAAATAGCCATAACACATACTACCCATTCAAGAGTTGATTTATATATTATAACCCTTGCAACTCAAAAAGCAGTTAAAATAAATAAAACTGCATTAAATACGGTTGTAGGTACTATAACCTGGTTTGATAGCAACACTGTTTATTACAACGCTGCCCCGCAGGCGGCATCTGCAGCGCCACCCAAACCATTGGCACCAAAAGGCCCGGCCATACAGGAAAATTATGGAAAAGCTTCTCCCCGTCCCACTTTCCAGGATATGATAAAAGGCCCTAACGATGAAAACCAGTTTGCGTTTTATGCTACTACTCAACTAATAAAAAATGCAAATGGCATTGAAACAAAAATTGGATTGCCTGCTATTTACAATTACTATCATTTTTCGCCTGATAAAAAATACATACTGCAAGCTTTGATTCAAAAACCTTTTTCCTACCTGGTTCCTTACAACGGGTTTCCTTCTATTGTAAAAATTACCGACATCAATGGTAAGGAAATAAAAAAAGTTGCCGCTATCCCTTCATCCGAAACAGCCCCGGGTGGCAACGACAATGTGCAATTGGTACCCCGTGGCTACAGCTGGAGAAATGATGAACCAGCTACCTTAACCTGGTGCGAAGCGTTGGATAGCGGCATGATAAAAAAGCCGGCTGAATTCAGGGATGCAGTATATGCACAGCCTGCACCATTTACTGCAGCTCCAACACTATTGTTTAAAACCACCATGCGTTACTACAGTACTATATGGGGCGATGATACGCATGCTTTGGTAATGGAAGGGCTGCGTGGCAAACAAATTACACAAACCAATCTATACAATCCTTCTACCGGCAACCTGCAAAAATTAATGAGCCGCAATACAACGGATGCCTATACCAGCCCTGGTAATCCGGTTACCATACCCAATCAGTATGGAAAATATGTATTGCAAATGAGTAGCGATGGAAAAAGTATTTTTTACAACAACACAGCAGGGAGTTCACCAAAGGGAGATCTGCCGTTTCTGCTGTCTTATGATCTCGGCAGTAAAAAAGCTGATACATTGTGGCGTGCTGCAGAAGGAACATATGAAACTGTAGTGAGATTATTAGATGCAAATAAACTGAGCATGGTTACCAGGAGAGAGTCTAAAACCGATATGCCCAACTACTGGTTAAAAAACCTGCGTTTACGCATAGCCGATAAAAAGCTCACTGATTTTAAAAATCCTTACCCGCAAATGGATGGGGTAACTAAAGAAAAGATCCGCTATAAAAGAGCAGATGGTGTAGACCTTACCGGTGACCTGTATTTACCCAAGGGTTATAACAAAGAAAAAGATGGTGCCTTACCGGTATTCATATGGGCTTATCCAGCCGAGTTTAATTCTGCGGCAGATGCGGCACAAATCCGTGGCAGCGAACATCGCTTTATATTATTAAGCGGCCCTTCTCCGTTAAGCCTGGTTACACAGGGTTATGCAGTATTGAACAATGCAGAAATGCCGATCGTATCTGCAGATACAGCTAAAAAACCAAACGATAATTTTGTTACCCAGTTGAAGATGAATGCAGAAGCTGCCATAAAATATTTAAGTGAAAGAGGCGTGGGTGATAGAAACCGTATGGCAGCTGGCGGCCACAGTTATGGCGCATTTATGACAGCAAATTTGCTGGCGCATACCAATTTATTTAAAGCAGGCATTGCACGCAGCGGTGCTTATAACCGCAGCTTAACGCCTTTCGGTTTTCAAAACGAAGACCGCACTTACTGGCAGGCAACTGCTTTATACAATGAAATGAGCCCGTTCAATTATGCTGATAAAATAAAAACGCCCATTCTTTTAATTCACGGTGATGCAGATAACAACACGGGCACTTTTCCTATTCAAAGCGAGCGGTTATTTAATGCCATCAAGGGCCATGGTGGTACCGTTCGTTATGTGAGCCTGCCATTTGAAAGCCATGGTTATGCGGCGCAGGAAAATGTGTTACATACCCTGGCAGAACAGTTTGAGTGGCTGGAGAAATATGTGAAGAATGCGAAGTAGCTGAATTTAAGAGATGACATCTTTTTAAAAGATGTCATCTCTTAAATTCAATAAATAAATGATTATTAATTATTGAGCCTCTGCAAGAATTAGTAATCAATAATCTATAATCAAATTATCATCCAATGAGCAACGACCCTCTCCACGGCAAAACACTTGAAACAATTTTAACCGAACTGGTACAACATTTCGGCTGGGAAGAACTGGGCAATATCATTCGTATTAATTGTTTTACCAGTAACCCAGGCATTAATTCTTCGTTAAAGTTTTTGCGCAAAACTGAATGGGCCAGGAAAAAAGTAGAGGAATTATACATCAGGTCAATTGGTTAAAATATTTTTATGGCAGACAATGCACTCCTTATAGCACAGACAAAAAAATGGATCACTGATGTGGTGGTGGGTTGTAACTTCTGCCCTTTTGCAGCAAGGGAAATAAAACGTGGAAGTATTCATTACGAAGTGTTGCATGATGCCAATGTAGATACCACAATGGATGCAGCTTTGAACCTCCTGCAACTGCTCAATGAAACTAGTGACATCGAAACTGCTTTACTTATTCTGCCTAATGATTTTGAAAGTTTTGACGATTATCTTGACCTGGTGGAAACTACTAATGCTTTGCTGGAAGAAAACGGGTACGAAGGTATTTACCAGGTAGCCAGTTTTCATCCGCAATATGTATTTGCAGGCGCTGCGGCAGATGATGCCAGTAATTATACCAATCGTTCCCCCTATCCTATGCTCCATTTTTTAAGAGAAGAAAGTGTAAGCAAGGCTATAGACAGCTACCCCGGTATTGATGATGTGCCTTATAAAAACATACAATTCTCCAAAGAAAAAGGACTTCCTTTTATGCAGCAATTGTTAGCACAATGTATGAACCCTTAACACTACCCTGGCCCGCATAAAAGGGGAATGTGAGTTCCTTTAAAATTACCATGGGTCAAAAAAATTTTCGGTTGTTTCTTTTATTCAAAATTTTTACCATCTTTGCACCCTCAATAGTAGGAATATGAACATCTGTTAAGTTCCTGTAGCAAACAGGAACATCTTTATTGCAAAACACTTTCAGCGGCATGACCGCTGTATACTTTCGTTTATCATTTAATTTTTTATATGTCAAATAATACAGGGTCATCCTATAGGTTGTCCAATATATTTTCTCTTATTAAAGAATCCCTCAATAGCGAGGGGCAGGATTTTACTACCGGCAGTATGCGCCGTGCGGTAATACTGTTAGCGATACCTATGATGCTTGAAATGAGCATGGAGAGCGTGTTTGCGCTGGTTGATATTTATTTTGTAAGCCATTTGGGCAAGCACGCCACATCAGTTGTTGGCCTGACAGAATCTGTCATCACTATTGTATATTCCATCGCCATGGGTATGAGCATGGCCGCTGCTGCAATGGTAGCCCGGCGGGTAGGCGAAAAAAATGCGGAAGGGGCAACTAAAGCAGGTATGCAGGCAATTGTTATTTCATTTTTTATAACACTGGCTATCAGTATTCCCGGTTTTATTTATGCAACTGATATTTTACGATTGATGGGTGCAGAGCCGGAAGCTATAGCAATGGGCACTACCTATGTTCGCATTATTGTTGGCGGTAGCATGGTTATTATGTTGTTGTTTTTGATTAATGGTATTTTTCGTGGCGCCGGCGATGCTATGATGGCCATGAAAAGTTTGTGGCTGGCCAATATCTGCAATATTATTTTATGTCCTTTATTTATTCGTGGCCTTGGGCCCATACCGGCCATGGGCCTGGAAGGGGCGGCCATTGCCACCACTGTTGGCCGTGGCATCGGCGTGATCTACCAGCTCTATCATTTGTTCAATGGCAAGGGTATGGTAAAATTTGTTTTTGATAAACTCAAGCCAGACTGGAAAGTCATCCGCTCCCTGCTGGATGTTGCCTGGCCGGCAGCAACACAATTTCTTATCGGCTCTGGTAGCTGGATCGTACTGGCAAAACTGGTGGCAGATACAGGTCACAGCGAAGCTTCTGCGGGTTATTTGATCGGCATTCGTATTGTGTTGTTCTTCATTTTGCCGGCCTGGGGTATGAGCAATGCTGCAGCAACTTTGGTTGGGCAAAACCTGGGAGCGGGATTACCGCAAAGGGCAGAGCAGTCGGTGTTGCGAACTGCAAAATACAACGCTATTTTTATGGGGTCCATGTCCCTGATATTTTTACTATTTGCACCGCTGATTATTTCTTTTTTTACAAGAGATCCCGCTGTAGCTGTTTACGCTATCAGTACGGTAAGAATTGTGAGTGCAGGTTTTGTATTTTACGGTATTGGTATGGTGATGGTAAATGCCTTCAATGGTGCCGGAGATACAAAAACACCTACCGTAATTAACCTGGTTGGCTTTTGGTTTTTTCAAATTCCCTTTGCTTATTTACTGGCAAAAACATTTGAGATGGGTCCGTATGGTGTTTTCCTGGCCATCCCCGTAGCAGAAACTGCTATATGCATTGCAGCATGGATACTGTTTAAAAAAGGGAAATGGAAATTGAAGAAAATATAAAATGATCGCTGCTGTTATTTATTAGTGGCCGACGGAGGAGTGATTATTGGTTTCTGCCCAATTATATCTGAAAGCACTTTCCATTGGCCATTTTCTTTACTGAACACAATGAGCACGGAGTTCACTCCTTTTTTCTCTACGCCTTTATCAAATAAATGCTGCCATTCTTTGAAGATAAAGATGGCTGTATTTTCATACTGGTAAAATATTCTATCGTAAACTGAATCAGCGATGAGTTTGAATTGATTTTTTGTCTGGCGATTGGTTAAACCTTCAAGGCTGATGGGTGCTCCGTCCATTCCATGATAAAAATAGCCAGGAGACAGCAGGGCTTTTCGTTTTGCATCCCTTTCTGCAACCGTAGTATGATTTTCAAACATCCTGCTGTAATCGTCCAGGAGTTTTAAAACAGTGCTGTCGGGCGTGTGTGTTCCTTCAAATTTTATTTCCTGCGCATCGGCAATTACGGGAAATAGTAAAATGATCAGGATAGCAAGTAGAAGTAGTTTTTGCATAGTTGTTTCTTAAAACTTATTTTTTACCAGTTCCTTAAGTTGAAATTCAGAATGACCTGTTTGCCACAGTGCAAACTGTAGCCTATATAACAATTGATACCCGCTGCCGTGATGGCCGCTTTGTGAATCTACCAATTAACCTTTGCCTCCAACCACTTCTTCCAGTTTGGCAGTAGTAGTGGTAGTTCATATCCCAACGTTTTACTTAACCCGGGCGATAGGTGTAGGTTTGAGTCAATAACCAGATGCTAAGCCAGCTTACCAGCCCAAAAAATAACAATGAAAATGCCAGTGCCCAGCGCAACGATTTGCTGGTATCAGTTTTAAAAACAGCAGGGTTATCTGCTTTATACCAAATGGTAATTTCTTCTCCTGTTTTATTCTTGTTTCCAAAAACTGTTTGCCCGGTATATTCAATATTTTTATCAATGGTTTTGTAGTGAAATTTTATAATGTAGTAAGTAGATTTATGGCCGGTACGTTTTTCAACATCAAAAATTTGGGCAGTGGTCTCTATTGCAGTTTGCCTGAAGCGTTTATTAATGCGCATTTTCACAATGCATATAAAGGGTGAGGCCGCCGCCAATAGCATAATAACGACAGCGGTAATATTAATGGGATTCATAAATAAAATACTACCTGTTGATCATTCCGGTAATTGCTCCATCTATTACTAAAATTACATTCCCTTTTAATCTTTGCAGGTTTGTTTTATGCAGCTTAATCTTACCTTTTTTATACAGCTGGTTTTCTGCGATAATATTCGTGATGGCACCTTTTTCGTTTACTATTACTAAAGATGCTTTACCATCGAAAGGCATTACAAAATCCAATTCATTATTAGCAATTTTGAAGTCAGCAGTATTCGCCGTCACGGAGGGTATGCCACCGGTATTACAATTCGCAATCCATGCTCTAAAACTTTCTCCTGTAGATGCATTGGCCCTGAAATTTTCTGTAAGCGTTACTGCATCCTGTGCCCTGTAATAAATTTCGGTACCATCTCCTCCATATATATTGGCAGAAGAATTAATATTCAATGCTTCGTAAAACCTGTACCCGAATATACTGGAGTTCAAGTTCAACTCGCCTTCACAAGCACTATGTGTCTCACTTTTCCAAATGCCGCGACCAAAAGTGCTGGCAAATAT
Organism: Ferruginibacter sp.; assembly: GCA_014379905.1. Classification (GTDB taxonomy): domain Bacteria; phylum Bacteroidota; class Bacteroidia; order Chitinophagales; family Chitinophagaceae; genus Ferruginibacter. The sequence goes on along the minus strand of JACMKX010000172.1, from coordinate 80,198 downwards.
TGTATTGCTTCGTATGATCAATTCTGTAACAGGAACACGGGGCATGAAATTGTAAAAAGGCTGCCAGTCGGTCATAGTACTGCTTCTAAAAAATACGCCTATATCTGTACCAACATAAACATCCAGGTTGCCATCTACGGCCACGCAATTAATGGGCACGTTAGGTAAGCTGCCCGATAGGTTTGTCCAGGTGGCCCCGGCATTAGTGCTGCTATATACTTTTTGTCCATCCGTAAATCCACCCATAGTTACCCAAAGCCGGCTGGAGTTAACATCGTCTACTCCAATACCCGTAATTTTTGTAATGGTTTCCGGGAAGCCGGTATTTTCCTGCAGGTCTGTCCAGGTTGTGCCGGCATCATCGCTGCGCAGCATTTTTTTGGTATTTTGTGCACCGCCATCGTTCCAGCTGGCACCCCCGGCTGCGTAAATTCTATTGGAATTGCTGGGGCAGGTAACCATAGCCCAGCGACCGCTTCCTCCCATATCTGTCCAGGATGTGCCACCGTTGGTTGTTTTATAAATACTACCACTACTGGTATATACAATATTACTGTTAGAATGAGAAATGGCGATTGTCTTATACCAGTCATCGGGTATTCCGCTCATTACCTGGTAGGTGCTAAGGCCGGCATCAGATTTGGCTAATCTCTGATTTACAGAAAAATATGCCTGGTTTGTGCTGTTATGGTAAAACTCTATTTCAAATCCATCGCCGGTTGCAAATTTGCTGAATACCGTTGAGGGCCCGGATTTTAAGAGCATTCCATTATCCTGGGCACCTCCCATTATAATCTCATCACTGGATTCTGAGATACCGAAATGGTAAAACTGGGTGTTAGCCATGTTGTAACAGGCAGTAAAGGTATCACCGTCATCAGTACTTTTATGTACACCACCATCTGAACCAATATACAAAATCCCGTTCAAAGGATTAAATGCCATCTCATGTATGTCGGCATGAACAAAGTTTGAAAGGGACGCATCACTATTTTGGGTAGTAATAGCACCGCACGTGGTGTAGCCGGTCGTATTCTTTTTTACAAGTAACGATCCCGAGCATACAAGATTTGCATCAGTGGGTGATACTGCTATATTATGCATATAGGCAGGGCTTGCAACCATGCCGAAATTTGTACAACCTTGTATAAAACTACTGCCGGAATTTGTACTCTTATAAACACCTCTGTTAAATTCATTGCCCCCGGAGGAGAGCCCGGCAAACACATAAACAACAGCAGGATTGGCTGGCGTTACAGCAATAGCAATCCTGGTAGCATTACCAATGGGCACATCAAAATTATCATCCTGGTTTATAAAGCCGCCGCCGGCATTGCTGGAAATATAGAAGTTTTCATTTGATGCAGCATATACTACTAAACTACTACCAGGCTTCCATTCCAGATCATAATACCTGTCTGTATTAGGCGATACAAGTTGCCAGCTTGCTCCACCATTTGTGGTGCGATACAAACCCTGGCTGGTGGCAGCAATTAGCAATTGCGAATTAGTGGGGCTTTGTATGAGTTTATATCCAACATAAAAACCGGTAATTCCAAAGCTGCCGGTTTCATTCCAGGTGAGCCCGCCATCTGTAGATTTTAAAACTCCTATGGAGGGTCTTATATAATCGAACCCCTGTACAAAACCGTTATCCCCTAAATTGCTATCTCCATCGCCGGTTAATACATATAAATCGTTGGGGTCGGACCAGCTTACCACCAAACCAGAGACACTAAGGCTTGGCATAAATGAATTTACGGATGACCAGGTAAAACCGGCATTTATGCTTTTCCATAAACCGGCGCTTGGCGTGCCTGCATAAATAGTACTTGCATCGGTTGGATGAAAAGCAATCCGGTCAACCCTGCCCTGACCACGTGAGGCGTTAATGGCACTGGCTACATTATTTGTTGGCCCAACCAGGGTCCAGCCTCCATTGGCAGTTTCAATATTTTCAGTCCTGGCAATTGCAGTATACCTTTTGGTTTCGTTATAAGTTTGATCTACATGATTAAAAATATTGCCCTGGCTATCCTGGCGGCTCTCCAGGTAGAGTAACTGGCGGGCAAGAAATTTTTCCTGTTTGTTATAATATTTGGTTTTGAGGGAATCATTGGCAAATAGATTTTGTTTTTCCCTAACATACCGCATCATTTCATACGCATACCTGCTAAAGGATCTGTCATTGCCAAGCCGCTGCAATACTTCAGCAGGTTTTACAAACTGCGCAAAAGATGGAAGCGTAGAAAATGCAAACAGGAAAATAAAAAATAAAGGTTTCATTAATGACTTTTAGTATTTATTAAATTGATGGTTGTTTTCAACTGATCTATTTCTTTTTTTAGTGCCAGCATGTACAAAGTGAGTTCTTCAATTTTTTCGAGCAATTGTTTATTGGTATTGCCCAGGTCAATTCCATTTGCTTTTACTTCTGCAGCCGGTGCAATGCCGGGCAAATGTTTATTGGTACTGATGTAATTTTCTAATTCATCCATTGGCATCAGCTTGTAATCTTTTTCAAATACATAATCCGGCCAGTCGGCATCCATTTGTACCCTTACTTCCTCACTCATAATTTTACCATTTACACTAAGCTTATAGCCACTGGCTACTTTGTAAGTGGTGCCGATAGTTACATTACCTGCACTGTCTACAAACATCCGGTCGTTGCCATTGTTACGAATAATAAATTTGCCATTATCGTTATTGGAATTGGTTCCCAGCCTGAGATCATTTTCATTTAACTGTATAAATATTTTTTTCACAGCTGCCACTGCTCCTATCCCTCCACTGTAAAACTGTATGGTAGATTCTTCATCAAGATTGCCGCTACTAATGGCTAATTCATCAATGCCTGTAGTGCCACGAACATGCAACCTGGCCAGCGGTTCTGCCGTGCCAATGCCTGCGTTATTGCTGGTGTTGAGGGTAATGCCGTTGGAAAAATCGTTGCCCATCCTCATTCGCATAAAACTTGCAAAACTCAGGGTATCCACGTATTCTATCTTTCCTAACTGTGTTCCATCGGCTCTTATAAAACCTATGCCAGGTATATATCTTGTGGTACCCAAGTTTGCAGTGCCTGTTTCAAATTTTATCAGCCGGGAATTACCCGTTAATCTTAATGAACCATCCACATCTACCTTTTCTAATGGTGTAGATGTACCAATACCTACATTTTGTGCAGACATCAATTGTGTTATAAAAACTGCCAGCAAAAGTGTGCCTAATTTTTTCATTTTCTAATTTTTTTCAGTGTTTGTTTTTGTTCTTTGTTTATCCTGGTATAGGTATTAGGTAATAACACAAACTTTATTGTTAGTCACCGGTATTTTATACCATTACTAAATATATAAAAAATTGAACTTTTCAAAATGGAATGGATTTACTGATTTCAAAAATGAAAAAATAAACCTCGTTCCGCAATACCTAAAAAGGGTGAGTGCTTTATTTATAAGGATAGTTAGAACATGTACAGGTAAGTAATAATTTCTCTTAATTATTAGGTCATTATAAATTGAAACATTGACCCCATTATGTGCGATAGCGAATTGAAATTACAAAGTCAGATCAATTTAACAGACATTTTTAATCAGATCTGTTGGTACCAATCAATTTTTTTACCAACGCTTTCAACTCTTCAATTTCTTTTTGCTGTTCTTTTACAGCGTTGATGAGCATATAAGTCATGGCTGTATTATCAACATTCAAATATTCCGTATTGTCTTTTTTAAAAGTTCCTACCATGTAAGGCGCCACTTCTTTTAGTTCCTGCGCCAGTACGCCAATAAATTGTTTGGAGGTATCATACCCGCTTTGCTGGTTGTAATTAAAATATACAGGGTTTATTTTTTGAAGTTGTTGCAAACCGTCTTCATACCGTTGTATGTTTTGCTTTAGTCTTGCATCGCTGGTAGCACTCCAGCTGCCGCCGCCGGGTTTGGAGGCAGCTCCCCCTGTTTCTAAGGCACCGCCCTCATTTTGTAAAAATAAAGTGGTGGTGGCCCCATTACTTCTTGCCATTATTTCGTTGTTATCCATTACGAGGTTGGTTGTGTTTACATTGCCCACTACCAGGTAGCCGGAGTTGTCTGTTAAATCAGCATCTGTGCCGCCTGCAATTTGCAGGTTAGTAACAGGTAGCTGTGAAGTACCGATGCCGACATTGCCATTTTTTAAAACTACCATGGCATTCGTTAATATATTAAAAGCATCACCATTGCCTATCATAAACAAAGGAGTAGTGGGCGTAATGGCTGTTTGAGTAGCGGAAATTGGATTATTGTACATACCTACTACTGTGCTGGCATAACCGTGGGCCTTGGTAGAATAACCCAAAGCAGTTGATGAACTGCCGCTTGCCAGGGTTGATGTGCCCGTAGCGAAAGAAGCATTGCCTGCAGACTCAGACCCGTTTCCCGCAGCAAATGAGTGAATACCGGTTGCGTCTGTTTGATTTCCAATAGCAACGGCAGAAACACCACTGGCCCTCGCAGCGCTTCCCATGGCAACAGCGTTAGCTCCATTGGCAACGCTGTAATATCCAAATGATGTAGCCGCATCCCCGTTTGCAGAAGTAGTATTGCCTGTGGCCAGCGCAAAATCACCCGCGGCCCTGCTATTATTACCCATTGAAGTAGCACTTGCCCCGGAAGCAAAAGTATTAACACCTGTGGCAAAGGAGGAGCCACCGCTTGCATAATTGCCATTTCCCAGGGTTGCAGACGCACCTCCCGAGGCAGTGTTGTTACTTCCAAATGCCATGGCAGCATAGCCAATAGCATTATTGGCGTAACCTATGGCGGCGGAATATTCTTTCGTTGCTTTGGAAGAATAACCTATCACGGTGGAATGATTGCCTGTTGCTTGTACAGAACGACCCATGGCTATCGCTGCATACCCCTCCTTGTTATAATTATTTACTTCCACCCCGGCAGAAAAAGCACCGTTGCTACTGTTGAAAAACATGGACGGGCCCACCAGTTGATTTTGATTAACCGGTTGCGCATTGAATAACCGGGTAATGGTGAAATTGAATCCCTTACTATTTACGCCGTCTGCATTAGACCTGAAAATAAAATTATCAGCAGAAGAATTAAGTATCATATCAGCCGGGGAGACTGATGTGTTGGTAAAGCGATACATGTAATCGGTACGGCAGGCGGGGAAAAGTGTTCCACTTATCCAAAGCGTGTCCCCGGCAGCTATGCCAAAATCCGCAGCGTTGGAACTTAGTTTTGCACCCATCCCATTAGTAATATCAGCATAATTAGTATTGCCTTGCATATTATTATTGTAATTGCCGGTGCCGCCCGGATCCAGTATCCGGAAAACACTATCAGTATTTGAAACATATTGAAGACCTGCCGTATTGTTCATCGTATAAGTCTGCGCCGGCGTTGGCGGGGTTTTGCTATAATTTAATTTTCCGTGTACTAAAAAACTACCTTCCACCTGCAGGTTTGCCTGGGGTGCAATAAGATCAAAGTCGGTATTAACGCCTATATATTTTTTGCCCGTATAGGCAGTAGTATCGTTTAGGGCAGTCCAGATAACGTCTGATCCTGTTGCTCCCGTACCCGTTTGCTGCCAGCGCAGACCATCATAATACCAGAGTTTATTATTATTGATACTGTATACAACCAGGCCTTTCGCCGGGGTGCTAACAGCGGATGTATCTGTTACTCTTGGAAGGAGCAATCCTTTGTTGGCACTGTTTATTTCCAGCATGGCACTTGCGTTGGGAGAGCTGGTACCAATGCCTACGCTTTGTGCATGTGCAAAACGGGCACATACTATGATTAATACAATAAGCAGGATCTTCTTCATTTTATTCTTGATTTTATACAACTCAAAATTGGTGAAAGGAGGAAGGCCGGGCAATACCTAATAAGGGGGAAGGATTGTTTTACCTATTTATCATTGGAAATTTTGCTTATCAGCATTTTTTCTATTGCTGCTATCTTTAATTCCAGGGAAATAATTTTTTCATTCTCTTTTTTTAATAATGCTATCTGCTGTTGTTGTTCTTTCACTGCGTTGATGAGCATATAAGTCATGGCCGTATTATCAACATTCAAATACTCTGTATTGTCTTTTTTAAAAGTTCCTACCATGTAAGGCGCCACCTCTTTTAATTCCTGCGCCAGTACGCCAATAAATTGTTTGGAAGTATCGTAACCGCTTTGTTGATTATAATTAAAATACACCGGGTTTATTTTTTGAAGTTGTTGTAAACCATCTTCATACCGTTGTACGTTTTGTTTTAATCTTGCATCACTGGTGGCGCTCCAGCTGCCACCGCCGGGTTTGGAGGCAGTGCCGCCTGTTTCTAAGGCACCGCCTCCATTTTGTAAAAAGAGCGTAGTGTTGGTACCATTATTCCTGGCCATAATTTCGTTGTTATCCATTACCAGGTTGGTACTGTTAGCGTCGCCTAAAACCATGTACCCGGATGTATTTGTGAGGTCTGCATCAGTACCTTCTACCACTTGTAATTTAGTAACGGGTGGAAGCTGCGTACCTATACCTACATTCCCATTCTTTAGTACCGTAAACGCATTGTTTAGATTGGTTCCATTATCTCCATTTCCTACAATAAACAAAGGTGTAGTGCTTGTCACTGTTGTTTGATTCAACCCGATAACGGGGTAGTTCCACATACCTACCGTTGTGCCGGCATAGCCTCTCGAGGTGGTAGCGTAACCGATGGCAGTTGAATACCTGCCCCTGGCTGCAGTAATATGTCCCATCGATGTTGAGTAATCTCCTTCAGCAGAAGTATGTGATCCCATCGCTGTCGAATTAGTTCCCAGTGCCCTGGTTTCGTCACCCATCGCTGTAGACGTAATACCTTCAGCTAATGTATTATATCCTATGGCCACCGTATTAAAACCAACTGCGGCAGAACCTTCGCCGAGTGCCAGCGAGTGAGGCCCGGAAGCGATAACACCCGAGCCGATCGCAACTGCATGGTTTCCGGTTGCGCTGGTAATCTCGTCAGTGTCTGTATTTACGCTGTATCCTTCTCCACCCATTGCAATAGCATTAGAACCGGAAGCAACTGTGTGATAACCTATCGCCACGGAATAACCGCCAACCGAGCGGGTTTCGTTTCCTATAGCTATTGAACTTGCATCAGCTTTTGACGATACCCCCATTGCCACAGAATTCCTGCCGGCCTCACAATTTATACCGGCGGAAAAGGCGCTGTTACCGGTATTGTAATAAAGGGCAGCACCTGCTGCATTTATCTTTGTGGCAGGTTCAGCACTAAACAGGCGGGTGATAAGAAAATTAAAACCCTTTCCATTTGCACCATCGCCATTTGACCGGAAAATAAAACGGGAAGAAAGTTTTGCTATAAAGTCAGCGGGGTTAGGGGAACCTGCTGTAAAACGATATTCATGATCAGTCCGGCAGGCAGGAAAAAACTGATCGCTTATCCACAAAGTATCGCCTGTACCCAGGCCCCAATCGCCTGCCTCAGATCTTATTTTAAGACCCACAAAATTGCTTACTGTTATACAATGGACATTACCCTGCATATTATTATTGTAATTGCCGGTACCTCCAGGATCATATAACCTGAATACGCTATCAGTGTTGGCAATGGATTGCGTACCAGCCGAATTGGTCATCGTATAAGTTTGTGCGGGTGTTGGGGTGGCTTTGCTATAAGCTAATTTACCCTGCACCAGTAAAGCTCCCTGTACCTGCAGATTTGCCTGGGGCGCAAGCAGGCCCAGGTCCGTATTGATGCCAACATAAGGGCGGGTAGTATAGGCTATCGTATCTTTTGTTTTATACCAGATGCTATCCATGCCCCCTGCATTGGCCACTGCCTGCTGCCAGCGGATTCCATCGTAATACCAAAGTTTATTGTTGCTGTTATTATATACAATCAATCCCTTTGCCGGCGTATTTACTGCAGAAGTATCTAAAACCCGTGGCAGCAATAATCCTTTATTTGCACTGTTTATCTCCAGCATAGCACTTGCATTGGGAGTGCTGGTACCAATACCTACGCTTTGTGCATGTGCGAAACGGCCACTTACCAGTATCAATAAAAAAAGCAGGATCTTCTTCATTTTATTCTTGATTTTATACAATTCAAAATTGACAAAATGAAGAAACTCCTGCAATACCTAATATGGGGGAAAGGTCAGTAGCTATTGTTTAATGATCTGCACAGACCTAAAACTTTTATTGGTTGATGTAATAAAATAAGTACCTCCTGAAAGTTGCGCCACATTCCAGGTAAACGTATTGCTACCTTTTTTCAATAATATCTGTTTATTGATAACTACTTTACCTTCAACATTCACCAATCTGAAAAATACCAATTCATCTTTATCAGATTGCGCTGTAATGTTTATAACCGATGAAACAGGATTGGGATAAACCATCATTTCATTACCGCTAAACTGTTTGCCGGTTCGAACGATAGGAGAATAAGTAAAACCGCCATCCACATCGTGCATTTTAAGCCGATAATAATTATAGCCCTCCGCAGGTGTTGAGTGCAAAAAGTTATATGCATTGTAAGCATTTCCTTTTGCGGGCACTGTTCCTATTGCTGTAAAATTGGTGCCATCGGTTCTCCACTCTACCACAAAGTTTTTGGTATTTATTTCTTCTGCAGTTTCCCAGCTTAGTTCTGTTTGGTTAGCTGTATTGGTTCTTCCCCTGAAGCTGAGGAGACTGAGTGGCACTGTTGCGCAATTGGTTTCTGCTACTACTACATCATCCACAAAAATATAGGTACCGGATCCACTTGCGTAAAGAGCAGCAGCTCCAAAATTGCCGATAGTAATAAATGAATAAGGTTTATCCGCATAAAAAGTGCCGCATACATTTCGCCAGCTGTTTTCTTCAGTCAGTGGCAGGCCCGGTGGGGTGGCAATATGAGGGGTAAATTCGAAAGGTAGGGTTGATATGCCTATAATACTATCATTACTAAAATAAGCGCCGATATTAAAAGCATTTTTTGAAATAGAACTTTTATCAATACTCACATAAAAAGATATTAAGTATGTTTTTCCGGCAACAAGTGGTGTTGCTAATTTGCCCGTTATATACTCCTGCCATGCACCGCCCCCGGTTGTTAACAGGATGCCGAGCATACCCTTACCGCTGCGGGGAATTTTATTTTTGCTTAAACCTGCATTGCCGGGTACGTCGCCCCATTCCCCGTATGGATAATCTGCATTCCATGTATCCGGCGTTGCGTAACTGGCGCTCCACCATCCCTCTGCAAGTTTTCGTCCGGCTTCCTGCCTGGTATTTATATTTCTTGGTAATATATAGCTGTATTCAGTTTCGCAACGGGGGTTTACCACCAGGTTAGGTCCCAGGCAGGCAATTGTTGAACAGCTATTGGCCAATGGGTCATCTTCCCCAAATAATCCAATTCTAAAATCGGCAGCCAGCGCATTGGCTTTGCTGTACGCTCTCACATAATAAACAGTGCCATTCGTAAGATTGGCGGGCAGTACCAAAATATTGTTGCTGCAGGTAATGGCAGTTAAATTACCAGGCGTACCGGAAAAAAGCTGGAGCGTAATTCCCCTGTTTTCATAACCTGCTATAATTCTTTTTGCTGTTGCAGATGCGGTAAACTTAAACCAAACATCATCGTCCGGAAAATCAGATGTGAGGCAACCGGCCGCAGGCAGGCTTTGCGTGGCACCAGTTGTATTAAGTGAGTATTGATACGTATTCAAGGCAGTTAATTCAAGCGCCCCTGCAGGCTCATCTATATTTTGGTTATTGGATACTTTTATACTGAAGATACTTGTATTGCCTGCTACAGCTGTGCTTGCGATGCGCAGGTACACTGTATCGCCTGTGGCAAGTCCGTTCAATGCAAGGGAACCTGCTCCGCAGGAAATTGCTTTTGCAGCAAGCGAAGTACTGTCAGAAGCATAGCCATCAAATGCTTCTATGCGATAAGTATATCCCGTATTTTGCTCCTCCCAAAATGAATTGAAATTATTCACGCCTACCGTATGTGATGACCCCTCAGCAATAAAATAAAACCATACATCATGCTGAAAAGCATAGGCTGCATTGCAAATTTTACCGAATTGTTTTGTAGCGCCGTGCAGCGAATAAGATGGCATAGGTTGAATATTGGCCGGAGCTACGGTTAATTTAACAGCACCGGCAATTTCATCGTTCACCGGCTTTTCAATTATGGTAAACCTGCTTTTGGATACATTGCCATATTGCCTGATATAATAACGCTGTCCGGGCAGCAGGTCAGTAAATGTTTGTGCCTTGTGTAAGGCTGTGCCTTGTTGTACACAGCCCATGCTGATTAATGCACCGCAGCTTCCGCCATACACCTGGAAGCCCGATACGGTAGTGCCATTCGGGTTATTCCCGGTTTCCCGGTTACTCATAATGGCCACACTATTTTGTGTGGGAATAAACGAATACCAGATATCTTTTGTTACCAACTCCCCTGCGCAGGCAGGCAGAGAAGTAGTGGCATGCAGAATGCCATTGTCTTGCATGATCTCATAGTCAAACCCTGTTTGCGGAGTTAATGATGCTGCATTGGCACAGGTATCATTGGCCGGTAAAATGTTGATATCAATGGTAAAAAGGCCAACGAAGAAGGACGGACTGTAATAACGCACATAATATTCATTACCCGCTACAAGGCCAGACACCCGCTCAGTTCTTTCGGTAATCCCGGATACCAGGGCGTTGTTGCTGCTGCAATGAATGCTGTTGAGTGCGGCACAATCACCAGAAAACACCTGAAAATAATAGGAGTTTGATTCTGCTGCGTCAACAGTTATGAGGCAGGCAGAATCTGTTGCGGTGAAGCGGTACCAGACGTCGAACATCTCGCTTGCGTTTTGGCAACCCGGCAATGATTGTGTTGCTCCTTTGTTGTTACCAATATTGGTGCGCAACTGGTTATAAGGCTTTATGGTAAGCGGAAGAGCACCGCTACATTCATCATTGGTTATAGCAGGGCTAATGCAAATAAAAGCTAACCGCCCCGAACTGGTTCCGCCTGCCTTTAAATAATAATAATTGCCCACCGTAAGACCATTATAAGTAAAGTCTGAAGATGAGCTATTTACCAGACAGGTGAGTGCTCCACAGTTTCCTGATAGGAGGCCAAGATTTAAATTGCTGGCATCATCACCGGTACAGGTTACTGTTATGTTGGCTGTAGTTGCCTTAAAAATATACCAGGTATCGCTAACCGAAGATGCAGGGCAAGGGGCTGTGGAATTGTTGGCCCCCAGCCTTTTTACCACAAAATTATTTTCGCACTTAAAAGAGTTGCTCATGGAAACAGTATCAGCATTGGCACATTCATCATTGGCAGGCGAACCCTGCATAATACCCAGTTTAAAGGTTGCGTTTGTAGTTGCCCCTGCTCTTATGTAATAAGTTTCACCGAAAATGAGGCCAGTTAAGTGTGCTGTACTGGTAAGGATACTAACCGTTGTTTGATGCCCTGCCATACTTGTTAAGCTACCCGGAACACCCTTATACACAACTATCCTGGTGCCCAAAGTTGGTGCCTCTATATTTATACTATGCACAGTGCTGGTGGCTATAAATTTAAACCACACATCTTTGTAGTTGGTCCAGCCCGTGTTGTCGGCACAGGAAACATCCAGAGCTGAAGTTGACAGGACATTGCTGAACCTGTTGCTAAAGTTGGAGTTGACAGGGTTTACTGGCAGCAGGGCCGCCTGTACACAATCATCGTTTATTGGCGCAGATAACAGAGACAATTTATAATCGAAGGTCACATCCCCGGAATTAATAACACTGCCAACATAGGTGCGCAGGTAATACTGCTGCCCCGGTACAAGGCCCGTAAGATTGGGATTAGTTGCTGAAGAGTTGCACACTACACTTAAAAGACCTCCACAGTTACCTGTAAAAAGCTGGTAAGATAATGTGTATACACCCAGGTTTTCGAATACAAGGGCCATGCTGGTTTGGGTGGCAATAAAACTGTACCATATATCGTATCTCACATTGGTACCTGTACAGTTTGGTATGGGTGAGGGAACAGGGTCAGCATATATAGGTTGTTGAAATACGGAATCACTTAATTCCGCCTTGTTGCCAACAGGCAAAAGCATGGCGCCGCTGCAAACATCGTTGGGGTAAACAAACTGTGCCTGTAAATGACTGTTATTTAACAGCAGTGCCAGCAAAGCTATTAGTAAACTATTTTTCCATTTCATAATATTGAACTTTAAGTGTTCAAAATTGCGGAAAGGAATAGCCGGGGACAATACCTAATAAGGGGGAAGGATGATTTTTTGGCAACTTAATTTATTATAGTATATTGTTATACCACCGGTATTTCAGAGAGTGTTCAGGCCAGGAATGATGCCCTCCCGCATTTGCGGTATAAAAAATAAGCAGATATAATTTCATCTTTGTTCAAATTTTTTTATGAAACCAATCAGGGTAACCATATTTGAAGACAACAAGCACCTGCGGGAGAGCCTCTACTATTTAATAAGCGGTACAGAAGGGTTTTGCTGCTCGGATGCTTTTGCAGATTGCAACGATCTTGTTTTTCAATTAAAAAAGTCGATGCCCGATGTTGTGTTGATGGATATTGAAATGCCGGGCATGAATGGTATTGAAGCCGTGAAGATCATCAAGCAACAATTTCCGCAGGTACAGATCTTAATGCAAACCGTCTTTCATGATGATGATAATATATTTAATGCAGTGTGCGCAGGCGCCTCGGGCTATATTTTAAAGACCACTTCGCCGGAAGGTTACATGGAGGCCATTAAAGACGTATACGAAGGTGGGAGCCCTATGACGGGTTCTGTAGCCCGCAAAGTACTGGCCCTGTTTCAACAAAATGTTACACCAAAAGGAAATACAGATTACCAGCTTACTCCCAAAGAAAAAGAAATTTTACAACAATTAATTAAAGGTAAAAGTTATAAGATGATTGCCGATGTGGTGGGCAGCTCTTATGAAACAGTGCGCACTCACATGAAAAATATTTATGCCAAACTTCATGTAAACAGCAATACAGAAGCAGTTTTAAAAGCTTTACAGGAAAAAATTGTATGAAGAAAAAAACCGCTCTTTGCCTCATTTTTTGCATAATTGGCATCAGTACTTTACAGGCACAAAATAAGGCATTGGACTCGCTACAAAGCCTGCTCAAGCGCAGCACCAATGACACCGCACGGATAGGTCTTTACACAGAAATGTCTTATTCTGCCGATGATACGGGCGCAGTTTTATACAGCGATACCGCGATATCGCTTATTAATTTATTATTACCTCCTTCAAATAACAAACGGAAGACAGAACTGCACCGGTACCAGTCGAATGCATTCTATTACAGATCAGTGTATTTTGCTAATACAGAATCATACGATACTGCTTTATATTATTTGAACAAAGCCATGGAACAGGCGCTCCTTGCAAAAGACAGGCTCCAGGAAGCCCGGGTACTTAATGATTTGGGCGTATGTTTTTTTCGTAAGAACGATGTGGTGAAGTCTGTTGATTACCTCACAAAAAGCCTGGTAATAAGAGAAGAATTAAACGATGATGAACAGCTCCACAATGCTTACAATAACGTTGCTTTTATCTATAAAGAAACGGGTTTAATAGACCAGTCGCTTGAATTAAATTTTAAAGCCCTCGCATTAGGGGAAAGAAGAAAAAATGCTGAAGACATTGCCCTGTCCTTTAACAACATCGGCCAGTTGTATCATAAGTATTTAATGGACAGGGATAAGGCCCTCGAGTACTATAAAAAAGGCCTGGCCATTTCAGAAAGAGAAGGCGACAAAAAAGCCACCAGCCTGGTTAAAAATAACATCGGTGCCTTATCTGCAGAAACGGGCAAGTATGCCGAAGCTATACGTTGGTACCTGGAAAGCCTGCAACTAAGGCGGGAGATCAATTACAAATTTGGCATCATCAATACTTTAAGCAGTCTTGGTTATAATTACATTAAAACCGGCAATTATGATAGTGCGAGGGCTGCTCTTGCAGAAGCGTTGCAGATGAATACAATCCTGCATAATAAAGTATTGCAAACATCTATACACCGTAATTATGCAGAGCTGTACAAGGCAATTGATAAAACAGACAGTGCCCTGTATCATGCAAAACTTTCACATAGTATCAATCTTGAATTTGGCAATCCTTTGAATATTTCCGGTTCAGCCATAATGCTCTCAGGCCTGTATGAAAAAAACGGCAATTATTCCGAAGCGCTGGATTTTTATAAGCTTCATAAAAAAATGCAGGATAGTATTTCGAATGATGACCTGAAAAAGGAAGGCATAAAAAGTAATATAGAATATGAATATCTTAAAAAGAAAACCGAGTCTGACAAAATTCATGGTGAACAGTTAGCAAAAAAAAATTTATATACCTGGCTTCTCCTTGTTTTGTTTATTGCTTCGGTTTTGATAGGGTATGGGTTGTATAAAAGATATCGTTTAAAGCAACAATTAAAAGAAGTAGAAATAAGAAATAAAATTGCGGCAGACCTGCACGATGATGTAGGCAGTACGCTCAGTAGTATCCGTATGTACAGCGATATTGTAAAACAGCAACCCAACCAAACCGGCACATCTATACAACTGCTGGACAAAATAAGCAGTAACAGCAAGGAAACGATAGAAAACATGAGTGATATTGTATGGATGATAAAACCAGGTAACGATGAATTTGCAAATATTGAAGACCGTATGCTCAACTTTGCCAACGAACTTTGTGCGCCCAGGAACATCAATTTTGAAATGCATAAAAATGACCTGCTTAGTGGCGTAAAAATCCCCATGGAATTGCGGAGGGATATCTACCTTATTTTTAAAGAAGCAGTCAATAATGCCGTCAAGTACTCCAATTGTCATTTTATTCGTTCCTCCATTCAGCTTGATAAAACCCTGTTGAAAATGCAGGTAAGCGATGATGGGAATGGTTTTGATATGGCCCGTGTAAAAAAAGGAAATGGTATTTCCAATATGCACAAACGTGCTGTAGCTCATAATGGAAATTGCAGCATTCAATCAAAAGAGGGAGAAGGGACAGAAATAACAGTAGTATTTTCTATATAGCATTAAACAGGGATTGTTAATACAACATCGGAACCTTGTGGTTCAATGATATTAAATTCAATAATTCCACCCAGGGCGACGGCTCTTTGCTGCATATTATTGAGGCCGTTTCCTTTTTGAATAGAATTGATATCAAACCCCTTCCCGAAATCCTTCACCTGTAAAATAAATTTATTGTGATGCATACCTGCAAACACATGGATGGTTTCTGAGTCCGAATACTTGGCCGCATTATTCAATGCTTCTTTAAATATGAGGTAGATATTTTTTGTCTGGTCGAGGCTCCAGTTTATTTTCTGCAGATCGTTTATGTCTGAAATTACTTTTATGTTTTTTGCATTCCCTATTTCGTAGGCAAACTTTTCCATCCTTTGCTGCAAGCTGTCTCCCTTTGTTTCATCAGGTTTGATCATCCACACAATATCCCCCATTTTATCCATCGTTTCTTTGGTATTCCTGCTCATTTTTTGCAGTATATCTTTTTGCCTGGCTTCATTTCCCGGCTGAAAGGCCATCTGGCTCAGCATGTGTATACTGCTTAATGAGCTGCCTACTTCATCATGAAGATCTGCCGCTATCTGGTTTCGCAGTTCAAGCGCTTTCATTCGTTGCTTTAACCTGTTGCGGTTAACAGTAAGCCATATACCCAGTAAAGATAATATTACAATAATGCCAGCAGCGATCATAATAATGCGTTGATCTTTTAGTTGCTGCTTCTGCAGATCACTATCTTTGTTCAGCAATTCTATTTCCTTATTTTTTTCACTGAATTGCATGTTGGTTTGCAAGGCAGCAACTTCATCATCAAATCTTTGCCGGGCCAACGTATCTGCAATCTTTTTGCTTACCTCCATATACTTATACGCTTCCTGGTAATTACCGGTACGATAATATCCTTCTGCCAATACTTCTGCTACACCTTCTTGCGATTCTGACGCTGCTTCCCCTGTTGCCAGCCCATAACTTTCATTGCCCTGCTTTATGGCTTCGTTTATCCTGTTCATTTTTAATAATACTCTTGCATACTGGTACTGTGCATCGGCAAGCTGTAATATATTTTTTTGTAACCGGGCATGTTCGATTGAAAGCAACGCAGATGATTCTGCCTCTTTGTACTGTTTCATTTCATAATAAACGTTGCTCCTGTTGTTGTAGAGCATCGACATATTATTTTTGTCTCCTACTTTTTCGGCCAGGTTTATGGCGTTATTATAATTGGCAACTGCCTGTTCGTATTGTTTTTCCTGTTTGTAAACATTGCCGAGGTTGTTGAAAGAAATGGCCATCATTTGCGTATTGTTTAATTTTTCATACAATGCATTCGCCCTTTCATAGTACTGCCTGCTTTTTACAAAATCTTCCTGTGCATGAAAAATGGATCCGAAGGTTTGAAATATTCTTGCCCTTGTATCATCCTTATTGGCTTTTTCGGCATATACCAAAGCGGTGTCGCAATCTTTCAGGGCATGTTTCATTCGCACCAGCTGGCGGTTATAATCTGCCCGGTTTAAATATGCAAGGGCCAGGCGTGTTGGCTCTCCTACTTTTTTTGACCAGTCAATTGCACTATCAGTGTATATAAGTGCATTGTCGAGCTGACCAGCAGCAGAATAAGCATAGCCGACATTAAGCATACAGCCTGCTATGCCCTTGCTGAAAGCCAGTTTTTTTCCAAGAACTATTCCTATTTTCCCATATTCAATAGCAAGCAAAGGATCACTGGGTACAGTGATCCCTGTGATGATGCGGTATGCGATCACTTTTCCTGTATCGTCTTTACCATGCAGAATCACTGTCAGCAATGAATCTTTACTGGGAACCTGCGCAGGTAATTGAATACCTATGATTAAAAACAGCAACAGGAAAATAGATTTTTGCATGCGAAAGAAATAATTACAGGTTGAATGAAATTTTGGATTGGTTAATCTTAGGATAATATGGTCTCCGGGCTATGCATCTGAGCGATTGCTTCAACAACAAAAGACCACCTGTTTACCTAAAGATACAAAGGATGCGATTAATAGGTAATACATGATCGCATACAGTAGGCATTGCATATATTTGTTGCCTCACATTTAATCTTTAGTAAATGGCCATTTTCGATATCAGGCTTCCCAAGTCGATTGCAAAAGCATTGAATTTACCGCAGAGCGATCCCCGGCGCCAGCAATTGAAAGTGTTGAAAAAATTATTAAAGACAGCCCGCTTTACACAGTTTGGTCAGCAGTATAAGTTCGATGAGATCCTCTTTAGCAAACAACCCGGAAAAAGATTTCAGCAGTTGGTTCCCACTTATAATTACAGCAAAATTTACAGCGACTGGTGGTATAAAACAAAGGAGGGCACACCGGATGTATGCTGGCCGGGAGTAATTAAATTTTTTGCTTTAAGCAGCGGCACAAGTGATGCAGCCAGTAAATACCTCCCCATTACAAAAGACCTGATACGCAGCAACACCATTACAAGTGTACGCCAGCTGATGAGCCTTACGCGTTATGAAAATATTAAGCGCAGCGCCCTGGGCAAGGGATGGCTAATGCTGGGAGGCAGCACACAATTACAAAAAGGACCTACCTATTATGCCGGCGATCTTAGCGGTATACAACAAAAAAATATTCCCTTCTGGTTCATGGGCCTGGGATTGTACAAACCAGGCAAAAAAATTGCCCGCGAAAAAGACTGGAGTAAAAAGCTGAATGAAATTGTAGAAAATGCCCCGAACTGGGATATTGGTTTTATTGTAGGTGTACCTGCCTGGCTGCAATTGTGCATGGAAAAGATTATTGAACGGTACAATCTTAAAACCATTCACGACATATGGCCCAACCTCTCCTTTTATGTGCATGGTGGTGTAGCCATGGAACCTTATAAGCGTGGATTTGAAAAATTACTGGGCAAACCTTTACAATATATTGAAACTTACCTGGCCAGTGAAGGATTTTTAGCTTATCAAAACAGGCAGCATGCAAAAGGCATGCACCTGGCCATCAACAATAATATATTTTTTGAATTTGTTCCTTTTGACGATGAAAATTTTGACAGCGAAGGCAATATGGTGGACGAGCCTGAAACTTTCATGTTGCATGAAATTGAAGAGAACAGGGATTATGCTATTTTAATAAGTACCAATGCAGGCGCCTGGCGCTATGCCATTGGCGACACCGTAAAGCTCGTTGACAAAGAAAAAAGTGAAGTGATCATTACCGGGCGCACCAAACATTTTTTAAGTTTAGTAGGCGAACACCTCAGCGTAGACAATATGAACAAGGCCATTGAAATGGTTTCGGAAGAATTAAAAATCTCTATCCCGGAATTTACCGTGGCGGGGGTGCCTTACGGCACCTTCTTTGCACATGAATGGTTTATTGCTACAGATGACAAAGTAGATGCTATACAACTGGCAGAAATGCTGGATGCCAAATTAAAATTATTGAACGATGATTACGAGGTAGAGCGCAAGCATGCACTCAAAAATATCTCTGCCAGGGTTTTACCCGAAGAAGTATTTTTAGCTTTTATGAAATCGAAGGGAAAGGAAGGGGGCCAACATAAATTTCCCAGGGTAGTAAAAGGAAAAATGCTGGAAGAGTGGAAACGGTTCCTGGAAAACAGGAATGCGGCAAAATAATCAACAAGCTGTGCAGTTTTATTCATTATAGTACCATGCTATGACCGATGCTTTTTTAAAAGGACTTGCTTTTAGTTTAATACTGATTTTTTCGGTAGGGCCGGTGATATTTACGGTCATCAAGCAAAGCATTAATCATGGAAGAACCGGCGGCCTTAGTTTTGTGGGCGGCGTTTGGTTAAGTGATCTTATCTGGATCGTATTAAGCGTAAGTTTTAGCGAGGTTATAAAAACACTGATGGATTTTAAAGTGCCTATTGGTATAGCAGGCTGCTGTTTCTTAATAGCAATGGGGGTTTATTTCGCGTTTTTTAAAAAAATAGTTCCCCGCCAGTTACAGGAACCAATAAAAATTGCCGGGGATGAAATATTGCCTACGGGAAAAACCAAAACAAATTACCTTGCTATAGTCACTTCAGGTTTTGTAATTAATACATTGAACCCTGCTGTTATTTCTTTTTGGGTATTAATGGCAGCATCCCTGGCCACCATGACATTTAAGGAACGGATATTTGCTTTTGCTACCTGTTTCCTCATCAACATGCTGGCTGATGTTGGCAAAGTATTAGGCGCGGGCATACTCGGTAAAAAATTAAGCGATAAAAATATTTTACTCATTAACCGGCTCTCAGGCATCCTTTATCTTGCGTTTGGCATTACTATCCTTACAGGAATTATTTATACGGTATTTAAAGATTAACATGCTCTTGATGTAATTTCCTTTTAACTTTTTTATTTTGCGGCGATGAAACAACTGCTATACATTTTCCTGCTTATCCCTTTTTCAGTACCTGCCCAGTCTTCAGATTTTATTATTCTTAAAAAGAAAAATAAAACCATTCGTAATATTTTTGCAGGTTCCAATATTGAATTTATAAGCACCAATGGTGCCTACAGGGATGCACTGATCAATGCAATTAAAAATGACAGCATTTACCTGCAGGAATTTGTGGTAAACAGGGTGCCTACTACTTTTGGCACTTATATGTTAGACACCGTAGGGAGCTTCCGATATATGTATCACTACAACCAGATCGGTTCCTTTGGTCCAAAAAAACAAAGAGGCTTTAATGTAGGCGGTAGCGGTGCAGCCTTAATGGGTGGAGGTGCTTTGCTCACTGTTGCCAGCGGGGTTTCTTACCTGGCAGATAAAGAAAAGTTTAGCCCGGGTTTACTGGCTGCAGCTGTGGGCCTGGGAGGTTTGGGATATTTAATGAACAGCTCTTCCGGCAAGGGAATGGTGGTAGGTAAAAAGTATAGGTTGCAGTATATGAAGATGAAATAAGTAATTACACGAATCAGGGTCAAGAATTTTTCGAATTACACTAATTGCACTAATTAGTGTCGGTACCAAAGGTCAGACCCGGGCAATGTTAACGCCAAATTACACGAATTACCAGCACTTATTAATAACGGGTTTTTAAAAGATCAAATAGATAGTTAGGAACTAACGCCAAACCTTAAACGATAAACCAATCTTTCAAAGTATTCATGGCACAAACTACTTCTGCAAAAAACTCTAAACGCTGGTGGCGTATAACTAAAAAAATCCTTCTCTGGATGTTCATCGGGCAATTTGTTTATATATTGCTCACCTGGTTCATCAACCCTCCCATTACTATCACACAACTGGTAAATGTTGTTAAAGGCTATGGTCTTAAACGGGATTATATTGACTATGATGAAATGGGGCCTAATATCAAACTGGCAGTGATGGCGGCCGAAGACCAGCTTTTCCCCGATCATAATGGCTTTGATATTAAGGCCATTAAAAAAGCGCAGAAGTACAATGAAAAACATCCTGCCAAAGTAAAAGGTGCCAGCACCATCAGCCAGCAAACTGCCAAGAATGTTTTTTTATGGCAGGGAGGTGGTTATTTCCGCAAAGGCCTGGAAGTATATTTTACGTTTATGATGGAAACCATCTGGAGTAAAAAACGAATTTTAGAAACCTATCTTAATGTAGCCGAAATGGGGCCGGGCATTTTTGGTGTACAGGCCGCTGCTAAAAATTATTTTAATAAAGATGCCAAAAACCTTACCCGCAGCGAAGCAGCCATGATAGCAGCCTGCCTGCGCAATCCAAAAAAATTTACCGTAAAGCCTATGAGCAAGTTCGTTGCAGTTGTTTCCGTAAAAATCTTAAGACAAATGAACAACCTGGAAGGAGATCCCGATGTAAAGTTACTGCTGAATTAATTTACTATAAAATCTTATTCACGGCATTAATGGCCTTGCTCAGCCTTTCTTTATAACTCCCGCTGATCTTTATCCATGGTACTTTTTGGTTTATCATGGCATCCTTATAATAGGCATAAATTTTTTGTCTCATTTCCAGTTCAGGATATTCTCTCAATGTATCCGCTGCCCATGGCAGATCTGTATCACAAAGCAGGTATAAATCACAGGCTGACTGGGCAATCCGGGTAAGTATGCGGTTATCACATCTATTAAAAGAAATTTCGCTCCATATTTTTATAACATACAGGTCGGTGTCGATGAAGAGGGGGAATGGGGAGTGGGGAATAGGGGCAGTGCTCCCACCAGCTACTTGTCCTCCGCTATTAACTATTTCCACCGATTCCAGCTGTCCTTTAGCTATTTCCCACAAGTCGTCAAACTGGTATTTGTTCCCTGTGTCCTGCAAATACGTGCGTGCATATTCGGGAACCCAGCTGGTTTTAAAATGTGTTGCCAGCTGTTCGCACAAAGTACTTTTACCTGTGGATTCAGGCCCGAGTATTACAATTTTTTTCATTTATTATTTTTCAGTTCATTAACATCCCGCAACAAAGAAAAAGTAAACACGGCCAGCATGGCTATTCTTATAAACAGTCTGAATTTATCTGTAGTACTGTCAACAAAAAAATAGAGCAGCAACATGATGATGAAACCTGCTTTAAGCGCTATCCAGTTCTTTTTATTTTTCATGATGTTGTAGCCTGGCTTTTTTAAGCCACTCCCCAAGGCCCCAGAATGCCATGATGAGCAGTACTACATAATAAACGCTGGTAAATACATAATATTTTACAAAGTATAAAGGAACAGAGGCAATATTGGTTATGATCCACCAATACCAGCTTTCTACTTTTTTCTTCGCCATAAGCCACATACCGGTATAGGCGCTGGCGCTGGCCAATGCATCAGCCCAGGGAATAGCATCAGGCGCAAACTCTTTTTTGGCATAGGTTAATGCAAAGAAAATAACCACATAAAATCCTGCAAAGAATAAGAGGTGAGTTATCCATTCTTTTTTAGTGGCTTTGGTAACATGCAGTTTAACGGCGTGCACATCACTGGTACGGCTCCACATAAACCATCCATAAATACTCATAACAGTATAGTAAAGATTCACACTTGCTTCCCCCAATAATCCGCCCTTAAAACTGAGGTAAGTATAAAAAATTGTATTGATCAACCCGATAGGATACACGAGTATATTCTCTTTCCGACTATACCATACACTTATAATGCCGGCAAAAACAGCTATATATTCTATCGGGCCTGTAGCCTTCATCCCGGTAACAAATGCCTCTATGATATGGGTAAAACTCATGTAAAAAATTGAACCGAAAATACATCAATAAAATAAGAACCCATTAACCAAAAAAGCGTAGCTTAAATAAATGAAAAAGCGGCTATCCCTGTATGTTATGTGTATCTTCTACCTCGGTGCAGGTGTAAATCATTTCGTTAAACCGGAAGCTTATTATAAACTAATTCCACCTTTTGCCGGCGACCCTGAATTTTTAAACATTGTTGCAGGTATTGCAGAGATAGGCCTGGCACTTCTGCTCTTATTTAAACCACGCCGGCGTCTGGCCTGCTATGGTATTATCCTGATGCTGCTGGCCTTTATTCCCTCGCATATTTATATGCTGCAAACTGGATTTTGCCCGGAGATTGCAGGCAAAATTCGTTGTGCCCCGGAATGGGCTTTGTGGGTAAGGTTAATTGTTTTGCAGCCACTGCTTATCTGGTGGGCGTGGAGCAACAGGAATAAATGATGGCTAAGCGTCAAGAATTTTTTGCTGCCGACTGTTTAAAGTGCCTTGTACCATTTTCCCGGGCGCAAATATTTTACTCCCTTCCTGGTATAAAACCGGGTGGCTATATCTCTTCCATTTGCATCCTGTACCTGGAAATGTAAATGGGGAAAAGCAGTATAGCCGGTATTGCCACTATATCCAATATGCTGGCCTTTTAGCACATTGTCTCCCTGCTTAACAATAACACCCTCTTTTTTTAAGTGCCAGTACATAGCCATACTTCCATCTGAATGCCGAATGACAATATGGTTACCATCATTCATGAATTCACTTTTTAATCCACCTTTGTCGCTGTCTTCTTTTATACTTTCCACCATACCATCTCTTGCTGCACAGATCTTGCTACCTTGTTTCATTTTAAAGTCAAGAGACAGTTCCCCGGCATGGCTCATTTTGCTGTTGTATGCCTGGATGAGGAGGAATTTGCTTTTGGGTGAAAAGGGAAGTGCATAAATATAACTGCTGTCGGGTTTTACCCTGCCGCCTTTAAGTGCGTGGATCTCCGGATCGGTAAGCTGGGCTTTTGAAAAGAATGAAAGACCAATGAGAAAAGCTGTGAACGCAATATATTTTTTCATGACGGTAAATTTTGCTGATTAAATGTAAACAATAACCGCAGAGAGCGTAAAGTCTTTCGCAACGCAAAGACCTTGTGAGTAAAGATATAATGTACAAGAGTGCGACGCCTCTGAAGCCGGGAAAAGATATACCGCCTGGCACATAAAAAAAACATCCGGATTACGGATGTTTTACTAGTAACTTATCAACTGATCAACCTACTCCGCCTCTGCCACCACTTCTTTTACTTCCGGTATCATTCGCTTCATCATTCCTTCAATTCCTGCTTTTAAAGTGATCATGGAAGAAGGACAACCGCTACAACTTCCCTGCAACATCAGGTTTACCCTTCCCTCTTCGTAACTTTTAAATTGTATGGCACCACCATCCATTTCCACGGCTGGTTTAACATAATTTTCCAGGAGTTCTTTTATGCGTTTTACCACGTCATCGTCATCGGCATTTACTTCGTTGGTACTTTCTACTTTTACCGTAGCCAGTTCTTCTTCATTCACTACAGATTTACCTTCTTCCAGGTATTCTTTTAAAAATTGTTTGATGGTTGGGATCACATCCTGCCAGTCTTCTGTTTCAACAGTTTTGGTAAGGGTTACAAAATTGCTGGCTATAAATACTGATTTTATAAAGGGAAATGTAAACAGTTCCTGTGCCAGCGGCGATGGTTTTGCAGCTGCCTCATCAGGAAAATCGACGCTTTTACCGGGATACAATAATTTATTGGCCACAAATTTCATTGTTTCGGGGTTGGGGGTCATTTCGGTATAAATACTGATAACCGGGTTGCCTGTCTTGATCATGTTCTAAAAATTTAAGGATACAAATTTAGCCAATATAAACGAAAAAGGCTGCCTGCTATACCTTAAAACAGTCACGTGAGTAGTTAAATTTCCCATCTCGAAAGGGAAGGAACGCTGATTTTCAGGACTGTCACGATTTTTCAAGCTCCTAAATTATCATGATTATCATGATTATCAGCGTTCTAAAATTTGTCTTCTTTAATTCATTCACGCAAAGCAACCCACCATTGTTTACAGCCGTATTGCATTAATGCCCCACCTGGCAGCACCATAACCTTTACATATAAATATTCCAACATGAAAAAAATGCTACTTTATTTATTTTTTGTATTTCCCCTTTGTTCCAATGCAGAAACGCATACGGTAACCATCTCCAATTTCCAATTTTCGCCCTCCAATTTAAATGTACTCGTAGGAGACATTATTCGTTGGGAATGGGCGGGAGGCTTTCATAATACGGCTTCTGTTACTATTCCCGCAGGGGCAAGTTCGTGGGCGACGCCTGTTTCAACTACAGGGTTCTCCTTTGAATACACCGTAACAGCTGCCGGTACCTATAATTATCAATGCGATCCGCATGCCGGTTTTATGCTCGGTTCTTTTACTGCGAGTGGCGTGTTGCCTGTAACGCTCTCTGGTTTTACGGTGAGTAACCAGGGCCGCAAGCCTTATCTTACCT
This sequence comes from Ferruginibacter sp., assembly GCA_014379905.1. Taxonomy (GTDB): domain Bacteria; phylum Bacteroidota; class Bacteroidia; order Chitinophagales; family Chitinophagaceae; genus Ferruginibacter. The sequence goes on along the minus strand of JACMKX010000172.1, from coordinate 55,365 downwards.
GGATTACACAAGCGGAGACCAATACCAGCCATTTTGTAGTACGCAGAAGTTATGATGGAAATATTTTTACAGAAATAGGCCAGGTGCCTGCGGCGGGTCATTCTGCTGCTGTAAGAAATTATTCTTTTTTGGATGCGGATGTTAGAAGCAATTACCGGTACGTGTATTATGAATTGCTAATAAAAGATATAGATGGCAATTTCCAGTTGTCGCCCATCAAATTGTTTAAAAACAATGAATCAGTAAAAAAACTGGTTACGGCTGTTTCTCCCAATCCGGTTACAGAAGCGGGTCATTTAATTATAATATTCAATGCGGATGAAAAAAGCGTATTACTTGCAAATGTGACTGACCTATCCGGCAAGCAGCTTCTAACTGTAAAACTATCGGCTTTACCGGGAGTAAATAACGGGCATATACATTTGGGAGATCTTGCCGCAGGCACTTACACGATCCGGTTTACACTTAATGGAAAAACAGAAACGCACAAGATCATAAAGAAATAAAGATGTGGAACGCAGATTTTCATGATAGCCATGATTTATATGATAATCTGATTCATAACATATCATCAGGATCATGAGGATCTGCGTTTTAACTTTATTCTATAATGCGCAGTTTTGCGTAATTAAGCATTATTTTTTTCTCACCATTCAGTTCAAATTTAACCGTGGCAATGGGGTTATGCGAAGCGCCTTCCATTTTCATTACTTCGCCAAAACCAAATTTTTGATGTTCTACTTTCTGGCCAGCCTGCAGGTTCCCGGTATCGCTGGGTAAAAAATGTTCGGTAGGCACATGCTCAACGGTTTTTGGTGCGACAGGTTTTGCAGTGATGTAGGAAGGAACGGCCGGTTTTTTTGTTGGCGGCGGGCCATATTGTTTTTCTGCATTATTGGCATCGCCCCAGCCTCCGCCAAATCCACGCTGCATGCGTTCAAAAGCCCGGCCCTGCGCAAAACCACTATCGTTGCTGCGGGTAGCAGCCCCGGCATAACTTTTATCTACAAAGGCATCGGGGATTTCATCAATAAACCTGCTGGGATCATTTTGCTGCAATTGCCCGAAACGATAACGGGCATTGGCATAGCTGAGGTATAAATTTTTCTTGGCCCTGGTTACGGCCACATAAAACAATCGCCTTTCTTCTTCCAGTTCTTCGCGGGTGTTTATACTCAATGCACTCGGAAATAAATTTTCTTCCAGTCCCCCAACAAATACCACCGGGAACTCCAGTCCTTTTGCTGCGTGAATGGTCATGAGTTTCACTACATCAGGATTGTCTTTTTCATCGTCTGCATCGGTAAGTAAAGTAATTTGTTGCAGGTAAGCGCCCAGTCCTTTATCTCCCACTTCTCCATCTTCTTCATTCATGGGTGTTTCTATAAATTCCTTTATAGAATTGAGTAATTCCTGTACGTTTTCATAACGGGCAAGTCCTTCGGTTGTTTTATCATTAAAAAGATCTTTAACAACGCCGCTGCTTTTGCCAACAATAACTGCCAGTTCATACGCATTTTTTTTGTCCAGTTCGCTCTGGAACATTTTTATCATCAGCACAAAATTATCGATGACTTCCAGCGTGCCGCTTTTAAAACCATGCATGGCTGCATTGGTCAGTATATCCCACATGGTAAGGTTGCGCTCGTTGGCGTATAAAACCAGTTTGTCGATGGTGGTTTTTCCAATTCCTCTCATGGGGTAATTAATGATACGCTTTAATGCTTCCTCATCCCGCTGGTTAATAGTGATTCGTAAATAAGCAATAAAATCCTTTATTTCTTTTCGCTGGTAAAAACTCATGCCGCCATAAATGCGGTAAGCTATACCCATGCGGCGAAGCGATTCCTCGTAACTACGGCTCTGTGCATTGGTGCGGTAAAGGATGGCAAAGTCCTGGTTGCTGAAATGATTGCGAAGCTTTTGTTCTTTTATAACATCGGCCACCATTTTGCCCTCATCATTGTCCGTCATGGTGCGAACAAGTTTTATTTTTTCTCCTTCGTCATTATCAGTAAACAATCTTTTTTCTATCTGACCTTTATTGTTGCCAATTACTTCGTTGGCAACGTGTAAAATGTTTTTGGTGCTTCGGTAGTTTTGCTCCAGCTTCACCAGTTTTACGTCATCGTAATCTTTTTGAAACTGTAAAATATTTTCAATGGTTGCACCCCGAAAACTATATATACTTTGTGCATCATCGCCTACCACGCAAACATTTTCGTGCATAGCGCCCAGCAGTTTAATGATCTCGTACTGGGCAGGATTGGTATCCTGGTACTCATCTATTAAAATGTATTTAAACTTGCGCTGGTATTTACTCAATGCATCGGGATGCGTTTTGAGTAATTCATGCATTTTAAAAAGGAGGTCATCAAAATCCATGGCGCCATTTTTAAAACAGCGGTTGGCATAGGCTGCATATACCTGGCCTATCATGGGCCTGTTGTTACGGGCATCTTCCTGTTGCAACATGCCATCGTTTAAATATTCGGCCGGGCCTACCAGTGCATTTTTTGCTGCTGATATGCGGTTGTAAACTATATTAGGTTTGTATTGTTTATCATCGAGCCCCAATTCATTTACCACTGTTTTTACAACACTCTTTGCATCATCTGTATCATAAATGGTAAAATTATTTGGATAGCCTATTTTATTGGCTTCCCCTCTCAGTATCCTGGCAAATACACTGTGAAATGTGCCTACATATAAATTACGGGCTTCGCTGTTGCCTAATATCCTGCCGATACGTTCTTTCATTTCGGCGGCAGCTTTGTTGGTAAAAGTTAGTGCCAGTATATTAAATGCGTCCACTTCATGGGCTGCCATTAAATGAGTAATACGGGTAGTAAGCACCTTGGTTTTACCACTGCCTGCACCGGCAATGATCATAATCGGGCCATCTTTGTGCATCACTGCTTCCCGCTGCGGGCCGTTCAATTCATCTAAATAATTACGCATAGTGTACAAAGGTAAAATAGTAATTCCACGAATGATGGCGATTTGCACGAATTACACGAATTTATATCCACAAATAAGTTAATAGCCGCAATGAGGAGGTATTCTAAAGGGTTATTGATACAAAATGAATGCAGAAAAAATATTCATGGAATATTACCTTTATGCATATCTATCTATCTGCCATTAAAACTATACTGATATGGAGCTTTAACTCCCATGCGGTAAACACTGTATTAAATCCGGGTAAATGCTTTTTTGTAGCGGCGGTACTTTTTGCTTTTTGGGGAACCTCCTATGCACAGCAAGAATATGCTCCTGCTGTAGAAGCAAGGATCGGGGAAGTGGAAGGTCATCTTAACGGCCGTGCTCAAATAAAAGACAGCAACAATTACAACAACCTGCAGCAACGGATGAAAACGGAGGGCGTTAATGGTTTGAGCATTGTTGTTATCAACAACTACAAAATTGAATGGGCAAAAAGTTATGGCTTTGCTGATGTGGCCAGCGGAAAAAAAACAAACAATGAAACTTTGTTCCAGGCGGCTTCTAACAGCAAGTCTTTAAATGCTGTAGGTTTATTAAAACTGGCACAGCTAAAAAAGATCGATCTTAATACAGATATTAATACCTATCTACGTTCCTGGCAGTTTCCCTACGACTCCTTAAGCGAGGGCAAAAAAATTACTGTAACCCATTTGCTCAGCCATACTGCAGGTACCGGCGTACACAGATTCAGGGGATACGAGGTAACAGCTACCTTACCCAAAATTATACAAATATTAAACGGTCAAAAACCCGCCAATAATGATCCCGTTCGTTGCCAAAGAGTACCTGGCAAAGCATCTGTTTATTCCGGGGGAGGTACTACTATTACACAAATACTGGTAACCGATGTACAGGGGCAATTATATGAAGATTATATCTGGCAGACGGTATTAAAACCCTTGGGTATGTTAAATAGTTCTTATGCACAAACACCTGCAAAAAGGAGGATCGGGCAATAAGTACAGGATATAGCGGCGATGGAAAAGCGGTAAGAGGCAATTATAATGTTTATCCTGAGCAGGCTGCTGCCGGGCTTTGGGCAAATCCAACTGACCTTGCAAAATTTATTATTGATATACAATTGTCACTGCAGGGAAAATCAAACAAAGTATTGGATACTGCTTTTGCCGGGAAATTTGTAACGCCGGTGGCCCCCGGAGCGGCATTGGGAAATTTTATTATTCAAAACAAAGACACTAGATATTTTAACCATGGCGGCGCCAATGAGGGCTTCCGCTGTGTGTATTATGGAAGTATCGAAGATGGAAACGGGGTAGTGATCAGGCTTAATTCAGATAACGGAAGGATGCTGGACGAAATTGCCAACAGCGTTAGCATTGTTTATAAATGGAAAGATTTTTATAATCCAATTGTCCGGTCAGCTGTTGCAGTTCCCTTGGACATATTAAAAACATATGAAGGCGATTATGATATAATGGGCAACACTTTAACTATAAGAATAGCCGGTCAGCCTATGCTGATCGTAAATAAAAGGGAGTTTTATCCCATCTATTTTTCCAGCCAAGAAGATTTTTTTCAACCGATCTTCCTTTCAATCTAAAATTTGAAAAAGATGATTCAGGCAAAGTAAAAGGCATTTATTTTAAAAATAATGGCGGGAACAAAGGGCTAAAAAATTATAATTTTAGCAAACAGGTCGACCACCTCACGTAAGGTGGTCGACCTGTTTGCTATCCAATTTTCACCGAGGTCATTGTCAACGATCCGGCTACTGCTTTATCATTAAAAAATTCAGCTTTGTCTTTAGCAGTTTGCAATGCTAGTGTATATAACAAAGGCAAATAATGTTCCGGGGTAGGAATGGCCAGTTTTGCTGCTGTTCCCAAACTTTCATAATCGATCAAAGGTTTATGATCGCCCTTGCAGATAAGATTTTTAAAGCTATCATTCATTTGTATGGCCCAGTCGTAGCCATAATTATCCGTATTCATTTTATCCCAGGCCACCATCCGTAAATTGTGTACCATATTACCGCTGCCAATGATGAGCACTCCTTTTTTACGCAGTTCAAACAATTCTTTGCCTAAATCATAATGGTACTGTGCGCCTTTGCTGTAATCCATACTTAATTGCAAAACAGGAATATTAGCTTCGGGATACATGTGACGTACTACCGTCCAGGTGCCGTGATCAAGGCCCCATTCGTGATCCGCTTCTACTTTGGTAGATTTAATAATAGCTGCTGTTTCTGTTGCCAGTAAAATATTTCCCGGCGCAGGATATTGAACATTAAAAAGCTCCTGCGGAAATCCTCCAAAATCGTGGATGGTTTTTGGAAAATCCATAGCAGTAATTTGTGTGCCTTTGGTAAACCAGTGCGCCGATACTACCATCACTGCTTTGGGCTGGGGAATTTCCTGCGCCATTTTTTTCCAACGCTGGCTAAACTGGTTGTCTTCAATACCGTTCATAGGCGAACCATGACCAATGAACAATACCGGCATCAGGTTGCCATCTACCGGTAAACTACTGGTAAAACTATTGAATGCGGATAATCCTGTCATACTCAAACCTCCTCCTATAATGCTTTTGATAAAAAATTTTCTTTCCATTGTCATAAGACCTATAAGGTTTTAAAACCTTATAGGTCTTATGACAAAATTATTGATTAACCATGAGCTGGAAATTAAGGTAGATTAATATTGCAGCGGTTTCATACCATACATCAAAAAAACGGGCGCAATAGGTCGGGCTTCGCTGGTTTTTATCTAAATTGTATTCCTAATAATTCATTGAATGAAGCTGACGAAACTATTTGCTGCAGTTGTTGTTATCACTGCCTTAATTATAAATGCGTGTACCAAACATGAGGCCTATATCCAGGCAGGCGGCAACCTGCCTACCAATTACATTACTGTTTTGGGTACAGGGAAGATCACCCCTCCCATGCTTACAGTTGCCAGCGGAAGTTCCATTACGTTTGTAAACAATCATAATAAACCGCACCGCATTTTAAGCCTGGATGCAGACAGCAGCATTTATACCCTTGTTATTCCTCCTGACAGTTCCTTTTTTTATAAAAATGATACCCTGTTAGGAACTTTTGCGTATAAATGTGTACTGGATTCCACCATTACCGGCATCATCACCTTCAGGCCATAAGTTTCAAAAAATTTAAATGCAGCATGTAGAGATCATAGATAAGGAACATTTTGAAAAAAACTACCACCGGGTAAAACCTTCGAGGGCAGTAGCTCATTTTATAGATTTTTACTGGCAAACAAAATTCGATCATTTATGGGTTCAGTATCCTGAAGGTTTTTCGGATGCGCTGTTTCCAAATATTGGGTACACCTACTTAGTTAACCTGGGAACCCCTTTTGTAATGCAGGTAGGCAAGAAAAAATTCGATATGAAGACGGATGGTTTCCTGCCACGGCATCAGTCTATTGAATGTTTTCACCAGGCAGGAAATTGTTTGTTTGGCATAAAGTTTAAGATCTCCCCCATCATTTTTGAAAAAAAAGTTGATTTCTCAGAATACAATGATGCCATTTTTCCACTCAGTTATTTACTGGAAAAACAGGTACTAAATAATTTAAAACAACCGGCCAGTTTTAATGAAAGAGTAAATCAACTCAACAGTTATTATGGGGCTATTATAAAAAAATTTGAAGGGTCTGTATTACCCATCAGCATTGTATCTGAAATAATAGACAACTGTAGTAAAACAATGGCTTTTACCGAGCCGGTAGAAAATATAGCAGCCAAATACGCTATTAGTTCCCGCACTCTACAACGCTATTTTGAAAAGTGCACCAGCCTCAGTACCAAAAAAACTTTACAAATATTGCGTATCCGCAAAGCAGTAGAACAAATGACCGGCGATCCTGCCAATTTTAATTTCAATCATTATGGCTATTACGACTACAGCCACTTTTATAAACACCTGCAGCAATTTTTACCACGGGTAGTGTTACAAAAATTGAACAGGGATTTTAACCATCGTTAAAAGTTACCGCCAAGGCGTTAAGCAGAAACCTTCCGGGTTTTATATAGGAACGCTGATTTAACGGATAACGATTCAAAGCCATGTCGGGACCGAAGGTCAGACACCCAGCCTTTTCCGCCTTATCAATATCATCTGTGTATCAATTCCTCCGCACGAAGCATACTTAGCATCCTTTGCGCCTTAGCGGTTAAATAATTTAATTCCCCGCTCTTTGTCTTTCCTCTTCACTTCCGGTTGTTCTTCTCCTTGCACCTGCCACCGTTTTTTTACCAAAGCGGTAGCTGAAGCTTAAATTAGCTATTCTTGATTCTCTTTGTGCATGCCATTTCTCTATATAGTTATCATAAGTAATCTCGGCTTTTGGCAGGTTCGTCCAGAAAATATCAGTCACATTAAAGCGAAGGGTTGCTTTATTTTTCAGGATCAGTTTTTGAACACCTGCAGATATACCCCATTGTGGTTCTGTAACCATAAAACCATACTGGCCACCGCTGTTAAAAACACCGTTTAACTCGGTAGACCAACCTTTTTTAAGTGTGAAACTATTGTTGATGCGAAGATCAAGTGCTGGTTTGCCATTGTTGAGTTTCGTACTACCCAGGCTGCCATTAAAATGATTGTAAAATATATCTGCGTTGTTAACCATGTTCCACCATTTGGTTATTTTGATGGGAGCAGCAACGGATAGTCCGGCATAATAGGAACTGCGGATGTTTACCGGGATCTGCAAGGTAACATTATCGCCTTGCGGATTTTGCGGGAACAGGTCATTGTATCTTGCGATTACCACGTTCTGGTTATTTTTTGTATGACTATAACTTAGAGAGAAATTGATATTCTTAACCGTGTAGTTCAACTCATAGGCCCATGTAAATTGTGGCAACAGCCCCGGGTTGCCGGTTGCGTAAGTTGTTACATCTATTAAAAATAAAAACGGGTTGAGTTGCGAGTAACCCGGCCTGTCGATGCGCCTGCTTACAGAAATACCAATGGTTTGGTCTGCGGTTAATTTATAATTGAAAAAAGCAGTAGGGAATAATTGCAGGTAACTACTATCCCAGTTTATTTTACCAATTTCCTGGTAGGTTTTAATATTGGTCTGTTCTGCACGAAGGCCAATCTGTATATTCCATTTTTTAAAATCCTTTTTAAAATTTACGTAGGCAGCGTTGTTGTTTTCCTCGTATAAAAAGTGATTCGTTTTGCCGGCATCATTTACCGGTATGCCGCTGCTTACGTCAGAAAATTTCGCATCGTTATCGGTAGAAACAACACTTGTTTTTAAACCCGCCTCAAGTGTTGCACCTTTTTTTAAAGGATTTACATAATCCACTTTGGCGGTAGTAAAGTTGAGTTTACCTTTTTGTTTACCCTCTAATATATAATCTGGTTGCTGGGAGCCGCCCCCAACTTTGTAATATTGGGTTGCGTTGACAGATAAAGATCCTGAGTTGTAGATACCATAGTCCACATCAGCCGTGAGTTCCCTGCCCGTGCTATCGATGGTATGTTTTACATTAATATTGCCTACAAAGTTGTTGTTGTGATCATTGTTGGCAGCTAAAGTATTAAAAGTAAAATCCGGTTGATGTTGCTCATCAAATACGGTAGAACCATTATCATTCTTCCTGGTAAAATGATTAAAATTGGTATTGAATACCACGCCAACAATCGTTTTTTTGGAAGCGTAATAATCTGCACCCACTCTTGCAGTATTGCTGCTGAAAGGTGCACGGCTAAAATTATCTTTCAGGTCAGACCCGGTGAATACGCCGTTCTCATAAAAATTCCGGTCAAGGTATAAGTGGTTTAAATTTTTCCGGTAGCCATAGTTATAACTGCCAAATAAATTGAATTTTTTATCCCGGTAATTCATAGAGATACCTGCATTGGCTTTGGGATATACGCCTTGCCCGTAACCTGCATTGAAAGTTCCGTTCATTCCCATTCGCTGGTCTTTTTTCAGGCGTATATCAATGATACCTGAACTGCCTGCTGCATCATATTTACTGGAAGGATTGGTGATGATCTCTATCCGGTCAATACTGTTGCTGGGCAATCCCCGCAGGTAATTCACCAGGTCGGCACCGCTCATGGGTGAAGGTTTTCCATCGATCATGATGATTACACCCTGCCTTCCTTTTTATGCAATATTATCATTGGGATCAATGGTTACACCCGGCGAACGTTCCAGCACTTCAAAGGCAGAAGTTCCGGCATTTACCAAGCTGTTATCTACACTCACTATAATGCGGTCGTTCATTCTTTGAATGACAGGCTTTTTGGCTGTAACAGTAACTTCCTTTAAGCTGGAAGTTTGTTTAGGAAGCATAGCAACAACAGGAAGCTGCACATTGTTATGGGTTTCTGTGATAACAATACTATCGGTCATTTTATCTTCAAACCCTGCGGCAGAAATTTTAATCCGATAGGTTCCCGGCGCAATATTTTCAAATAACACCTGGCCATTTTCATCTGCCAGCGTAGATTTTACCAGTTGCTTTCCGCTTGATTTTAAAAGTGCTGCCGTGGCATCTTCGAAGGAAATACTTTTATCATTTTGAACAATAAGAGAAATTTTACCTGGTACCTGAGCTGCCACAACAGCATATACAAGGGTTGCCAATACAAGACTCAATATTTTTTTCATGATTATACTTTGAATCAAAACTCTATATTTAACGAATGTGTTCGTACTTAAATAGTATCAACATGCAATGGGGTGATATGAAAGGGGAAGAGGTGAATAAGTGATGTCCGAAATTTACAACTTAATAACACGAATTTTAGGCACGAACCTGCCTGCCGGTAGGCGGGTTGCACGAATTATGCAGGCAGGTTCGTGCTAATAATTCGTGTTCTAAATTGACTTGTTTCGACTTCGAAAAAAAAATAGGGAAATCGTTCAATTCGATATAATTTGTGCAATCCAAAAACTTACACACATGACTAAAGAACTTTTTTCATGGCACAGCCACTCGCTGGATAAAGACATGCCTATTGCCTGCTACGGTTATTACGGCTTTGCCTTGTTACTGGTGCCTACTGCAGCAGCAGATTACCTGGAATATGAGAGATTCCAGTTATTGGATACACTGGCCCCCTATGTTGACGCAGGCAAATTGCGCATATTTTCTGTGAACAGCATTAACAATGAAAGCTGGTTAAACAAGGAGATGCAGGGAGAGCACAAAGCCATTCGCCAAAACCAGTTCAATAAATATATTTTTGACGAAGTGATACCTTTCATCAAAACCAATACATCAGCCGATACGCCTATTATTACGTGCGGAGCTTCTTTTGGGGCTTTGCACAGCATGAATTTATTTTTAAAACGCCCCGACCTTATTGATGGCGTTATTGCTATGAGTGGTGTGTACGATCTTACAGAATACAGCAAAGGTTTTTATGATGAGCAGGTATATTTCAATTCGCCCACCCATTATATTCCTAATTTATCAGACAACTGGTTCCTGGAAAATATCCGCAAAAGCAAACACATTCATATTTTAACCGGAAGTGGTAATTATGAAGATCCGGAAGCGTCCCGTAAATTTTCAATGATACTCAACAACAAAGGCATTCCGCATGAAGTAGATGTATGGGGGCCAGAGTGGACCCATGACTGGCCAACATGGAGAGCCATGTTGCCACATTACCTAGAAACAAGATTTTAAAACAACCAATGCCAGTTTGAGCCTGCCTGCCGACAGGCTTCCCAAAAACGGATTTAAAATAATAATATAAAAAGAGGATAGCTGTTGCTATCCTCTTTTCTTAACAGATCCGATAGGGCATTAATTTTTTATAACCTTATGTACTGTCTGGTTTCCTGTGGCCACAGATATGATCTGCAACACATAGGTACCGGCAGCAAGATTGCTTACATTGATAGTTTCTACAAAAGACGCAGCTGCTTTATTTACTTTTTTATAGAAAACATTTTGTCCTGACTGTGTGGCTAATTTCAAAACAAATTCACCTGATGTTCTGTTATTGAGCTGAACTTTAAAGGCAGCCTGGAAAGGATTTGGATAAACAGAAACGGTATTGCCGTTCATTTCAACAATATCTTCCCCCTTATAAACCTCTTTCATTGGCTGTTGGGTTGCAGTTGGTTCCGTGCCCCTTGCAAATGAAGCAGCTTCCTGTTCAATAATACTGAACCCGGCAAGGTAATTCCACACACCGATCCTGCTGATGTTCACCGTTACATTTCCACCAGCATCAGAAATGATATCGCTGAAACGTGCGTAATCATTTGTATTGTTATCTGTGTTGATGGTATCCTGCCTGTTGCCGATAATAAACAAAGTTTTATTACCTGATGATTTCCTGCTTGCATAAAATTCGATGGTATACTTTTTTGCAGGATTCAGTCCTTTAATAGTCAGGTCTCTCTGGCTGGTAGAGGCAGAATTATAACGCAGTACCGCTGAAGCCGGTGTGGTAGCTCCCGGCGCATAACCGGTACCGTTATCAACCACCATTATATCTCCTGCAAGCGACGCTTTTATGGTACTCGTAGTTCTGTCCTCGTATAAAAAGTTACTGCTGTTGGCAGCACCAGCAATATTCCAGTTGTTCCATTTTGTGTCAGTGAACGGGTTACTACCGCCAAAAACATTGACGCGAATAATTTTTGCAGTAGTTCCGGCAAGTGTTACAACAACCTGCGTAGAAGCTGTTGCGGTAGCGCCGGCATTATCCGTTACGGTAAGTTGAAACTGGTAAGTACCCTGCACCAGTCCGGAAACAGTAGTAGATGCAGCATTTGCATTGCTGAAACTAATGCCATCGGGGCCTGCTGTTTTTATCCAGTTATAACCGGCAATAGTGCCATCACTATCCGTACCCGAACCCGATAGGGTTACCGAAGTAGTGGTGATATTCTGGCTGGTTCCTGCATTGGCAACCGGCGCATTGTTGGCAACCGATATCCTGTACAGAGCGGAAGAAGGAATGGTTTGTTTGCCTACACCAACACCCTCGTAGCTTACAGTAAATATTTCACCGCCGCCCTGTTCAAAGAATAAACCAGTGATAGCATGTTTACCTGCTTTTAAACCGATAGTGCCTGATTTTTCCTGTGCAGCATGCAGGCCATCATTGTTTACAACAGTTACATTATCTATCAGCAGTTTGCTTCCATCATCAGATGTGGTATAAAAAGTATACACCCCATCAGCAGGTACGGTAACAAAACCTGTAAAACTAAAGCCAATCAGGTCTGTCCTGTTTGCTACGCTGATATCAAAATTATTAACTGTTCCTGTTTTTACCGGTGTAAGGGATGCAAAGGCCGGTAACACGCTCCAGCTACCTTCATAATATTTATAATCCAGGCCGTTTACCGTATTGGCCGGGTTAACCGCCGGCAACAAAGTAACACCCGCCGCATTTACAGTAACCTGCATTGTATCTTTTGCCGTAAGGCCACCATTGTCCGTTACCCTCAACTCGAATTTATACACTCCCTGTACCAAACCATTTACCAAAGTAGATGCACTTGTTGCAGCAGCAATAGTAGCCGTAGCACCAGAAATTTTTGTCCAGCTGTAAGCAGTTATACTACCCCCGATATCTGTACCGCCGCCACTTAAAGTAACGCTTGTTACGGGCATTGTAATAGTTACATCTGCACCTGCATTGGCCGTTGGAGGCGTATTAGCCGGAGGGGTAGTTCCTGAGCAGGAAAGTGTATTATTGGTGTTTGTACTTCCTGCAACATTCAATTTGAGGTAAGTATTTTGCCAGTTGGCCGGCGCATTAGGAATACAGAATGTATTATTATACGCTGTTGACGGGAAAGAGTTATTATAATAACCAGCAATAAATATACCTCCTGAATTTAAAGGACGATTTACTGCATTGCCATATACATTGATCGTTTGCTTTGGATTTATTTCCACGCCATTTAAAAAATCGCTGGCATAAATCGGTTGCTGACCCTGTGTTCCGTTGGCATTGGTTCTTCCATCGTAGCCACAGCTATCCAGTGTATTTCCATAGATATTGATCACACCAAAACCAAAAGCTTCAATACCATTACCAGTTCCCCTTGTAATAGTGTTGTTATAAATATCGCCATTTGTATTACCACCTAAAATGATACCTGCCTGCTGGCTGCTCATGTTGATGGTGCCATAATCTCTTACGGTATTGCCAAATATTTTATTGCCATACCTTGCATTTGATAATTGGATCGCATCCCATGTGCAACGCTCCACTATATTGTTACTTATTTCAACACTGTCCAGGCGTATTGGCACGATTACGGTATCCAAACCACTCCATGTACTCCTAACCGTTAGCCCGCTTGGTTGCGTAATACCCACATACATTCCTTCGCCGTCAATATCATGTATCCACATGTTTTTGAAAGTTAATTTGGTCATGCGGTAATTGGGGTTCCATGTCATTGGATCTGCATACACCACATCTTGTTTGCAATACACGCCTGTACTGCCACCTGTAGCTTCTACATTATCCACTTCAATATGATGAGCGCTCGTAATAGCCATTGGACCACCATTTACCTTAATACCATACTGTGTGTTACCACCCCATATTTTTAAATAACGGCTATTGCCTTTTATTCTAAATACAGGAGTTGTTACCCTGGTAAGCGGCATAATAACGATCGGCCTGCAAGGATCACCTGCTATGTTATTAAATTCAATTACTGAGTAAGATGTTCCGGTTATTTTAACGGTGTCGCCACCTTTCCATGCACTGCCATTGGGCCTGTAAATTTCGCCAGGACCCGTTTGTGTAAGCATATGTACCACGGGTACATTGTTGTTGCATGTAACCGGTGCTGGTGGTGCTTGCGCAGCGGCATTTACGGTAATAAGAATGTTATCGGTTGCAATAGCACCAGCATTGTCTGTTACTTTTAACTGGTAGGTATAAGAACCCTGCGTTAAACCCGCAATAGATATAGAGGCGCCTGCTGAAGTAAGTGTTCCCCCGGTTCCGGAAACTTTTGTCCATTGATAGGATGCAATAGAGCCGTCAGGATCTGCACCCGTACCAGCCCAAGTTAAAAAATTGGCAGGTAAAGCCATTGTTTGGTCAGCACCGGCATTAGCAGTTGGCGCAGCGTTGGCTGCTGCATTTACTATTACAACAATATTATCCGTTGCAACAGCGCCGGTATTATCTGTAACCTTTAACTGGAATGTATAAGAACCCTGCGTTAAACCTGTAATATTTGTTGAAGCACTGTTGGAGCTAACAATAGTTCCGCCTGTACCGGAAATTTTTGTCCATTGATAAGCTGTAATCGTTCCGTCTGCATCTGTTCCACTTCCACTCAATGTTAAAGAAGAAGCAGGTAAAGTAATTGATCTATCTGCCCCGGCATTGGCAGCAGGTGCCTGGTTAGCAGGCGGAGGTGGAATTGCAGTACCTCTTGATTGGCGTGCAAGCCATTGGTATAAATTCTGGTTTATACCATCCAGCATAAAATTACCTGGTTGTACTCCCTGGCCACCATAAAACTGGTTCCAGCAGCAGTGACCACCACCACCAAAACTTGTTTGTACATAAATACCAGAATTAGGTTTTGTTGCATTCATACGATTGATCCTCGTAGGCATGCCACGGTTATCATATGCCTGTTCAAAACCCAGTAACCTTCCACCGGAGTTGGCGAAATTATCAAAGAGATTAGGATAAGGTGCGTTATCATCGGGTATCACCCCTTGAACTTCTACCACCGCAGCAACCTGCGATGCATAATTATAAGGTCCGCCATAAGCATCGCCGGTAACAAATGTATTGCTACACCAGCCACCATGAGAAAGACCAGTGAGGTACAATTTATTATTGTCAACCCTGTAAAGCGATTTTATCTTTTGTATTTTATCGTTGATTGATGTTTCGCCCGGGTAAGCAGAAGGAGGCTGAATACTGATAACAATGAATTCAACCGTATTGCCATTTACTGACACATTACCGTTCCAGCCTTGTGCTATGTAGGCACCCGGACCATTAGAGATCAATGCCGCAGCATTTGTTCCCACTTCTCCCAAACCCGGGAAAAATACAATAGTTGGATAACTGGTAGTAGTGCTGCTGTAATTGGCCGGCAGGTGAACGTAAGCATTCCATCCATTGATCTGTGTAAGCGATTGCTGGCTGTAAACAACATTTGAGAATAAGAAACATGTGAGCGCACATAGAAGTGCACAGGCCTTCCTGGTCAGGTTTTTCATTGATTAGCTTTTTAGATATTAGATCTGTGAGTTAGGTGTTGCCCTGATGGTAAGTCAGATTGAGCACAAAGAGAAGATATTATAGTAAACAAAAATGTAGCCGCTGAAATGCATCTCTTGTAGTATAATTTAAAGTACACATGACGTAATATTTGTTTGTAAAAAAAATAGAATATAAAATTTATTTTATGCCATTGCTGATTATAAAGAATGCAAATTTTTAATGTATCCTTATTCTACAAAATAGAAGTTTATTATAAACATATTACGTATAACACAAATTTTACAATAACAATTATCTAACAGATTTTCGTCTACACTTAACCGTTAAATTGACTGTTACAAAAAATTATATTTTAAAATATATTACAATAAAAAAAAGTGTTAAAGGTTCCTTTAGGAGCCGCTAACACTTTACTACAATTGATAACAAACTATAATTTAACTACGTTTATGCTTTCAGTTTTGTTGCTGTAAGATAATTTGAGCGAATACATTCCTTTAGGTAAATGGCTGACATCAATCCTATCTATATAAACAGCATAGTTTTTTACTCCGGTTTTCTGTAATACTATTTTACCGTTCATATTAACTACAATTACTTTATAGGATCCTGCAACAGGTTGGGGGATATTTATATAAACAAAATTGGTTGCCGGATTGGGATGAACAGAGAATATATCATTTGCGGCAGGTGCTGTTTCCTGCGGAATAATTGCTGCTGCTGTTTCATTGCCGGTGTAAGTAGTTCTTGCAAAAGAAGCGAGGGAATTTTCTGTTACAACAAAACCTGATAAGTAATTCCACGTTCCTATCCGGCTAATGGTAACTACGATTCTCCCGTTGTTATCCGGTACCACATTGGTAAACCTGGCAACATCGTTCAGGTTGTTGTCTGTAGAAATAGTATCGTACCTGTTCCCTACCTGGAATATAGAACTGTTACCGATATTTGCCCTGCTGCCATAAAATTCCAGGTTATAGGTTTTTGTATTGCTCATACCGCTAAAAGTAAGGGTACGATAACTTGTATTGGCAGAAGCATAGCGTAGTATGGCAGGAGGGGAAGCGGCAGCTGCTGCTGCGTAGTTAGCACCGTTATCTGCAATCAACCCGTAAGCAGTAAGTGCGGCATTAACATTACTGGCTGTACCATCGTCATAGTTAAATTTAGCACTGGTTAATGAACTTACAACGTTCCAGTTATTCCATTGCGCATTATTATAAGGATTAGTGCCACCAAAAATATTTACCCTGAAAGTTTTGGATATTACACCAGCTGCCGGCAATACGGTTATGTCAACAGTGTCTTTTGTTGAACTTCCACGATTATCCGTAACCGTTAGTTCGAATCGATAAGCCCCGGCGGCGGAAAAACTACCTTGTGTTTGTGCAGATGATGCTGTGCTTATCGTGGCCTCTCCTCCGCTTATTTTACTCCAGCTGTAGGAGCTGATGGATCCGTCTACATCTGTGGAAGCGCTTCCATTTAATACCACGCTATTGGTGGGTAAAGTAATGCTGCCATTGGCACCTGCATTTGCAACGGGTGGATTATTCACTGTTAATACCATGGTGTCTTTTGCGATGGCGCCTTTGTTGTCGGTTACCAGCAATTCAAAAGAATAAACTCCATAAGTTAATGAATTGACAGAAGGATTGGCAACGGCATCATTGGAAAATAACATGGACGGACCGGAAAATTTTCGCCATTTATAAGAAACAATGGTTCCATCCGCATCAAAAGACCCACTGCCGTTTAAGGTAGTTGTATTGGGTGGCAGGTGAACCAGCCTATCCAGGCCCGCATTGGCAAGGGGTAAAATATTTGGTTCGGAAATTCCAATAACCAGGGTATCAGTAGCGGATAATTGATTATTGTCTGTTACACTTAATACAATACTGTATTGGCCGGTAGTACCTGAATTAAAAACAGGATTTACAATAGCATTATTATTAAATGACCCGCCCGTTCCGCCGGAGATGATTGTCCAGCTATATGTCAATGTAGCGCCTTCCGGATCGTAGGATCCGTTGCCGTTTAATTGAATATTTGCCGATGTGCCTGTTATAGCAACATCATTTCCTGCTGCTGCCACGGGCGCTGCATTTTTTCGCAGGCAAATGCTGTCCCATATTTTTTCATCGACCAGTCTCCTGAAAAATAAGTGATGCCCTGCATTGTTTACGTGCACTCCATCACCTGCAGAATAGGGGGTTGCGATACTGTCAGTTGCAGTAGCAATACCTGTCCAAAAATCCACTGCTTTGTTTCCAAAACGTTGCAGTATCCAGTTTTTTAGTTCAACCTGCATTGCTTTTTCTGACGGACTTAAATTATTACGGGGCTGTGTTGTAGTAAACCACACAGGCACTTTTGCACTATCTGCTTTTGCAAACAATATTTCAAAATTAGCTTTCACTTCAGCTACAGGCACACCAAATGCAATATCATTGGAAGGAAGATTAACAATGATTGCTTTAGGGTTTAATGACAATGCCTTTGTAATGTTATGCGTAGTATCTACGGGGAAAGGCCTGTTAGTGGGTGGAGTGGTTCCTGTTGGCATTACATGGTAAGAATTATATCCTCCCAATCCAAGATTAACGATGGTGGAAGCTGCATTTTGCAATGTAATATACCTCGCTAACTTTCTTGCCCAGCTGCTATCAATGGGTGAAGCGCCTGTTCCGTATGCGGTAGATGAACCCAATATCACAATTTTATAAGGTTCATTACAGAGCGCCGGATATACCGGCGGCCACGGCTGATTTACTGACTGCACTACAATATCTACGGTATCTTTTGCAACAAGATTTCCTGTATCGGCTACTGCCAGTTCAAACTGGTAAGTACCCACTAATAATCCTCTTATCCTTACCTGGCAAAGGGTATCATTTACAATTTGAAAACCGGCCGGACCACTGATTTTTGACCATTTAAATTTTAAAGCGGCGCCTTCCGGATCTGAAGATGCACATCCGTTTAATAAAACAGAATCTGCCGGTAGCTGAATAGTTATACCAGGCCCTGCATTGGCAACGGGTGCAATATTTGGCGGGGGATCAACAGGCCCGCCCGGGCCTTCATCACCAAAACTAATATCAATAACGCCCAGAGCAGAAAAATCGCTGCCAGACCTGGTGCGGATATTAAAGTCCATGGTTGTTTGCCCGGAAATAATAAACACTGCGGCATTATTAACATTGGTATTGTTGGTAGCGTTGTACGATTTCCAGGTAGTTTCATCTGCACGTTTTATTTCTGCAGTTCGTTGTGCCGTAGTATTGGTTCTGCTTCCCCAGAATTTGATAGTATAAACTTTTGAGGCGCTCATTCCATAAATACGCCAGGTGCCATTGGTAGCGCTGGAATGTATGAGCGCGAGATCGGTTGTTGCCGTTGCCGGGTAATCACCCACAATACCGGTGGTATTGCCCGTTGCCATACCATTGGAGGAAGTACTATAAGTGCCATCCAACCTGTTAACCACCTGCACGTTTATTCCCGAAGGTAGATTTACCGTGGTAACTGCATTGGAAACCCTGATGCCTGCTCTTGCATCTGTAATATTATTCCAGAACAAACCATTGGTGGGTGAACCGGTTGTTGATCCTGCCCCCACATCTATTAAAACTCTTTGCATGGCACCTGGTGAAAATGCTGCATAAACATTTACAGTGATATTATCGGTGGCCGTTGCCCCGCCATTATCGGTAACCCTTAATTCAAATTGGTAAGTACCGGGAGATAAATTGCCCAGTACCGTATTGGCGGCTGTGGAATCACTGAAACTGTGGGTGGCCGGGCCGCTGATTTTTCTCCAGCGATATATTGCTATTGTTCCATCTGCATCCGTGGATGCATAACCATTGAGGTTTACAGTTGCAGGCAATACTACAGAAGTATCATTGCCTGCCTTTGCAACTGGTGCTGCATTTACAATAGTAGTTCTTCTTTTATATTGAAGCAGCCATTCATAAATATTTATGCCTTGAGGTTTGTAACTGGGTAATGTTGCCAGGCTCCAGCATTCATGGGCAATTACTGCATTGTTACTTTGCACCGGAAACTCTGTAAGTTTTGCTGCGGGGCTGGGAGCAGGTATATAACTATTAATATAATTTACCCAGTTTCTCGAATGGGCAACCGGTACTGTTCCGTCGTTCGTATTGTGAAATGCCCATATGGGCATTTTAGAAGCTGCTATTCTTCCTGCCAGGGTTTGATTGGGAGCCAATGTTCCACAAAAAGGAATCATCGCTGCCACCCGGTCGCTGTTAGCTACGCTCATGCTTGCATAATCCCATATGCCACCGCCACCTGCACTAATGCCCATGAGGTAAATCCTTTCGGCATCTACCCTGTAATTATTAGAAACGTAGTTGATCATGGCGCCCACATTTACACCAGAAGGCCAGCCCGTGAACTGAGGCGATATTACAATAAAAGAATGCCCGGTTCCGTCAACGGTGAAGCTGGACGGAAATCCACCTTCGCTGATGATCTTTGGTAAACCCCATTCCAACACTTTGGGCAGGTCTGCTGCATTGCCCTGGCCCAGCTGGCCGGCGCCATGTACCCAAATAATGAGGGGATAACTTTTAGTACTGGTTGCATAATCTGCGGGCAGGTACCTGTAAAATCCATTACTACCAGCATTGGTAATAGTTTGCGAAAGGTAAACCGGCGTTTGCGTTTGAGCACCGGCGGCAACAGACAATAGGATAGATAGGAGGATAGTGAAACTATTCTTCATGCGTGGTTGGTTTGAACACATTAATAAAATAGGCGGCAACCTAAAAGCTGGTAGATTTCTGCGACAGATTATAATAAGTCTCGGATATTGGAAAAAATAGCGTTCGGAAGGGTAGAAGAAAAAAGTATTTTAATAATTGCTTATATTCAAAATGCTTGCCGAACTCTTAAGGTGATATCGCCTTCCTATTGTAACGGCAAAAAAATTACATTTGTAGCATGCAAAAAAAATTATTCCTCTTAGATGCTTATGCCCTTATATTCCGGGCATATTATTCACTTATTCGCAGCCCACGCATTACCACCAAAGGCAAAAACACAAATGCACAGTTTGGTTTTTTAAATACGTTGATCGATCTTATCAATAATCAAAAGCCTACTCATATGGCTGTTTGTTTTGATACCAGTGCTCCTACAGAAAGGCATACTGATTTTGCGGATTATAAGGCCAACCGCCAGGAAACACCTGAAGATATAAGGGGAGCTATTCCTGATATTAAAAGAATGATTACCGGATTCAATATTCCCTGCATCGAAAAAGATGGCTATGAAGCAGATGACGTTATCGGTGCTTTGGCCAAGCAGGCAGAAAAAGCCGGTTACGAAGTATATATGGTTACACCCGATAAGGATTACGGGCAGTTGGTTTCAGAACATATCAATATATATAAACCACCTTACCAGGGCGGTACGCTTGAGATAATGGGACCAAAGGAAGTGTGTGCCAAGTGGGATATTGAGAACGTAAACCAGGTTATAGATGTACTGGGACTTATGGGCGACGCGGTAGATAATATTCCCGGGATTCCGGGTGTGGGAGAAAAAACGGCAGCAAAGTTATTAAAGGAATATGGATCACTTGAAAATATCTTACAGCATGCCGATACTATAAAGGGCTCACTGGGTGAAAAAATAAGAAACGGCAAAGAACTCGCCATTATGAGTAAAAAACTCGCCACAATTATTGTTGATGTACCCGTGGAATTTCATGAAGAAAATTTTGCTTTGAAAGAATGGAACAAAGATGTGTTGAGAGAAATATTTACAGAACTGGAATTTAAAACTGCCGGTAAAAGAATATTAGGAGAAGATTTAGGGGGGACGACCGACAACGGACCACAGACCACCGACAGCGGTCAGCTGGATTTATTTGGTCAGCCTGTTGCGGTAACCGATAAAAAAACTACAGTGGTGCAAGTAACTGTAGAAGATGAAACTGCCTACACCGTGGCAGATAAAAATATCAACAATACGCCTCACCATTATATACTGGCAGATACCCCGGAAGCAATTGCTGATCTTTTGAATAAACTGAAAGACTACACAGAAATTTGTTTTGATACAGAAACAACCAATATAGATGCAAACCTGGCCGACCTGGTAGGCCTGAGTTTTTCGGTTATTCCCGGTGAAGGTTATTATATTCCCTGCCCTGCAGACAGGGCCGCAACTGACGCCATTTTGCTGCAATGCAAACCATTGTTTGATGATGAGCACAAAACCTGGATAGGGCAAAATTTGAAATACGACCTGCTGGTATTGAAATGGTACAACACGGTATTAAAAGGAAATACCTTTGATACGATGCTGGCACACTATGTTATAGAGCCCGAGGGTAAAAGAAGTATGGACCTGTTGAGTGCAAAATACCTTGGCTACGAACCTATTCACATTGAAGAACTCATTGGTAAAAAAGGAAAAAGCCAGGGAACCATGCGTGACGTGGAAATTGAACGGGCAAAAGAATATGCGGTAGAAGATGCGGACGTAACGCTGCAGCTTAAAAATATTTTTCTTCCCCAACTAAAAATAAAAGAAGTAGAGAAAGTATTTTATGAAGTAGAGAACCCCCTGGTGAAAGTGTTGACCGATATGGAGTTTGAGGGTATTAAAGTAGATTTTGATTTTTTAAATGCCTATTCCAAAGAGCTGGACGTAGATGCAAAAGCTGCAGAAGAAAAAGTGTATGCTGCAGCAGGCGTTCGGTTCAACCTGGCTTCTCCCAAACAGTTGGGTGAGGTATTGTTTGAAAAATTAAAACTGGATCCAAAAGCAAAAAAAACCAAGACGGGTCAATATGCAACTGGTGAAGATGTTTTATTAAAGCTGGCAAATCAACACGCTATTTGCGATGACATATTAACCTTCCGGGAATTAACCAAATTAAAGTCCACTTATGTAGATGCTTTGCCGCAATTGATCAATCCTAAAACCGGGAGGATTCATACGAGTTATGCGCAGGCTGTAGCCGTAACCGGGAGGTTGAGCAGCAATAATCCCAACCTGCAAAATATTCCTATCCGCACCGATAAGGGAAGAGAAATAAGAAAAGCATTTGTACCCAGAGATGAAAATCATGTCCTGGTTTCTGCCGATTACTCCCAGATAGAATTGCGTATTGTAGCTGCTATCAGCTCGGATATAAATATGTGCGAAGCTTTTACAACGGGGAAAGATATTCATACTGCAACAGCTGCTAAAGTTTTTAATGTAGAAGAAAGTGAAGTAACCAAGGAAATGCGTTATAAAGCCAAGAGTGTAAATTTTGGTATCATTTACGGACAGGGTGCATTTGGCCTTGCCGAAAACCTGGGCATCCCACGTGCAGAAGCAAAAGAGATCATTGATAATTACAAAAAGCAGTTCCCAAATATTCAGCAGTACATGAATGATACCATCAACTTTGCAAAAGAAAATGGATATGTTGAAACATTGATGGGGCGCAAGCGCTGGTTAAGGGATATCAATAGCGCCAACTTTACAGTACGTGGTTTTGCAGAGCGAAATGCCATTAACTCTCCCATCCAGGGAACGGCCGCTGATATGATAAAACTGGCAATGATTAAAATTGACAGGGAGTTAAAAGCACAACACTTTAAGAGTAAGATGTTGTTACAGGTGCACGATGAATTGGTATTTGATGTTCTCAAGGACGAATTGGAGCGCATAAAACCGTTGATATTGCATTGTATGCAAACGGCGATGAAATTACCTAATGATGTTCCCACGGATGCGGAATTAGGGTTTGGAGAAAGCTGGCTGGCAGCGCATTGATGTTTGAAAAGTTCTGGATGAGCCACAGCAAGACGACGCCCCATCCAGAACTCCCCGAATGGAGGGGCGGCTCCCCCGGAAAAATCTCCTGAAAGCTGGGTGAAATTAACCAGGTTCGTTCTAAAAGGGTGATTAATTTGAACCCGGGGGATTTCTCCTCGTTTTCCGTTTGGTCTTCTGAGTGGGTCACCGTCTTGCGGTGGCTCACTCAGAAGACCAAAGGGAAAATTCTCCGATAAAAAATTAATGATGCCCACACCTCCTCAATTAAAGGCACCTTTTCTCCCTGACTGCTTTTATCATATAGTATGTAAAAGCATTGATGGAATATTATTATTCAATGAAATAAATGATTACCGGATCTATAATAACAGATTCTTTCAGTTTACACGGTCGTTTATAGAAACCTGGACCTACTCATTACTATCTAATCACTCCCATCATATTGTAAAAACAAAAACTACAGATGCGATCATTGAAAGTTTTTCTACAGAAAAGATGGAAAAGGTGACTTTGGCAACCAATGCTTTCTTAAATAATCCTTCTGTGGAGTTTTTATTCGGAGCAATGATAGAACGCCAAATGAACAGCTTCCTGGTTTCTTACGCCAATTACTATAACAATAAATACCAACGTAAAGGCGGTCTTTTTCAAAAGCCTTTTAAGAGATTACAAATTACTGATGATAATCACCTGGAACACTCAATTATCTATACGCACGCTAATGCACAAAAGCATGGGTTGGTAAAAGATTACAGAATATATAGACATTCTTCTTTTGGGCAGATTTTGAATTTGGATAATTCATATTTATCTGCGGATGCTGTAATTGAGTTTTTTGGTGGCAAGCAGAAATTCGAACAAAAGCATAATGATCAGGTAGGTTACTATTATCAACATAGCTGGCCTTCCTCAAAATTGGAGTAGCCCGTTTTGGAAGCTTGTATACTATGAGTGAGCCACCGCAAGAGGGTGACCTACTCAGGGTGTACACGGCTTCCGGCGCATTCTTGGATTGACTTTTGATTAATTTAGGTAAATTACTCAACCTATTCTGCTGGGTGGGGCACCTTGCGGGGTGGCCCACCCAGCAGAACTGAAATCCATCAAACCGGCAACTTGAAAAAATTCCTCAAAATATCATCCAAAATTTTAGCGGGCCTACTTGGCCTTTTTTTGCTGCTGTATATTTTCGCAGCAATATATGTTTCCGCCAATAAAAAAAAGGTAACTGCCCAAATTGTAGCACAACTTAAAAAGAAGATCAGCGGCGACCTTTCTATCAAAGATGTAGACATTAGTCTCTTTTCCCATTTTCCTAAAATTGGAATAGCACTTAAAGATGTACTCATTACGGATTCATTGTACAAACAACATGGCCAGGCTTTGCTGAAAGCTGGGGAACTTAATGTAAGAGTCAGTGCCTATAATCTACTCATGAAAAAGCAGGCTTTAACCGGGCTCACTTTAAAAGATGCTACCATCATTTTATTTACAGACACTACCGGCTACAGCAATAAAAATATTCTCATAAAATCTGAAAAGAAACCTAAAGCGGCTTCTGATGAGGAGAACCAGTTTGAAAATATTAAACTTAAAAATGTACGGCTCATTATCAATGACCGTAAAAGAAGAAAATTGCACGACTTTAAAGTGAATGACCTTGACTTAGACCTGGATGAAGGCGCCGATGAAACTATTTTTAAAACTTCTGCATCTATTAAGATCGGGCAATTAGGTTTTAATGTACGCAAGGGTCCCTATTTAAAAAATATTCCTTTCAAAGGAGATTTCACACTGAGAATAAAAGACAACCATCTTTTATTCGATAGCATTGATATAAAACTTGATAACCGCCCTTTCAATCTCACTGGAGATTTTGACCTGGGAATCAACAATCCACAG
Organism: Ferruginibacter sp.; assembly: GCA_014379905.1. Taxonomy (GTDB): domain Bacteria; phylum Bacteroidota; class Bacteroidia; order Chitinophagales; family Chitinophagaceae; genus Ferruginibacter. The sequence goes on along the minus strand of JACMKX010000172.1, from coordinate 30,446 downwards.
TTCTCGTTAAGATTTCACACAAAAAATATTGAATATGAAAAAATAAGATCTTTCGTGCCACCAAAAATTGCCAAGTCCCTGGGCATTGTACAACTGAGCCAGCCTTTAGATGCATCGGCAGTTATTATAGGGCCATTGAAAGGTGGTGAGCCCTTGCTCGATATTCATTGGGCCACAAAAAACACCCATATGGCTACGCCTTTTCTCGATTTTGAAGCCGCCAGTTTTACGGGCTCTTTTACCAATGAAGTAATTAAGGGGCTGGAAAGAAATGATTCCAACTCCAGGATCATTGCCAATAATTTTGAAGCAAAATGGCACGGTCTTCCTGTAAAAATGACCAGGCTGGAAATATTAAATTTAAGTGATCCTATACTGACCACCGATCTTCATTCAAATTTTCCTTTAACCGCTTTAAATGATCTCGTTCAAAGCAATGCACTCAATCTTCAATCAGGTTCAGCAGATATTTTTTTGCAATACAAAGGACCTATGCAACGAAGTGACCAAACCAATTCCCTGCTGAACGGTTACATTCAATTGAACGATGGAAAAATAATGTACAATCCCAGGAATGTATTGCTGAGCAATGTAAAAGGAAAAATGAGTTTCCGTCAATCGGATCTGTTTGTAGAAAATATTCAATGCAATGTGCTGAATACATTGGTACAAATGAATGGAACCGGAAAACAACTGTTAAGCCTCATCAACACCAGTCCCAACCAGGCTATCATTGACTGGAATATTTTTACGCCGGCTCTTAACCTCAATTCATTCTTGTTTTTATTAAAGCAAAAACAGGCAAAAACATCGGCTCACAAAAAAAACAAAAATACCATTGCCGGCGTAGCAGGTAAAATAGACAAGCTGCTGGAAGAAAGTGTTTTAAAAGTAAGCCTGCGGGCCAACAATATTAATTACAATAAATTCAGCGCCAGCAACCTGCTGGCAGATATTACCCTACTTCAGGACCGGTATATTTTTAACAACGCGTCCATGAATCATGCCGGGGGCAGTATGCAAATGAATGGTAGCCTGGTGCAACAAAAAGGAAATACGAATGCCGCCGAATTAAATGTTGATTTCAATAATGTGGATGTTTCATCTGTGTTGAATGCATTTGACAATTTCGGGCAGGATGCCATCACCGCTAAAAACATAGATGGAAAACTAACTGCAAAACTAAAAAGCAATATGCATATCACCGATGCAGGTAAAGTTGTGCCCGAAACCATATCAAGCGATATTGCCTTTTCGCTCCGGAATGGGTCTCTTACTAATTTTGAACCTATTAAAAAAATCCAGGACTATATTTTTAAAAAGAGAGATTTTGACAACATACAATTTGCAGAATTAAAAAATACATTGCAGGTAAAGAACAGGGAAATAACTATTAACCGCATGGAAATTCAATCCAGTGTATTGAGTCTATTTGTAGAAGGAATGTACAGCATGAAAGGCAATACAGATATCAGCATACAGGTACCTTTAAAAAACTTAAAAAAACGCAAAGAAGATTATAAGCCTGAAAATATAGGTGTAGATGCAAAAATAGGCAGCAGCATATTTCTTCGTGGCCGCCCGGGTAGCGATGGCAATATTAAATTCTCTCTCGATCTCTTTAAAAAATTCCAGAAACAGAAAAAAGAAAGAACAGGCGCTTAGGAAATTATTATTACCGTTCCATAAATGGTACTGATTCAGTTTGAAAAGATGTCAGCCTGAGCTTGTCGAAGGCGAAGTTGAAAAGATTTATACCGGTTTCGACAGGCTCAACCTGACAACCATATGTAATATTCATTTCGAACTGGTACACTACTCCATAAAATTCAACTTGCATAATAAAAATCATTGTTATATCTTATGCGACTAAAATAACATATAAATATGAAGCATTTTATTATCACCGCCTGTTTCATTTCGGTTGCCGCCATTAGTTGTACGAGCAATGAAACCAAAAAGGAAGACACGCCAACTTCAGCAGACAGTTCTACAACAACTACCGGTAGTACATCTACGGAAACACCTGCCCCTCCATTGGATTCTGCTACCATGATGAAAAACTGGATGGCCTACAGTACCCCGGGAGACATGCATAAAATGATGGCCAGCTGGGATGGTACCTGGGATGGCGAAATTACCATGTGGCATGCTCCTGGCGCGCCTCCGGATATAAGCAAAGGAAAAGCTGTTAATAAAATGACCATGGGCGGTCGCTACCAGGTTAGCACCCATACAGGCAACATGATGGGTATGGCATTTGAAGGTTTAAGCACCACGGCCTATGACAACAATAAAAAAACTTTCATCAGCACATGGATAGATAATGTGGGAACAGGGATAATGACAACAGAAGGGAAATGGGATGATGCTTCCAAGTCAATGACGCAAACCGGTAAATGTATTGATCCCTCTTCCGGCACAGACAAGCAAATGGATGTAAAACAGGTGTTTAAAGTAATTGACGAAAAAAATCATGTTTTTGAAATGTATGGCCCGGGTCCTGATGGAAAAGAATATAAAATGATGGAAATAAAATTAACACGCAAATAATTACTGATTTCATAAATGACAAAGCCCTGCTCCAAAAGAGCGGGGCTTTTATTTAAGTAACTTTGTTGGATGAATAAACCCGTATTGCTTTATTGTTATGATGCCTACTGCGGCTGGTGTTATGGATTTAGCCCGGTGATAAAAAAAATAGCCGGACACTACAAAGACAGGATGGATATGGAAGTATTGAGCGGCGGCATGGTATTGCCTGAAAAACCAACTCACATCAGTGCCACCGCTAACTTTATTTCCAAAGCATACCATAATGTGGAAGACCTGACCGGCATCAGGTTCGGCAGCGATTATTTATGGCATATCAATAACCCTGGTGACAGTGACTGGTATCCCAATTCTGAAAAGCCCGCTATAGCTTTATGTATCTTTAAAGAATATTATCCCGGGCGTGCTGTGGAGTTTGCAACCGATCTCCAATATGCCCTGCATTATGAAGGAAGAGATCTTACCGATGATGAAGCCTACCGCCACCTCCTGGAAAAATACAGCATTCAACCAGAAATATTTTACGAAAAACTCGCCGGTGAAGAATATAAAGAAATGGCTTATTATGAATTTTCTTTAATGAAACAACTACAGGTTACCGGTTATCCCTGCGTTTTTGTTCAAACAGGCGAATTGAAATTCGTAATGGTGGCAAGGGGTTATACGGGTTATGAAGATTTGAAAGAACGGATTGATAAAGTACTTGTCGATAGTCAATAAAAAAGAGCCGCAATAGCTGCGGCCCTTTCAAAAATATTTTCTGTGAACTATTGTTTCTCCTTCTCGCCTTCTTTCCTTTGCGGGCGAAGCGCTGGTTCCACTTCGTTGGTCCATTTGGTCATTTGCTCTGCGCTGAAAATTGCTTTGAGTTTCGCATCCCTTTCGGCGCTGAGATTTTTACGGATTTCCATCATTTTCTCCCTGTCTACATTACCTGCAGCACGCAGTTCTTCCATAGCTTTTTGCTGGTTGGTGTAAAACTCAATCAATACTGTTTTGGCACCTGAGCGCACAGCTTCAGACGGCTTCAACGTTGCTTCAATTTTATCGAGAGCGAGCGATACCTTCTCATCTACAGTCATGCGCTGGCCCTGTTGTGCAAACGCTGATCCTAATGCAAGGAACAATGCTGCGAATAAAACTAATACTTGCTTTTTCATGTGTTATTTTTTATCTGTTTTTAATGGTCACATGGAATTCGTTTAACTCATTTCATGTGTTATTTTTTATTTGTTGTTATAGTTATTCCAGGGTATTTCCTTGTTATTAAAATGGATAGTGAAGATAATTATTTATTGGTCTCCTTGTTTAATTTTTTATCGGGCCGGTTTCGCTTCATCATTTTATAAAAGCCCGTATCAAAACTTTGTTGCTGTGTTTCATTGCAGAGGGCCCTGACATTCCTTATGTGTTTCAACATGGTGAGGTCCAGCGTTTTTTGCCTTTCGGCCGAACGGTTTACAGCTTGTAGCAGTGAACTGTCGGAAAATTTATTATCTGCTAAAAAACGAAGTCTTTTTTCTTTTTCCTCCCGCAATCCTTCAAATAAAGGTTCGGTAGCCAGTTTGTGTTTTTCTGAAATACTATCAAAGCTTTTCATTTGCGCATCATTGAATTTCAATTCTTCCTTCAAATATTTGGCCATTACTTCTTTACGGTCAGCAGGTGGTTTGCCATCTGTCTTATATGCTTTGTTCTTAAAGAAAAAGAAAAGCCCCCCAATATTGGCTAATATTAAAACAATAATTATGATCAGGAGGGGTTTGGTCCTGTTGGGTCTTGTTATCATCGTTGTGCGGTTTCAATATCAAATAAAGAAGTGGCTGTACTCAGTGAATAATCATCTGTACTTACCTTACTGTAATCTGCGGCATTGGAAACACTGTTATCCGGTACAGAAGATTTTATGATCCAGAAATTGAGCGCCAGCACCAGGGTTAATGCAGGAAAGGCCACCAGTGGTTTTGCTAAAAATGCGCTTACTTTTTCCCAGGCACCCGCAGCATTTTCCAGGTCCATCCTTGCCTTTATACGGGTCAATAAAAAAGGAGCAGGCATGGCCGGGTCAGCAGCATCCATACTATTGATGGTTTCCTCTACCAGTTTATCAAGCTTATTTTTATCCATTTTTATTTATTCTGATGATTGATAATAATCTTCCAATATTTTCTTCAAACTTGTTTTACCCCTTGCTATCAGCGACTCTACTGCATATAAACTTGTTTCCATTATGGCTGCTACTTCCTTATAGGGCAAGCCTTCTATTTTATGCAACGTAAAAGCCAGCTGCTGGTTTTCGGGCAATTTTTTTAAAGCCCTGAAAAGAACAGCTGCTTTTTCCTTGTTATCCAGTTGTGCGCCGGGATGATTAAAATTTATCGGTTCTTCTTCCGCTCTTACTGAAAAAATTCTTTTCAATAAACCCCCGTGCTTCTGTCGTTTCTTTCGCTTTTCAAAATCCAGTGCTTTATTGATGGTTATCCTGTATATCCAGGTATTAACCTGTGCTTCCTGCCTGAACTCTGTCAAATTTTCATATACCTCTATAAAAACCTCCTGCGTTATATCTTCTGCATCTGCTTCATTTTGCACAATACTCAGCGCTGTATTATAAACCATTTGCTGGCACTGCTCTACTATATCCGGAAAAACGGAAGTGTCGCCATTTTGTATTTTCGCAGTGAGATCCGCCTGGTTCAAAAAGTATAATTATTATGTTAGGGCTAAATTAACCTTTTTACATCAGGCCATTCTTATTCAAACAATTCCCTTAAAAACCAGGACCGCCACCTGGTCTGCCACCCATACCACGTGGGCCATCTTCTTCCGGTGCGGCAGCTCTTTTAGCAGTTCCGAAATTTTTCAGGTTGTAAGTAAATGTGAGCATGAAGTATTGTTGCAAAACGAGACTCTGCACATCTGTGATAATACCATTTTCAACCGTTCTTGAAATAGCCTGGTTTTGTTTTAACAGGTCAAATACAGAAAGCTTCAATTCACCAACCCTGTTTTTCAGAAATTTTTTACCAATTGCAGCATTCCACAACCAGTAACTCTGGTTAAACCCTGCACTCAAACCAGTATACGACTGATTAATTACATCGTTTTGTAAAAACCAGCCTTTTTTACTTAATAAATTCAGTGCAACACCAGCCGACTGGTTCACATAATTATTATCTGGCGAATTGGGTGCATTAGTTTTGGTATTGTTGAAATTAGCATTGTAATTAATATTAAAATCAACATATTCGTTAATGTTGCTGGCAACAACGATACCCGCATTGTAAACAACATTATCTGTAATATTTTCTTGATAATCTATCATACCCGGCAACCTTGAATAACTTATTCCTGCATTCAGGTTTATGTTTGACTTAATAAACTTTACAGGCATACTGTAGGTAACAAAGCCTCTCAAACTTCTATACCCGTCAAGATTAACAGGTTTGCTAAGCTGCGATCCTTTTTTTAGAGTCAATGATGGCGTAAGAACAGAGTCTACATCCTGCTGAACTGTGTATATAGCATTGGAAATATAATCATTAGCTGTTTGACCGAAAAAGTTCACAAACAAACTATTTCCTTTTTTGGAATTGGTAAAAGTGTATCCGCCTCCGAGGAAGTGCGTGCTGCTTTGTTTTAAACCTGGGTTACCTACACTCACCCGCAATGGGTTACTGTTGTCGTACACATCCTGCAATTGGTTGACTGAAGGGAAATTTACATTTGCCCTGTAAAATAATCTAACACTGTTTTTTGCATTGAACTTTTTACGATACATGGCATTCGGTAAAAAGTCAAAAAAACTTTGGTTAATTTTGCTTACCGTTGGGAAAGTTCTATCACTTTCCAGCTTTGCTCCTTGTGCATTAAGGCCTATAGAAAATTGTGCATCCCTGCTTTCCTGGAAACGATAAGTAATACCGCCACGATGGGTAGTAATCGTATTATCAAACCTGTTGGAAAACGTTGAATCAAACACGCTATATTTACTGCCATCGAAATTGAAAGCCTGCTGATCTGATTTGCTCTTCTGTATATTTGGATTGTACTCAAACTGCAATTGCCCCTTCTTACCAATTGGTTCAACATAAGTAAAATTGGCTCCGTAATTCGCAGTGGTTGTTAAGTTATCATTGAACCTGTTTTGAACTGAATCTTCAAAGGAAAAAGAAGGAACATAATTATAAAAACGGTAGTCGCCATCTGCTATAACTTCCCCCGTATTTCTTGAATGGGTAGTATTAAATCCTAAAGAAAAAATCCTTCCTTTTTTTGCAAAATTGTGGCGCCACATTATGTTATTACGTATGTTATATCCTTTACGATCAGCATCAGAAAGTACAGTACTATTATTGGTAGAATCCCCACTCGCATAATAACCCTGGGAATTAGTAAGTGAATTGGAATTGTTACCCTGGAAACTTACATTCGGAATAAAATAAATGGTATTGCTGGAATCAATTTTATATTCCAGGCGCATGTTAAAACGATGATTAAAATTCTTGGTATTAGATACACTTTTTTGCTCTGTAATGATCTTACTACCTGTTAACAATTCTTCCTTCCTGTTGGAATTATTGTTAATAGTACTTTGGTTGAAAAAATAACTAGCAGTAAGGCTAAGTTTAGGACCATATTTATTACTGAAGTTTACACCAATTGCATTGGTTTTACTAATACCTGCAGATTGACCTACGGCAAAGTTATTGCCACCACCACCAAAATTACCGCCGCCACGACCACCCATTCCACCACCACCACGATTACCACCACTACTGCTGGTAACACCCAGCAAATCCTGCGATCCAAAATTTTGCTGGTTAATATTATTGAAATTACCTACAAATGATAAGCGCCTGTCTCCTTTAAAAAAGCTGGCATTACCGCCCGCCGCATATCTTTCATCTGTACCATAACCGGCATACACTCTACCAAACTGGCCGTTCTTAATTCCAGACTTCGTTACAATATTGAGTGCTTTTACCGTATTGCCATCATCAACGCCCGTTTGTTGCGCCTGGTCGCTTAACCGGTCAAATACCTGGACCTTATCTACAATTTCACTTGGGAGGTTTTTTAAGGCAGCCGAAGCATCATCCCCAAAAAAGTCTTTTCCATCAATGGTTACTTTTTTAACCTGTTCGCCCTGGGCGGTTACCGTACCATCCCTGTCTACTGTAATACCCGGCATTTTTTTGATCAGGTCTTCTGTAGTTGCATCAGGATTTACCTTGTACTGGCTGGCGCTAAATTGCGAAGTATCTCCCTTTTGTGTTACGGCAGGTGCTTTGGACACAATGGTTACAATACTAAGGTCCGTTCCCTGCCTGTCGAGCGAAAGAAGGCCCATTTCTTTGGTCAGCATGGAATCCCGCAGGGTAAAAAAGGAAACATATTGCTGGTAATTCAGCATGTCTACAGTTACAATAAAGCTATCGGCAGCTGATGGATGAAATTCAAAAAGGCCCAAAGCATCGGTAACTTTCCGGTCCACCAGGGTAGAATCTTTTTGGAACAACAGCGAAACTGTGGCACCAGCCAGGGGTTTAGTATCTGTTTTATCGGCTACAACGCCTTTAATTGCAGGGGTTTGCGCAAAGCCTGTCATTGCCATTAATGAAATAACAATTGTAAGTAAAGCTGATCTTAACATAAAAAATAATTCGTTTACAGGTTTAGACGCCGCATGGTTACCCAAACAGGCGCATTATTCCTTTTTTAATTGTTAATTTGTTTTAACAAAAAGGTTCCGGCAATTATTTAGCCATATTCGCCTAAATTGCAGCCCTGATTTTAAAACATTAACTATGGAGTATAATAAAATTGTATCCGTTACCGGTTTGGGCGGATTGTATGAGCTGGTTTCTTCAAAAGCGGATGGCGGACTTGTCCGTTCCCTGGAAGACAAAAGCACCAAATTTGTAAGCAACCGTGTTCACAATTTCTCTCATTTGGAAAGTATTGAAGTTTACACAAAGGAAGACAATGTGAACCTGGTGGAAATTTTTGCAGCCATGCAGGCCAGTAAAGAAAAATTACCGGATGCTAAAGCAGATGCCAAAGCTATTAAAGCTTACTTTGAAAAAGTATACCCTGCCATGGATTTTGAAAGAGTGTACGGCAGCGATATGAAGAAAATGATCAAATGGCTGGAAATTTTAAAAGGAGCAGGCATCGAAATAAAATTATCTGAAGCAGGCGAAACCGACGAAACAGACGCACCTGTGGTAGCAGAAAAGAAAACTGCAAAAACTGCAGCGCCTAAAAATGCAGCAGCGCCCCGCACAAATTCTCCTGCAAAAAAAATAAATAGTCCAAGGAAGATGGCCTAAATGTTCATATTTCATGGATCATAGAAAATAGTCAATAGCCGTGTAAGAGCGCTATTGACTATTTTGTTTTTAAGTGATTAGTTGATCAGTTTATAGCTTTGCTCAACTTTTTAAACGCCCTGTTAATTCCCGGACCAAAAAATCCGTTTTTAGTATCTTTACAAATCAATTTATCAGTAACCAGTAACCAGTAACCAGTAACCAGTAACCAGTAACCAGTAACCAGTAACCAGTAACCAGTAACCAGTAACCAGTAACCAGTATGTACACCGCCGATATACAAAAACAACCCCGCACCTTTTTACCCGAAAACTTTCAAATAACAAACTGGCCCGCTTTAGAACCCTATTTTAAAAATTTGTTAGAACGGGATATTACAGATAAACCATCCCTGGAACAATGGCTCAAAGACCAGAGCGAACTGGAAGCAGCTGTTAGTGAAGATGCCTGCTGGCGGCAGATAAAAATGACCTGCGATACGGAAAACAAATCACTCGAAGAAGCTTTCAATTATTTCTGCATGCAGATACAGCCGCAGATTCAACCATTGGCCGATGCGCTCAACAAAAAATTAATGAACAGCCCGCTGTTGAGCGAACTGGAAAAAGAAAAATACCATACCTACCTGCGCAGCATCCGCAAAAGTATTGAGCTGTTCAGGGAAGAAAATATTCCCTTGCAGGCGGAAGCTGCTGTACTGCAACAACAATTCGGACAGATCACGGGTGCCATGATGGTAACTGTGAATGGAGAAGAGTATACCTTGCAACAGGCAGCCAAATTCCTGGAAAACCCCGATAGGAAGTTAAGGGAAGAAGTATATCATAAAATCCAGGACCGCCGCTTACAGGATACTGCTAAACTGGATGAACTCTACAACAAACTCATCGTTCTCCGGGATAAGGAAGCAAAAAATGCCAGCTTCGAAAACTACCGCGATTATCGCTTTAAAGAATTAGGCCGTTTTGATTATACCAAAGAAGACTGCTACAATTTTCATGCAGCTGTAAAACAACATGTGCTGCCGCTGGTAAATGAGATCTATAAAAAGAAAAAACAACAATTAGGTTTAGATGAACTGCGCCCCTGGGACCTGGAGGCACAACCCGAAGGACAACAACCGCTGCGTCCTTTTAAAACCAGCGAAGAATTATTGCAAAAATCTATCGACTGTTTTAATCAACTGCGTCCCTTCTTTGGCCAGTGTTTGCAAAAGATGAAAGCGCTGCAGCACCTCGACCTGGAAAGCCGTAAAGGCAAAGCACCCGGTGGTTACAACTGCCCGCTCGCAGAAAGTGGTGCACCTTTTATTTTTATGAATGCCGCGGGGCAAATGCATGATGTAACTACTATGGTGCATGAAGGCGGCCATGCTGTACACTCCTTTCTTGCACACCCGCTTGCGCTAAATGGTTTTAAAGAATACCCCATGGAAATTGCAGAAGTAGCCAGCATGGCTATGGAACTTTTTAGCATGGATCACTGGAAAGTATTTTTTGATAACCCGGCAGATCTTGCACGTGCAAAAGAACACCAGCTGGAAAGAGTCATTAGCATTTTCCCCTGGATAGCGATCATTGATAAATTTCAACACTGGGTATACGAGCACCCGCTGCATACACACGAAGAACGCACAAGCGCATGGATAAATGTTTTAAATGAATTTAAAGATGATGTAATCAATTACGAAGGTCTTGATAAATACCGGAGCAATGCCTGGCAGCGCCAGTTGCACTTGTTTGAAGTGCCTTTTTATTATATTGAATATGGCATTGCGCAATTGGGCGCCATTGGCATGTGGAAACAGTACAAAGCAGATCCGCAACAGGCATTGGATAATTATTGCAATGCTTTATCACTCGGGGGTACTAAAACTTTGCCTGAATTATATAAAACCGCAGGACTTGAATTTGATTTTTCGCCGGAAAAAATAAAAGGGTTGATGGAATTTGTGAAAAGCGAAATGAGTAAAGTTTGAGGCTATAAGCTAAGAATACAAAGAGAAAAGGAGGCAAAAATCCAGTACAACCTTTATTTTTTACAGAGAGCATTAAAGGATGGATCGATTTAAAAAAAGGCTTAAGTAAATTAAAAAATATTCAGGCTAGGCAAACAAACAGAAGACGCAAATTAATCTTTGTTCTCCTTTTCTCTTTGTTCTCTTAGCCAAAACTTAAAAGCTCTGGTTCCGCCACCCATTCTCCTGGCTGCTGGCAGGTGTTTGTTGCCTCTTTGTCCTGGCTATTACCTTTTCATAAATAGCTTTGCGAAGTTCCAGCACTTTGATGGTTTTATTATTGCTCTTTTCCTTCACTACATACAGTGCTTCTAAAAAACTTGCGGTACATACGCTGTTGTTCCGCTGCCTGCTTTGCAGGGCAAGTTCATTGTACTAAGTTTCCAGCTTTGAACTAAACTCAAGTGGCCTGTTCCAGACTTTAATATCAGCATAGCCATAAGGTATACCGGAAGAGGCATCTAAACCAGGCTTGGGTGCAACAAGAAACCTAGCCCTTTTTTATTCTTAGCATTGGTAGTGCCAATATCATTATCCTTTTTTATTCTACGGCTGTGGCTACTCAGATTGATTTCTGTAGTATTGTGAATACACAATACCTATTTGCCCTTGCAGGCTGATTTACAATTGGATGATAAATTGCTAATAACATCATCTTCATTGACCTTGTCATTATGTAGAAAACGATAAAAGCCTTTTGCAGAGGCTTCATCTGGGGCCAATCTGCGGGATGGAATGAACACTTTTGCTAAACAAATTATTAAAATCTTATTACCACAATACCCCAGGCGAAGATCATCTAAATTTGTAAAGTCTCTTTTTTGCATATGCAAAAATGCAAATTATTTAGAAATGTGTCCAAAAGATAGGACAGCAATCGGGAGAGGGGAGGTTGACAGCATCTGGTGAAATTTTAGGGTTGAATAAACTAATTTCTATGAATAAATCATCATCTGCCTGATTTCTCTTTATCATCCAACCATAATCTTCGTAAATTGTTCTTCCATACAATAACCAAAACAAAAAACTCATGTACAGTGTACCGGCATATGCCACACCCGCTGCGGACGCAGCGCTGGCACCACATACCATCACCCGCCGAAACCCCGGCCCGCATGATGTGCAAATAGAAATATTATATAGCGGTGTTTGCCACTCCGATATTCACCAGGCACGCAATGAGTGGGGCGGCTCCATGTATCCCATGGTACCAGGTCACGAAATTGTGGGTCGTGTAATTGCTATTGGCGATCATGTAAAAAACTTTAAAGTGGGTGAACTGGCCGGGGTAGGTTGCCTGGTTGACAGCTGCCGCACCTGCGAACAATGCCAGGCCGGCGATGAACAATTTTGCGAAACCGGTTCTGTAGGCACTTACAACAGCAAGGAATATAATGGCGAACCTACCTACGGAGGGTATAGCACGCAAATAGTGGTAGACGAAAATTTTGTACTCCATGTGTCGGAAAAGCTGGACCTGAAAGCGGTAGCCCCCCTGTTATGCGCCGGCATTACTACCTACTCCCCTTTGCGCCACTGGAAAGTAGGTGCCGGACAGCGGGTGGCCGTGGTAGGACTGGGCGGATTGGGTCATATGGGTGTAAAACTGGCGGCTGCCATGGGTGCAGAAGTAACCGTAATCAGCACTTCCGATTCAAAAGAAGCCGATGCAAAAAGGTTGGGTGCTACCCACTTCATCAATAGCAAAAAACCGGATGCATACAAAGGTTGGGAAAAAAGCTTTCATCTTATTCTTAATACTGTTTCTGCACCGCACAGTTACGATTCCTTATTACCCTTGTTAAAAACCAATGGCACTATGACACTGGTAGGCGCCCCGCCCACACCATCGGAGGTAGTTGGCTTCAACCTCATCATGCAGCGACGCATGCTGGCCGGTTCGCTCATTGGAGGTATTAAAGAAACACAGGAAATGCTCGACTTTTGTGCCGAACACAATATTGTAAGTGATGTAGAGATTATCAACATGAACCAGATCAATGAAGCTTATGAAAGAATGATGAAGAGTGATGTGAAGTATAGATTTGTGATTGATATGGCGAGTTTGAAGGGGTAGGGCGGAAGTTCATAGACGACCGTTATAATTATAAGATATATACTATTAGACGGCAATACGAGGTTAAGTCAATGGTGGATAACGATCACCGGATTTAAAAAAGATCCTATATGATTTGAAAAAGAAAAAAAGGTTACCGTCTTATAGCCGGTCTATGGACCATGGACTGTTAGCTTTTTTACCACTATTTTCAAAAATCCTTGCTCTTTTAAACGAATCCCCTTATTTTTGCTGCCCCGAAAGGGTAAGGATGGTGTGATAGCTCAGTTGGTAGAGCAATGGACTGAAAATCCATGTGTCGCCGGTTCAACCCCGGCTCGCACCACAGCTTTAAAGCCTCAGCAGCAATGTTGGGGTTTTTTTATTTAGCCAACCTGTAGGAATAGGTAAGTGGCACAACAGTGCACTGAAAATCATGTGTTCGTCCTGATTGAATCGGGGCTTGCACCATAGCTTTAAAGCCTCAGCAGTAATGTTGGGGCTTTTTTGTTTAGAATAGGTTCCCGCAGATTAACTACCGAATTTTTTGGTGATCTTTCCTGCGGAAATCTGCGGGAAGTTCTTCATCGCCCAACCGTAAACAATAAAGTCGGCTTTAGATTTTAAATTCACTACACATCCTTCTCCGATTTGTATTTTTCAATATGCGCAGTTACTTCTTCGTTGGTAGCATTGCCCTTAACATCTTTGGCCATCACTTCGTAATTATTGCTGTACAATGCTTTAAACAACAGCATTTCATCTGATGCATTTTCATTAATGAAAACCCCATAAATAGTTTTGGTAGCCACATTTGTTTTGGAGTAAACAGTATTGTACTTGGCATAGCGGATACCGGTGTGTTCTTTCCAATATTCCACCAGGCCCAGGTGGGTTAAAAAGTCGTCTTTTGCTGCTTCCATAAATTATCGATTTGCTGAAAGGTAGTGAATGTAGGATGGCTCTAACGTTAAAGCCCGTAAGCGCCTGCAGGCAAGGGTTTCCCTGCAGGGTGTGTATTCCCGCGAAAAACAATGGCTTCAACCGGTTATTAATCCTATGGTAATTAATTCAGCGCAATACTCACAAACCGGCAGTATATACTGCCGGCAATGCTTTCCTAAAAAATAATAAAAAGGCCACGGTTTCACGTTACCACAACATAACCCGTACCCGGCAAAAGCGTTAGATTATAGTAAACGGTATCGGTACTACCGTCATAACAATAAATAGATTTAATATTATACCAGCCATCTACATAATAATTGCCACTGTATGCCGTATAAGTGGTGGGGTATTACCTGAATAAGATCCCCCGCTGGTGGGGTAGTCAATCTCTTCCAGGTTAACCTTTACTTCCAGGTCGGTGGACGCCGGTATAGCACACGGGTGCGCAGGAAGGATGAAGATAAAAACGAACTTCCACTGTTGTGTAATACTGCACATTGTAACCGGTATGGTATTCGGTAACAATGGCACCCCTTTCAAGACGGGCATATACAACGGCATTGGCACAAAAACTGCTTACAAGCAGGGCGAATAAAGCAATCAAAATACCGCTTAGTTTTCTTTTCATAATAAAAGGTTTTAGATGATGATTAAAACAACGATCCAACGAAAGCATTACCCAAATGTATCCAGCTCATTGCGTGAAAAGAAAAATGGTTACGCAAACGTTGCAGGGGCAAAGATTAGCACTTCAAGAAAAGGTAATTACAGGCAGGTAACCTTATTCACAATAATTAACAGTAACATTCGTTTTTAGGCTCATCCAATTAAAAACAATTATGAAGAAGAACTGTTTACTGTTAGTTTTAGCCATTATATTTTCAGCCTATGCACATGCCCAGGTAGAGGCAGGCATTAAACTAGGAGCTAACCTCTATAATTTTTTAGGCGAAGATTCAAAACCGGCTATCGGAGATAAAAACCTAAAACCAGGCATAGTTGCCGGTGTGTTTACAGATATCCGGCTGGCAAAACTATTCTCGGTTCAGCCCGGGCTCTTATACTCAGAGGAGGGAAGTATACATAAAAATGGTGAAGATAAAATAACCTATAAAATGAATTATCTAAACCTGCCTCTTATGCTTAAATGTAATTTACCCTCAGGTTTTTTTGGAGAGATAGGACCACAGGTAGGTTATCTTTTATCGGCAAAAGTAACCACTGAAGTTGGCGACATTACTATTACCAATAAAATGGCTGATGCCAAAGAGGTGGTGTTCTCTGGTAATATTGGTTGTGGCTGGAAGTTTAAAAATGGCCTCGGCATCAATGCAAGATCGCAATGGGCATTTAGCAATAGCATAGAAAAGGTTAAAGTAAGAAACAATGGTTTTTATGCTTCGGTATTCTACCAGTTTAAATTGCAAAAATGATTTCTACTAATACCGGGAAACTCAATCATTAACCATTATTTTTTGAAAGCGGCGGCTCCTTCCGGAACCCACTCCGCTGAAACCTGCCTGGGAATAACTATACAGCTGGCATAAAATAAAAAGCTGGGAAAAACAGCATTTGTACTGGCAATCATATCAGTATACCAAATGTATTTAGCTGTATGGTGAAAAAGAAAAATGGCTACGCAAACGATGCCGGGATGATTTAGCTGCAGGCAGAAGACCTATCGGTGTTCGCAGAACCCAGCGTGTTTTCGGGTAAGAAGAAAAAATCCACCTAACTCAACACGCTGGGGTCTTCCAGACGCCCATAGGTTTACATCTCGCAGAACCCATGGAGTTTGATCATTTATTCACCACTTCCTCGTACAAAATATTTACCACTTTTTTCATCACCGTATTAAAAGCCGCTGCATAGGCAGTATGGCAACCATTGCTTATAACCACGATACCAAATTTCTTTTCCGGTTCAAAAAACATCACACTGTACAAGCCGCAGGCAGAGCCGGTATGGCCCGCCATGGTTTCTCTGCGCAGCAATGCAAAACCATACTGGTGAAGTGTATCCGCAGGCGTTTGCATCAACAGAGCACTTTCCTGTTAAGGATGCGCTTACCGTTTAGCTTGCCGTAATTCATATGCATCATCATGTAAGTGGCCAGGCCGGGTGCAGCTATTTTCATTCCGCCGGTAGGCGAAAAAATGGGGGTACTATATCCTAACCTGTAATTTACAAGTAAGGGTTTGCGGCTGGCATAAGCGCCGGGCGACAAAATAAACTCCGCCGAATCTGTTCTGTACTCATAAATAGCAGCCAGCCGGGATGAATCAAGCTCGTCAACATTATATCCGCCATATAATTTCAAGGGATTTAGAATGTGCTCTTTCACATAATGATCCAGGCGTTTCCACGAAAATTTTTCCAATATGGCTCCTGCCAGGTTAAAATTGAGGTTGCAATACTGGTACCCTGTTCCCGGCTCATAATTGTTGTAGCATTTTTGCCAGTTGACACCCGTAGCAGGATTCAGCGAATCCAGGGTTATCCCCGGCTGTCATTTAATGAACTGCGGTGCGACAACAACATCTTCAAGGTGATGATGGCATGAGGAAATGTAGGGTTGCGAATTTCAAAACCAAGCAGTTTACTTACATCATCATCCAGCCGCAACTTTTTCTTTTCTACCAGTTGCATAACACCTGTGGCTACAAAAGATTTGGAGATGGATGCTATCCTGAACAGATCTGTTGTTTGTAATGATTGCCCGGTTGCCTGGTTTTTAAGTCCAAATGCTGCTGTGTATACCTGTTTACTGTTTTTAACTCCTGCAACCGCCGGCCTTATCTGTGAAAGCTGGAGTTGAAGGTCAGCAATTGATTTTTTCATTTTTTTCGGTTTAATAATTGTACTAAAAATTTTAAAAAATATGCGTACAATAATATTATCCATGCAAACCTCCCTCGATGGTTTTGTAACAGGACCCAACAACGATATGAGCTGGATGAACCTGACAATGACCAGCAATGGAAATATATTTTTGATATGCTCGAAAAAGTAGACCTGCTCCTGCTGGGTGGCGGTATGTGGGAGGAATACCGAGACTATTGGAAAAAAGCCCTGCATGAAAAAGGCTTTTCTGCCAACGAATTAAAATATGCACAATGGGCAGAAAAAACGCAGCATATCATTTTCTCTTCTACTCTTACAGAGGCCGGCTGGCAAAATGCCCGCCTGGAAAAGGTAGATGAGTTAGAAGCTTTTGTGGCACAAATAAAGGCCGGGCCCGGCGGCGCCATACAAATTGTTGGAGGTGCCCAATTTGCACAAGGTATGATTGATACGGGCTTGGTAGATGAATACCGTATTTTTGTTAACCCCGTAATTGTAGGCAAGGGCAAATCATTTTTTCACCAGTTGCAAACAAGGCACAATCTAAAAAGAAACGAAGTTATTTTGATGGATAGCGGGTTAGTAGTATTGAGTTATAAGCAGCTGGATAGCGATGATGCAGAGAACGTGAAGGGAGCAAAAAGAAGGGAATAGAGAAGGGAGTGCCGGATAAGCGGCATCTCATATCTGAAGAAAACAGGTTCCATTCAGTTTTCATAAGGTACAGGTTAAAAAAAGGGTAGTGCTGTTGTTTACCCTCGTTGCTCTTTTAAGCACGTTGGCATTTATTGGATGTATATAGATTGAGGACCTACCTGTATCGCTCCACTTCAAATACGTCGTTCCCCAGTACCACATCCGGCTTCAGATCCCTGTATTTTTCTGTCTGTAAAAGTTTACCATCCCTGTAAAACTTTACATTAGTTTCCGACCAGCCTTTGGGAAGTTTAACATGGTCTGATAAGCGCACATCCAATATTGCGTTCCCGCTTTTTAATAAAATGCGTACGATATATAAATGCTCCGCATCAATCCAAAACTGGTTGCGGGTGGAATCGTTATCATTACCTGCGCCGATAATAAAAGTTTTGCGGCCTGCATAGCGGGTAGTGCTCCCCAGGGCCAGGTCATAACCGTTTTTTTGCAGGTTTAATTTTACAGTATCCGGCGAAAGCATATACATACCACCCAGGAAAAAAATAAAGGGATTGGGTTCTGCATTAATGGTCCGGATTTTATTATCCCTGACGCGGTAAGTGGAGTCTTTTTTGTAAAAGGTTTTATTGCCTCCATTAATGGAATCTACGTCAATACGCAATTCAAAAGGAAAGCGTGCCATTTCGTACCACACCTGTTTACGGATGAGCGAATCATTTCTATAAATTTCTGTATCCTGTGTAAAGCTGAGGGTTCTATACCAATTTTTTTTATAGCGGGCATGCATGGCATCTACATAAGTTTCGCCGGTTTGCGCACTAGCCTGCTCCGTGGGCAGCAGGTTAAATATTGATAGAAACAACGCAGGTATGTATGCAAACAGGGAAGGAGCTCTTTTCATATAAGATGATTAAATGACTGTATAGAAGATATGTCCAAAACAAATTTAATCAAAGAAATAGTCTGATGAAAAGGCAGCACACCGCCGGCTGTCAATTATACTGGCTGAGCTATTTAGAAACGGTCACCCTTACCCCTCAGTTATTTCCGGTTCCACCAGCCTGGCCAGTTTATCCAGGCATTCCTGCCAGCCCAGGTAGCACATTTCTGCGGGTATTGCTTCGGGTATACCTTCCTGCAGTATAGTAAGGTTGGTGCCAACGCTCAGTTTTTCCATTTTAATGCTGGTGGTCATTTCTCCGGGCAGGTTAGGGTCATCAAAGCTGTCGGTGAGCCGGATGAGTTCAGCCGGTTTTACTTCCAAATATTTTCCGCTGAATGACTGGCTGCCGCCGGTGGTAAAATTATGAAAGGTCATGCGGTAGCTGCCGCCGGTTACCGCCTCCATTTGTTCTATGGTGCAGGTATACCCGTAAGGCGGAAACCAGGCTGCCATAAACCTGGCTTCGGTAAATGCTTTAAAAACTTTTTCGGGCGCTGCTTTTAGTACCCGGTGTAGTGTTACGCTGTTTTTGCTCATGATCGGTTGATTTTTACTGTTACTAATCTTAGTTTTCGGGCTAAGTCATTTTGGTGCGTGACTTTCCCGCTCATTGGTTCTACAAAATTGATGCAACAATTTCACGGGCAACGGGTGCAACTCCGGCAATAAAAAGGGGGAATGCGAAAACCGGGGGATTTTTGTTTCCTGTGTTGCGAATGAAGGGCCAAAGCTGTTTGATAAAGATAAATAAATGCTCAAGTGGCTACAATACTGAACATTGAACATCGATTGTTGAATATTTTAATTGGTCAAAAAACCTATAATTTGAATTGTATTGTAAAAAAGAAATCATTTATAACGACATTTGACCTGTTTATAAATAATGTAAGTAGGAAAACCGTCCTCCAATCTCAAACAAACAAACTCTTTTTTAACGCAGCAAGTGAACGGCCAAAGCGTTTCCTGAACGCGTTGCTAAAATGGGCGGCATTTTCAAAGCCACTTTCAAAAGAGGCTTCGCCCACCGTTTTGCCCATATTGGTAAGCAGGTGGAGTGAATAATTAAGCCGTTTTTCCATGAGCCATTTGCCGGGGGTGGATTTATAGGGTTTTTCAAAATCACGTTTAAAGGAGGAGAGACTGCGGTTGCCAAGGCGGGCATATTCATCAAGCGATAAATTAAAACAATAATTATCTTCCATTACCTGCTGCAATTTTACAGCCGCCGGTTGCTGTTCCACCCGATTAGGGCAGATGAGGAAGTGATTCGTGGAGTCATTGCAATGAGAACAAAGAGAAAAAACAGAAAGGGTGAGTTAACCGGTAAATCAGTTTATTGGTGACCAGTAATCAGCCACCGTTTAACCAGTAATTTTATTATTAAAATAGGCTGTTTACCAGAAGCACTCCAGACCTTTAGGCTTTATCCCTGATGCGCTTCGTAAGAAGTTCGAACTGAATAGCAGGGAAAACCCTCTGCTTATATAACAGCAATTCCATAATTTCGTAGCCATTCAATAGCAGTTTATACAGCTGCAGGGTTCAATAAATAAAATGTATGGCAGATAATAAAGCAAAAAAAGTATTGATTGTAGAAGATGAAGGGGATATGTGCCTGCTCATTAATATCCTGCTCTCGGGTAAGGGTATAGAAATGGATCATGTAGCAACACTCGCTGCTGCCGAAACCTACCTGCAGGGGGAGCTGCCATCCGTAGTGATACTTGATAACCGGCTACCAGACGGGCTCGGGTTAGACTTTATTCCTTTTCTTAAAAAGACCTGTCCTACACTGAAAGTAATTATGATTTCAGGGTTTGATAAAGCTGCCGAAGATGTGGCACTGGAAAATGGTGCCGATATATACCTGGGCAAACCATTTACACGGGAGCAACTATTTGCAGCAGTAGAAGAACTGATGTAGCCTATGCTTCCCTTAAATACGCTGATTTAACAACGCAGATTTCAGCTGGGTTTTCTTTAAAAAAATCCGGCGGCATTAACCTACAAAAAGCAGCGCTATTCATGAACGCTCCTGCAGCTTCATCAAAAAATAATCCTCCCCAGCCTATCGTATTATTTTTTTAAATATCTTAATGCCGCTATTCACCAAAACAGCCCTTTTGTATGACTGCTTCTACTCTGCCAGCGAAACCCGCCTGGATACTCCCCCAAAAAATCAGCTTCCGTTTCTTCTTTATTTATTTTATCCTGTACAGCAGTCCCTGGGATAACCTGGCAATTATACCCGGCATTGGCTGGTTAATTGAGTGGTATAATAAGGGCATGGAATGGGCAGTAGTTACTGCCAATGAACACTTTTTCCAGGTGTTCGGTGTTAGACAGGTAAAGCAGGTTTTTAATGGCAGCGGCGACACTTCGTATAGCTGGGCGGCCTTTTGTTTGCTGCTTTCGCTGGCAGCCATAGGTGCGTTGGTATGGTCGCTGGCCGACAGGAAAAGAAGCAGCTACCGCCAGCTCAATTACCTCCTCTGTCTCTTCCTCCGGTATTCTTTGGCCATTATTGCATTTGGCTATGGCATTCAAAAAATATTTGCGCTGCAAATGCCTTTCCCGTTAATGAGCCAGCTGGCAACGCCGCTGGGCGACCTGCTGCCCATGCGCTTCTCCTGGTTGTTTGTAGGTTACTCCACGCCTTACCAGGTATTTTCCGGCATACTGGAAACAACGGTAGCATTGCTGTTGTTGTACAGGCGTACGGCTACTTTTGGGGTAATGATGGCCATGGCGGTTTTCATCAATGTAATGATGCTGAACCTTTGCTACGATATTCCGGTAAAGCTGTACTCCATGAATATTGTTTTGGTGTGTGCTTACCTCCTGGCCAATGAATACCGGCGCATCGCCTGCTTTTTTATTTTGAATAAGCCGGCAGACAGCTGTTCCATCTACCATCAACCCCTCCCAAAAAAATGGATGCGCATTACCAGGATCGTAATCAAGTTGTGGGTGGTATTCCTCTTCGGTATGTCTGTATACGATGCGCAGCAATACTACCGGGAAACACAAACGGTAAAACCACACAAGGATTTAAAGCCGGGCTATTATGATGTTGTTCATTATACACGTACCAGTGATAGCACTGCTATTGTTCCCGCCGACAGCCTACGCTGGAAAGACTTTATTATAGACCGCAATACCAATGGCAGTATTAATACAAAGGATACTATTTTCAGGCAACGCTACGGCAGGGCTTATTTTTATTTTGAGGCCGACAGCCTGTTGCCGGTTATTCATTTTTATAAGGCAGATCAAAATTTTTTATCCCTGCAATACAAGCTTACCGACAGCAATACCATACTGTTATCGGGCAGGTTAAGAAGTGATTCCTTGTTGGTGGAACTGAGAAAATCGAAGCGGCACTTTCAGCTGGCGGAACGGCCGTTTCATTGGCTCAGTGAAGCGAACAGATGAGAGTATTCATTGGTAACTTGTAGCAGTACTTTAGCAGAGACTAGTGGTTCGTAAAAATGCATTATTTTTTATTGGCGTTGAGGCACCAGAACGTCTTAACGCATTAACGGCAAACACTCATCAAACAATATATGGCCAAACCCGATCTTCCGGGCAGAACTACAAGGCATCAAGCGACCCACCAAAGGGCAGAACGTTTGCTTCAGTGCGGCGGATATTTTTGCGAAGAAAACAAAGAGGAAAAGAGAACAATGGGCCAGTTGGAAAGGCATCTGCCAATACATTATTGCAGCTACTTTTCTAACAACAGGTGGCCCACTCATGTTTAATTACGCCGCAACCGTATGGCAAATCCCTTCCAAACCCCGGCGCCCACTCATCTAATACCCCTACCATCAAAACCGCCGCCCATGCGTTTGTCTCACCAGGTAATTTATAATGCCGGGAAAAGGCTTTACAGCTGCGATGAAAAAATCAGACAACCACCTGCTGCCAAACAAGCGCTGAATGCTTCTGCCGGTGTACATTCGGCGGGCAAATTGTTTGTTCCATTGACGGGTATAACGATTTTCTAGTTCAGCTCTTGTGATTTGGTCATTTAAAAAATCATCTATATGCCCCGCGGCTATTTTACTGGCATGCAGGGCCATGCTCATACCATTGCCACACAAAGGGGTTATCATGCCCGCGGCATCGCCCATCATGAGTACATGATTTTCTACCTGCGATTTTTTATCAAAACTTATTTGAGAGATAGTGAGCGGAGCAGTAAAACTGGTTTCACTTTCCTGCAATATTTTTTTCAGATGGGGGTTTTGGCTAAGTATATTGCGTTCCATGGTCCTGATATCGCCCTTACCCTGTTGCAGGTTGTCGGCCCTGGTAAGGTAACAAAGGTTATACCTGTCGCCTTCAATTTTTACAATACCACAGTAGCCGTTTTTAAAATGGTGCAGGGCAATGGTATCGGCAGGCAGGCTGGTAGTAATGTGGTACTTAACGCCTATATAATTGTTGATCTTATTTTTTGGCGCCAACGAAAAAGGCCGCTTCCATTTTATATCCATATTGCTGCGCTTACCATAACAGGCACAGGCCATCTTTGCATTGTATTGCCGCAAGTTGTTATCTATAATAAATGTGTCTTCCTTAAAAATAATATCATTCACCTTTGTATTTTGCAGTACTACTACGCCTGCTGCTTCGGCAATTTGCACCAGGGTGTCATCGAGCAGGTAACGGCTGATACCAAATCCGCCCTGCGGTAACGCGTGCTTTAACAATTTTCCACCGGCTGAAGAAATGACCAGCTGTTTAATTATGGGCACCTGCATGGCATCCAGGTCAACACCCAAATCCTTTAAAAAATCCCAGGATTCCAAACTGATATACTCCCCGCACACTTTATGAAAGGGATAAGTTTCTTTCTCCATTAAAATAACAGAATGACCTTTTCTTCTTAACTGGATAGATAGCGCCAGGCCGGCCAGGCCCCCACCTACAATAGCTACATCGTATGTAATGGGGTGCGTCATGTATGGTTGTTTTTGGCTACTACCAGCCAGCGAAAGGCCCATTTCCATTTAATGGAATAGGGTTGTATGCCCGCCTGCCGGAATAACTGCTGCCAGTTGTGCCGGGTAAAACTGCGGGCAACAGAAAGGCAGGCATCGTTTTTAACCAGGTACGACCTGCTGAAAAACCGGGTGATGTATTTAATAAGGTAATAAGCGAGCCAGTGCCGTTGCAGGTCGTTGATAAAAAAGCCGGCGCTGCTGTTGTTGCGCAGCCATTGCAGCATAGGTACCAGTTGTTCGTTTGTAAAATGGTGGCAAAACAGGGAGGAAAAGATAATGTCAGGCTTTTCCCTGGCAAATTCTACCACGGCATAATCGCTGCATATCCAAAGGCAGGGAAGTTGGGGATATTGCTGTTTGGCAAAAGTTATACATTCTGCATTCATATCTATACCGATAAATTTTACCGCGATATTATGTTGCGTGCAATATTTATAAATCGCAAAAAGATTGTCTCCGCCGCCGCAGCCAATTTCACAAATAATGAGTAAGCGGTTATTTGTCAATAGTTGTTTTATGCCCTGCACGGTAATGGCATGCCCGCCCAAACGGGTATTGATGGTATTGAGCTCTTTGAGTGTTTGTGCCATGTCGGCAAAGGGTATATCATCGCCATCCATTAATTCTTTTTGGTAACTGCGTTGTTGTAAGTTTATCATGCAGACAAAATAATAGTTTCCATGGTTAAACCCGGTCCAAATGCAGCCCCAAAGATGGTAGGCTGTTCTTCTTTCTTCAGTTCGCCCATTATTTTTTGTAATACAAATAAAAGAGTGGCCGACGACATATTACCATAATCCCTTAGTATATCATAACAGGGCTGCAATTGGCCGTTGGTAAAGCCCAGGCTTTTATGTACGGCTTCTAGTATTTTTTTTCCACCCGGGTGAATGCACCAATGGCTGATGTCGTCCTTTTGCAGGCCCGCCGCAGCTACCGCTTCGGTTACCAGTTCATTAAAATCTGCTCCAATTATTTCTGGTATATAACTGCTCAGGGTCATCAGGAAGCCTTTCGAAGAGAGTTCCCAGGCCATATCTTTTTTTCCTTTCAGCGCCACTTTTGAATAAAAATTAGCGATGGTTAATCCTTCCAGCTCCTTATTGCCGCTCACCAGTACCGCTGCAGCACCATCTGCAAATAACATGCTGCTGGTGATGTTATCAATGGTAGGTTCATTTTGAAAATGAAGGGTACATAATTCTGTGCATACAATCAATACATTGGCTGCTGCATCTGCTTTACAAAAAGCGTCTGCTATTTTTAATGCATGCACAGCGGCATAACAGCCCATAAAATTTACAGAGCTGCGAAAAGTGGTGGCCGGTAAATTGAGCAGTTCCATTAATTCCAGGTCGAGCCCGGGGGCGCTCATGCCGGTGCAGCTTACCGTTATTAAATGCGTAATTTTTTGATCGGGGTGGCTGGCCGTACATTGCTGCACTGCCTTTAACGAAAGTGCGGCGGCATATTGGCTGTAGCGTTGCATTCTTTTTTCGAGGGAGGGAAAGGGTTCAAGGTTTTCTGACGGGGAATAAAATTCCCAGTCTCTGGCTTCTAAGCTATAATCGGGGATAACGGAGTACCGGGTACTGATGCCCGACTGCCGGTACAGGAATTTTACCTTCCGTTGTTCTTCTGCATTTAAGGCATACACCTGCTGCATAAATTCCAGGATCCGGGATTGATCGTGTTTACACTCCGGAACCGCTGTGCCTATTGAAACTATTTTACTCAAAAAACCTCCAGGTTAATAATATGATGAATGCAATATTGGTGCAGGTGGCCGCCATCCAGGTCATTTTCATCGTGTTTTTAAAATTTGCTGTTGCTGAATCTTTAATCACTTTATGAAACCACCCGATAAAATAAACGATAACGGGAACAAAAAGGATGCTGACCACCGCCAGTTTATATACCTGCTTAGTACTGATAAAGAATTGTGCCATGAATGTAAATGCCAATGTATACACCAAAGCGCAAAAAATAAAAGTACCCCTGTAGCCCAATTTGTAACTGATAGTTGTTACGCCATCTTCCAGATCCTGCCGGTGCTGGTATATCTGTGTAAGCGGGTAAAAGCCACCTATCAGCAAAGCGCATACTACCATTCCCTGCCACGGCACCCATAATTGCTCTTGGTTATTGCTGCCATAATAGACCAGGGCAAAGGTGAGTGCCCCCTGGAAAATGATGACAGTGAGATAACCAATAAACGGGTATTTTTTTAAACGAATACCCCGGTAACTATAAGCCTTCGACGCCCCGATATACAGCCCGGCAACACAGGCAAACAAAGGGCCGATTATCAAACTCAGCAATATAGCCGCCGTATCTAATACAATCGTTAGCAAAAAAAGTTGGCGGGAGGGCGGCGGCGGTTTTTCCAAGCCACCAATGCTACCCGTATCCCGGTCCATGTAACTATTGTAACCATTGCTGGCAGGGTAAATGAGCAGGTGAAGCATTACAAAGATCAAAGCAGCCTTCCACCAGTTGATGTGTGGCACCTGCGATAAAGCAAAAAAGTATAGAGGAGAAAGGAAAATAGAAAACGGCAGACGGAGTAATTTAATGGTAGATGCGGAAAGCATGGGTGAAAGGTTTGTTCTAAGTTAATCGATAATACTTAAAATATTGCCATAGATGCAGTAAGGATATGGGAGAAGTCATAAGTCACTTGTTGAGTCTTTAGTATAGATTAGTTGATTACAGATTAGGGTCCCGTGATGAATCAACTATTCCCCCGACTCCTAATTCCCAATACACACCACATTCCAGGTAGAGCTCTGCGTTATGGTAGTACTGCTGGTATTGCTGACCCGGGCTTTAGCACTGGTGGCCGTTACATCGTACACTACGAGCTCGCATTTATATAAAACGCCTGCACTTCCGCTGCTGCTTACCAGGTTGCCTACAATTATCACAGGCGGGCTGGTAAAGCCAGTGTAACTAATAACGCCTTCGGGACCAATACCATGTGGGCCAACGGCCGTTACTGCAAAGCTCACCTGTTTGGTGAAATAGCGGAGTTTGGCGCTGCTGGCTGCATTGTAAAGTAAACCATTACCGGCCATGGAAATATTACCTCCTACAGAAAGATTTGTTTCCACGTTCATAGTCCCATTTACGTCCAGTTTGCTGACAGGTGTGGTAGTATTTATTCCCACATTGCCACCGTTGGCAACTACTATGCGGCCAATACCGCCTTCGGTTAACTGGAAGTAATTAGCGCTGGAATTATAGTTGAACGCCCACACTTTATTATCTGTCGTATTAAAGATCGCCATCGCTCCGTTATCTATTTGAAGTCTGTAGTTAGAGGTAGTAGTGCCGATACCTATGTTTCCGGTTACGTACAGGTTCTCCGTTATCCTTGAAGTGCCGAATACATCCAGTTTGTACAACGGATCATTTGTACCAATGCCTACATTCAGCTGGGCATATACGGGTAGAAATGCGCAACAGGTTATTGCAGCCGCAGCCGCACGTAATAGTTTCATACAATTGTTTTTGTGGTGAGGTTACTAATATAATACCGGTAATTTTTGAAAACAATACCCGAAAGTGGGGAGAATCAGAGATCAGTAGCTCATGATATTTGAAGGGTATCCAGGGATGAGTTGCGGAGATCAGTTAACCAGTTGCCAGGACATAATAAATACTATACAAACCGAAAGCAACCACTAATCTTTCAGTCTCTAATCACTGATACCTGCTCTTCTTACCAAACGAAAATTTAAATTGCCGTTGCCACCAAAAGGTTGCCCCCGCTGGGGTTTGCGTAAATTTATATCCGTCAAAAGGCGACCGCTTCATTGGCTGAAGGAGATAACTATCCTCCCTTTTTGGCATTTTTTTTAGAAAAAAACTTTCTATCTATGCAAAAGAAATTGCCACGCATCTCATGCCAGCTAAACTGCTTTGTATGAAACAACTGCTATCGCTACTGTTTTCCACGTTGATGATGGTTACCGCATCTGCCTACCCTATTACGCCAAGGCCCTTACGCAAACTGGTAGCTGAGAGTGAATACATCATTTGGGGTAAAGTGCTTAAAGTGGGGCAGGTAAAACAGGAAAAAAAAGCCGACCACTTTGCAAGTGACTATGCACTGATACAAATAACAGAAACTTTACAGGGTCATATAAAAAGCGATACGATACGGGTATTCTTTAGCAGTGGTATGACATGCCCTGCGCCCGGTGTTTTTTTTGAAGGTGAAAAGGCGCTTGCTTTTTTGGATAAAAAGAAGGGTTCGAAAGACTATTTTGTTCACGCCCTGTCTTACGGTGTAAAACATTTAGCTGCTCATGAAGACTACCTGATTTATAAAGACCGCATTACAGAAATGCAGGCCATACTCCTCCAACAGGAGCAGAAAATATGCAATGAAACAGTGCTGGAATGGTTGGTAAAATGCGCTGAAAAACCGGCCACCCGTTGGGAAGGGACGTATGAATTATCGCCCGGCAGCGATTTTATGTCGTACTATGACCGGGATGCACCCGCAACCCTGGCCGGGATCCTCCCGGCAGCCAATCGTAAAAGATTATTTGATGCGCTTTTACAAATAGATCAATTGAATTATGCAGATATGGGCCTGGCAGATATAGCCCGGGATGTTGATGATACCCGCCTGCTTGAATTCCTGAAATCGAAATTACAAAGTTTTAACAAGGAGAGACGTCTCTGGGAAGCTGCGGCAATTATGCAACGAATTGTTGTATTGACCCGTGACGCTGAACTGGAAACAATGCTGGAAAAATTAGAAACTATTTATTTTGAAGATGCTGAAAACCATAAAAAAGAATCACAATACCTATTGAACCAGTTTATATTAAAAATGAAAGCCGCACCGTTGAAAAAATCGCTGCTGGCGGCGGGAGAAAATAATGCATGATGGCAGAACTCCCCGGGGGTTGCGCACAAATTGTTGTCAGCAATAAAACCCTGACTGCGAAAACCCCGCTGAGACAAAAAGCATCACCTGTCATTCGTGCATCTATCCATAAAATCAAAAGGAAAGCTTTCCCTATAAATTGAAACACTCCGGGCAGACCGGGATCTGCGAATATCGGGGTTGCGCACAAACTTATTGTCAGCGATGAAAAACTCTACTGCGAAAGCCCCGCCGGGACAAGAAATGATATTACTGCTGTATATTAAAAGGAAATCGACGCTATTTACCAAGGCACAACTTTGCTTAAGATCATTGGTCCGTTAGATGCTCTAAAATCAGGTTAATTGTATTTGCTATACTCTAAAACACACCGTGTTTTTTGTTACTTTCAAATGATTTTCAATGTTTCGGTGAAATTGTTGATTAATGAAAAGCTGCGTATATTGGCGTAAATACAAACGTTGTGTGCATTACGACATCTACAGTCCGTTAACAAATCATGAATTCACATCTCGACAAAATAAACGACTTCACTGCAAGGTTAGACATAGAAACTTTGACAGCTTTAAACGCAATTTCTGTTGAGAAAATATTTAAGAAAGGGAACTTTTTATTACGACAAGATGAAGTTTGTAAAAAAAGCTATTGGATAGAAAAAGGAATTGCAAGAAAATATTATCTCAATGACGGCAAAGAAATTACAACTGAACTATATTTTGACAATGATATTGCCGTTTCATTTGACAGTTATTGTTTGCAAAAACCCAGTAGAGAATATATACAAGCACTAACTGACACAACCATATTGCAAACCGATTTTGGAGCATTTCAAACAGCTAAACAACAATTTCCAAAATTAGCAAAGTTAGATTTGATGATGACAGAATATTACGCAATGTGGTTAGAAGACAGATTATTTCAATTTCACACAATGGACGCTACACATCGTTACTTAAAACTTATTGAAGACCATCCATACATCATTCAAAACATTCCACTCACATTTATAGCTTCATATCTTGGCATTTCGTTGGAAACATTGAGCAGAATAAGAGCCAAAAAATAATTTCATTATTTGACCTACATCAAATGATAATCAAAATAACCATTTCAATTTTACACCATCATTTGTACAACAAAATAATTGAAATTATGAAGTGGATTTACCTTTCTCTTGCATTAGTTTGCGAAAGTGTTGGTTTTGCAACACTAAAATTCTCACAAGGTTTTACCAAAACAAGCCCAACAGTAGCAACTGTGCTAGTAGACTTAATAGCCTTATTATTTTTCGTGTTGGCTTTAAAAAAAATTGAAGCAAGTTTTGTTTATATGATAGCGGCAGGAGTTGGGACTGTTCTTATTGTTTTGACAAATGTTATAGTTTTCAAACAAACTTTAAATTGGATTCAAATTGCTTGTATTGTTTTAATTATCGTAGGTAGCGTTGGACTTCAAAGCCAAGGCTATACACACTAAAACCTACGAATATGAAACAAAGAATAATTGGCTTTGATTTAGCCAGAGCCTATGCCATTCTCGGAATGTTTATCGTAAACTTCAACACAGTTTATGGTTCGTTTACAGACAAAACCATTTTAGGACAATTTTTAAGTTTGTTTAGTGGAAATTCCAGTTCAACCTTTGTGATACTTGCAGGTATGGGCATTTCATTAATGACAAACAGAACAGGATACAGTTTGGCTGACAAGACAAAACTAAAAAAAATCATTAGCAGACGTTCGTGGTTTTTATTGGTAATTGGTTTGCTACTTTACATTTGGTGGCCTGCCGACATATTGCATTATTATGGTGGCTATATGCACCTGGCAATCTTAATTTTGTTTGCACCCAAAAAATATTATTTGTGGGCTGCATTATCGGCAATAGTAATTTTTCATTTGTTGTTTGCTATTATTCCATACGAAACAGGATGGAATTTCAAAACTTTGGAGTACAAAGACTTTTGGACAGTAGGTGGTTTTTTAAGAAACACACTTTACAACGGTTGGAACGCAATTTTTCCCTGGGTTGCTTATTTCTTTGCGGGTATGTGGCTTGGCAAACTCGATTGGAGTGTATTTAAAATACAGAGAAAAATGTTTTTGAATGGTTTAGGTTTACTGATTTTTGTAATTGCCCTGCAATTTTATGCAATCAACACAATCATAAATAGAGACC
>JACMKX010000171.1 GCA_014379905.1 Ferruginibacter sp. | reverse complement strand
TCCCGGCAGGGCTCCATGCATACACACCGTTTCCGCCGCTGGCGGTAAGATTCACCGAGCTGCCTGCGCAGATAGCGGGTGCTGCGGGGGTAACGTTTAAAACATTTACGCCTGTATTGGCAGCAATGGTAAAAGTGCAATTGTCGCCATTATAGCCATCAATCATTAAATAATAGGTATTGCCTGGCGTGAGGCCTGATGCTGAAATGACAGCTATGGTTGGTTGGCCTGTTCCGCTATATGGGTAAATATGTTCGTAGCACCCGTAAGTTATTACCGGCCCGTTACAGTTACCGCTAAAAAATAGCATTTGTAACCCACCGTCCAGGTAATTTGGCCTGATGGTAGTTGGTATCCACACAGAAAAAGAGGCTGTTGTTGCAGCAGCTATAAATCTTATGAAAGAGTTGTTTTGTAAACTAAAACAGCTGGCCGCAGTTAATGCGGCCCAGGTTTGTACAGAGGGAGCTGCCGTACTTCCACATTGCCCGTTAAAATCGCAAACCAATGTTGCGGTGGCGCAGGAGGAAGATGATGGCAATGTATTGGCGCAGGCAGGTAAGGCCGGCGGTATGGGCGCTGCAGCAGTGCCAAAGTTTAAAGACCAGCTGTTAACTGTACCCGTTCCTGAATTATTTCTCCTGTCCAGTATACACAGGTTCCATATGCCGTTGGCATTCTGGCCATTATTGGCGGCACCCAGCCAGCCTTCGGGCCTGAAGTTGCCGTTAAAGGGGGCAGTGCCTGTTTTTATGGGATTGGCAGCCGTAGCCGTAAAGCAGGTATTGGTAAAGTTGTTTCCGTTGCCGCCATTTTGAAGCGTGAGCGGTATCACTGTTCCATCGGGTGCCCTTAACACCATTTCAAGATCGCCTACATCTGCATGGGTAATATTCACACAAACGCTTACCAAACCATTAGTGGCATTAGTTACCCCTATGCCTGTAACATTTGCATTAAAGCAGGTTTGCGTGGTAGCAAGCGCGGGAATATTACCACCCCCGCCATTAAACGTTTGGGAAAATGACGAAAAATAAAAAGATATAAATGCAATTATGGTTAGTATTACTCTCATAAAACGCTTAGGGAAAAGCCGGTTTGGTAAGTGAACAAAGGAGCTAAATTAGGGATTTTATGGGTGGGTTTGTGTAGCCGTTGTATTATGATATTGTCAACAGCATGGACGAGAGTGTGTTAGCTTACTGAATACATCGGAGATGAGTTAATCAGAGATTAGTAAATGAGCTATTAATCGTGCTGGTATACTGATCGCTAATGGCTCATCTGCCTATAAAAAACTATTTGTTGAGTCGCTGTTCAGTTATTGTTCCCTTGTTGTTCAATCACCAGGCTGCAGCAGGCTCTTTTATTGATTGCGGACATCTCTAAAAAAAAGCAGGCAGCGGGAAACTAGCGGTAAGGCATAGGTGCTTTTTACTATCATACATTTTAACCTCCTGCAATGGCGGACAGGATATTTTTTCATGAATACTTTCTATTCTAAACTATAGTTACTTTCAAGAGTAAAGTATAATAAATATACTTCCAAATATCTCTAAAATGACAGGAGATTCAAATCGTAGAATAGCAGGACAAGAAAAACGAATGCTCAACAAAAGTATTGCTGCAAGTGGAGGGTGGGAAATTGTTAACTTCGGGTCAGTATTACTGTCAGCTAATATCGGGCTTGACCGAATTCTATTTGGCTTTTAGTTGTTAACTTCATCATCAGTTTTTCAATCGGCTTCAGTTGCCTGGCAGACAGTCTTAAAATACCAGCCCTGCGGCAAGCCTCGAACGCTATCGGCAACCCTACAGCCGGAAAATGTCACGTTTTACTCCACAAGTTTGTCATTGTTAAAATAATACCCGAAGGCTTATGGATATATTGAACAATTATCAAAGGAAATTATTTCCTTATGCTTACAATATTTTAGGTTCCATTGACGATGTCATGGACGCTATTCAGGATGTGATGGTTAAATATGTTTCTGCTCCAAAACAGGGGGTTGAAAACGAAACAGGGTATTTGATTAAGGCTGTTATCAACCAATCTATCAATATTAAAAAAAGGAATAAGAAAATAGCAGGTGACACAATGTGGCTTCCAGAGCCAATAGCAACTGAAAAAGCAGATGCAAACATTAACAGGAGAGAAATTATATCATATTCTATGCTTTTTCTTTTAGAATACCTCAACCCAAAGGAAAGAGCTGTGTTTATTTTGAAAGAGGCTTTTGATTATTCACATGAAGAGATTGCAGGCACTCTTTCTATTTCTATTGAAAATTCGAGAAAATTGCTCAGCCGGGCAAAAAATGAGTTAAAAACTAAGGATAGGAAATTTAGCGACTTTAAAAAAGCAATCAGCGGCAGTCTACAGGGTTATATCAGCATTCTTGAAAACGGCGATGTAAAATCATTAGAGAAAATGCTATCTACTGATATTGCAGTAATGACAGACGGAGGCCCAGAAATCAAGATTGTTAGTGAGCTTACAGTTGGTGTAAAAGCCACCGCCGCATTAATGATGTATGTATATAAAACATATCAAAAGACACTTTCTATCCTTCCGGCAATAATAAATCATCAGCCTGCGTTAATTTTCTACGATGGCAATACACTTATCAATTGCCAGGTTTTTGAATTTGAAGAGGGGGCTAAAAAAATCAGTCATATCTACTCCATAGTCGACCCGGAAAAACTAAAGAATATTCACAAACCGTAAAACGCTTGTCACGTTTTACAGCCTCTGTTTGTTATATAGTCAGCATAAAAAACTATAAAAATGGCGAAAAACGAAAAGCACAAAAGGGCTGTTATTGTATGACTTGCAATTTATCCGTTAATAACACTGATACTATATTTCTTTAGCGACCTGTTGGCCTTACTGCCCCTACCATTGCGGACGTTTCTACTAACTGGAGTAGCTGTGCCATTCTAATAAAATCTTCAATTCCTGGCTCAGATGATTATTCAAAACAAATTACATAAGCACCGCATTCTGAAAATAGTGTCACGTTTCATTTGGCTGCTTTGTCATACAAGCAGTTTAAAATTTACAACAAATGAAAACTTTGCTAAGAATAGATTCCAGTCTAAGAACCGAAGGTTCGTATTCGAGAAACCTTGCTGATTATTTTCAAACCATGTGGAAAACCGTTAACCCTGCAGGAAAAGTGATTCACCGGGACTTAGTAAAAAAAGAGATCCCACATATAACTAATTCCACAATTGCCGGATTTTATGCAGCTAAAGAGGATAACACTTCTGAAACAGTAAAAGCAACTGCTTTGTCTGACGAGTTAATTGCAGAATTAAAATCTTCCGATGAAGTATTAATAAGCAGCCCTATGTATAATTGCAGCATTGCTTCTACATTAAAGGCATACATAGACTATGTTTTCAGAATTAATCATACGTTTCAATATGTAAATAATGAATGCCACGGGCTACTGAATAATAAAAAGGTCTTTATTATAACCGTAAAAGTTGGCCTGTTTAAAGGAACAAAAATGGAGCGTTATGAATTTCAAAACCCGTATTTAAAATCGGTGTTAGAACTGATGGGGATGAAGGTAGAGTACCTGCTATCGTTGGAAGGAACCAGTAATAGAGAAATAGCTGAAAAAAATAAAACCACAATTGAAAATACCATTAATTCAATTTTTTCGATCAAAATGTAAACAGAATTATTCAAAAAAAAACTATTAATCATGAACAAAAGAAAAATTAAACTTACTAGTATACAAGTAATATTTCTGCTGGTTTCATCTTTTGTAATTTTCTCCTTTGTCGGAAAAAGAAGCGAAAAAAATGCAGCAATCTCAAGTGAAAAAAGCAATAAAATCAACCAATTAAAATGATTACAGTAAAAGTAACCTACACCGTAAAACCTGATTTTGTTGAAACCAACAAACAAAATATTTCTCTATTCCTGAATGACTTTAAGAAAATGAGCCATTCTGATTTTCGTTACATTGTGTATTTAATGGAGGATGGCAAAACATTCGTACATCTTTCCACTTACAAAAATGAGGATGTACAAAAAGAAGTTCTTAATGTCGAATCTTTTAAATCATTTCAAAAGAAAAGAGATGATAGCGGAATAGACAATACACACAAGATCGAAGTATTAAACTATGTAGGTTCTTCATTTGATGTTTTTTAAAAAAGCAGCTTTACACAGGTTATTGTGTGTTTCACTCGAAGGGACTATTACTTTTGGCGGACTTGCACTAATGCAGAAATTAGACACATTATTTACTGACAAGCTACAACTTAGGAATACTTGATAGACCCAAAACTACCGCTTACAGGGGTTTGACGTTATAGGGGCCGACGAACAAATCCTTATCTTGGGTTTTTTAATTTGGCATATTGTTGCAGTTGGGCTGGCGGAATTCTATTTCCCCCTACAAGGCCAAGCCCTAATCCGTTGTCTGATATATGACAGCCGACACACAGCTTCGATACCTTTCAAAAATTATCAACTAGATGGGTTTACTATGAAAATAATTTTGGTATACTTATTCTTTTTGATTTCTGCGTCAAGTTTAATAGCTCAAGAGGCTATGTTGACAGACACAAATGCTGTCAAATCTATTGGTGGTATAGTGAAGGAATTTCTGAGACTTCAATCAGGAGACAAGGGTAAGACGAAAATTGGAATGCTTTGCGAAGCTTATTCTTACCCGCAGCAACTTTGACAATTTTAAACACAGGTGACACTATGCGTCCACCAACTGAAACAGTAAGTCTTAACGACTTTATTGAACTTCTACACGATAACTATTATGAAGCAGGTTACGTTGAATATGAAACAGGCAAGACAATTGATGAATTTAGCGGAATCGCAAACGTCTTTCAAAGTTTTTGCGGTAAAGATTCCAAAAGTGAGAAAGCCAGGGGAATAAATAGCTACCTGTTAGTTCATTACAAAGAGCGGTGGTGGATTTTAAACTTACTTTGGACACTTGAGACTGATAAAGTAAAAATTCCGAAAAAGTATTTACGTAAGAATTGAATACAGCAGCCAACATTCGGTTTTGCTATATGGCGGATCGACGAATATATTCTCAGCTTTTTCGCTACCAATCTTTAGTCATCCGCTTGACCGTTTATTAATCCGCCTGCGGATTTTTGATAGGCTCATAGTGCCGCATGCTGGTTTGGTGGTTACAATAATATTTACGTTCTTTAATTAGCATCAGCACCGGGCGGACACAGCAACAAATTCCCTAGCCAGCGGCAATGCTGAACGTTAGCGGCAATCCTGGAACTCAATAAACAAAATCAAAATAAGGGAAAAGAATAAAATAGCAACCATTGCTCCTGTCAGTAAAAGATGAACAACCCGATACCAAATATCCGTTCAGTACAATGCAATATTCATCCCGCATTACGCTC
>JACMKX010000170.1 GCA_014379905.1 Ferruginibacter sp. | reverse complement strand
CCCTTATCTTTGCGCCAAATTTCAGGACCTATATGGTAG
The DNA here is from genome assembly GCA_014379905.1 of Ferruginibacter sp. Taxonomy (GTDB): domain Bacteria; phylum Bacteroidota; class Bacteroidia; order Chitinophagales; family Chitinophagaceae; genus Ferruginibacter. The sequence goes on along the minus strand of JACMKX010000170.1, from coordinate 35,681 downwards.
CAAAGCGATTCAAATCATTACTGGTAGCGGCTTTTAGCCTTGGTATAATATTTTTTTCTAATTCAACTTTTGCACAGGATCACCCAACAGATTCCGTTACAGGAGAACATGAACCGGCCGGTCATGCAGCAGAAAAATTAGATCCCGCCAAGATCATCATGGATCACATTAAAGACGCCCACGAATTTCACTTTTTCACCGCCGGTGATTTTCATGCTACCATTCCTTTGCCTGTAATTTTATATTCTCCCACAAACGGATTTTCGGTTTTCTCTTCTGCAAGATTCAATCATGGACACGATGCATACAATGGTTATCAAATGCACGAAGGCGAAATTCACGCTGTGGACGGAAGTAAAGTATACGATTTTTCCATGACGAAAAATGTGGTGCAAATGATCATCGCATTAATTGTATTAGTGCTGTTAATGACGGGCATAGCAAAAAAATATAAAAAAGGCATAGGCGTTACTTCAGCTCCAAAAGGCTGGCAAAATGCCATTGAACCTGTTATCACTTTTGTAAGAGACGATGTGGCCAAACCAAACCTTGGTAAAAAAGCCACTAAGTATCTTCCCTATTTATTAACTGTTTTCTTTTTTATATTAATCAATAACCTTTTTGGTTTGATCCCCGGTTCTGCCAACGTAACCGGCAACACTGCTTTCACAGCTGTATTGGGCATTATTTCTCTGGTGGTTATTTTGTTCAGCACCAATGGTCATTTCTGGGGTCATATTTTCTGGCCTCCCGGTGTGCCAATTTTCGTTAAGCTCATCCTTATTCCAATTGAGCTATTGGGTGCATTGGTAATTAAACCCGCAGCACTTATCATTCGTTTGTTTGCCAACATGGTAGCAGGGCATATAATTATTTTAAGTTTCATTTCACTCATATTTATATTCGGCGCCATGAGTTCGGCAGCAGGCTGGGGCTTTTCTCCTATCTCTATTGCATTCACCGTGTTCATTTATTTTATCGAGTTGCTGGTAGCATTTATACAGGCGTTTATTTTTACCAACTTAACCGCAGTATTTATAGGCCAGGCATTTGAGGGAGGGCATGATGACCTAGACGGTCACCAGGAACCGGTGATCATTTGATGAAATTTTAAATTCATTATTTTTCTAAAATGAATTTAAGATTGAAATCATGCCGATGTATCAAACAAATAGTGAAATAAGGTGCAGCCGAAATTGAATGATATTGTTTGAACAATCGGTATAAACAACAACGTAATTATTTTTTCATTTATAAAACACAAGTATCATGAATTTGATGACTATGTTAGCTGAACTGGGTTTATCTCATTTTGGTGGAGCGGTTGGAGCTGGTTTGGCAGCAATCGGTGCCGGTATCGGTATTGGTCAAATTGGTAAAGGTGCAGTAGAATCTATTGCCCGTCAGCCGGAAGCGTCTAACGACATTCGTGCAAACATGATCCTGACTGCTGCGTTCGTAGAGGGTGTTGCCCTTTTCGCAGTTATCGCAGGTTTATTGGCTGTTTTAAAATAAGCCATTGCACCACTCATTACTGCGCCCAGGCAAAGGGCGGAAGGCGCAGTAATAATTTCTAATTACTGATTGTAGATTTATGATTTCTTCCCGTTGAACGTTATTCTAAATCAAAGATCATAATTCATAATTCATAATTCAAATAAAATGGATCTTTTATTACCACACCTCGGCCTCATCGTTTGGACGCTTGTAGCGTTCCTGATCGTATTTTTTATCCTTAAAAAATACGCCTGGAAACCCATCATCAAAGGCCTGAACGACAGGGAAACCAGCATTGCTAACGCCATTGCTACTGCCGAAAAAGTGAAGCTGGAAATGGCCCAGTTAAAAAATGACAACGAAGCTTTACTCGCTACTGCCCGAGAAGAGAGAAGTGCTATGCTGAAAGAAGCAAAAGAAATAAAAGATAAGATCGTTAACGATGCAAAGAATGAAGCAAAAGTTCAGGCTTCAAAGATCATCGCAGACGCACAGGCTTCCATCACGCAGCAAAAAATGGCTGCTATCGTTGATCTTAAAAACCAGGTAGGTAACCTTGTTATAGAAGTAAGCGAAAAAATATTGCGCAAAGAACTCAGCAATAAAGCAGAACAGGAAAATTATATTAAAGAACTGGCGAACGACGTTAAGTTAAATTAGCCAATTTGATAATGGGCCAATGTGATAAGGGAGAACTACTTTACTTCATTGGCTAATTATCACATTATCGAATTATCAAATTAGCATCATGAATAATCCACGTTTAGCAGGAAGATACGCAAAGAGTTTATTGAGCCTTGCCATAGAACAAAATAGCCTGGAAGCGGTGTTTGCAGATGTAAAATTATTGCAGGGCATCATTAAGAGCAATCCCGATGTGGTGAACCTGTTGAAGAGCCCGGTGATCGGATCTGATAAAAAGGGTAAAATCCTGGCGGCGATATTAGACGGTAAACTGAATACGTTGACCAATGCATTCATTCAATTGCTTACCAGGAAGTCGAGGGAAAGCAACCTGCCTGAAATTGTAAATGCTTTTACAGAGCAGTACAACGAAATGAACAATATTCATAAGGTTAAATTAACTACGGCTACAGCCATTAGTGAAGAACTGAAATCCGCTATCGTATCAAAAATTAAATCGGATACAGGCCTTCAAAGAATTGAACTGGAAACAGTGGTGAAAGATGAACTGATTGGCGGGTTTAAATTGGAAATGCGGGGCAACCTGGTGGATGCAAGCATTTTAAGAGACCTGCAGGATGTAAAAAAACAATTTGCTAACAATGAATACCTGCATAGTATCAGGTAAGGATGCAATAATAAATATTTGAAAGCCGCAATTTTATTGTGGCTTTTTTTTAGGCTGAAAAACAGGTAACGTATTTTTAAAAAGATGTCACCTGTTTTTCAATTGGAAGACAACTTTATAATTTAAAAGTCGGTGCCACAAAATTAAAAGTTGCCAGGCTGAGCTTGTCGAAGCCGGGTTAGTCCGGTGCGGATTTCCCTATATAAAGTCGGGCTTCGACAGGCTCAGCCTGGCATTTAAAGAGTAGTTGCTTATGCTGACTTAATATGAATATTTAAAAAAATCACACATCACTTCATCACATATTAACTTCTGCAAAACAGCATCTTTCAATACATCTTCATAATCCATCCAGCTTCCATCCACTTTTATTTTTCTATACACCAATCTTATACCATGACTATAATCAACCCACCAGTTTATATGTCCAGTGTACAATGGCTGAATGGGTTTACCATCCAATTTATGCCAGCCATAAATAGCTTCATGATTTGGTTTTTCATTATTAAGTTTTGCAGAAATTACCAGGTCTTTTTTTATACCTGCAATCAATCCTTTTCTGCCGTTGCGTTGTCCTTCAATAATAAGGTTATGCTGCCACATGGTGATGCTGCTATCCCTGAATGCATACATAGGAACCGGGTCTAATTGTACGGTTGCCTGTTGATAGATAAGGTCAACCATTTTTCTTGTTGGTAAAAAACAATTAAAGCTGTCTGCAATTTTTTGGGCTGCCATTGGGGTCAGGGGAACTCTTGCAAAATCATCATTGTTACCCACAGATAAATAATCCGGCGACACATAAAATGTTGCCTGGTGAATAATTCCGGCACTATCCCTAAAGGAAGAATTGACGGGTAAAAACTTTCTCAAAAACGCGGGAATATTTCCCGATAAAATTTCACTCACTGCTGCAGCATCTCTTTGTTTCCAACCGTAAGAAATAACCGATTTATAAAAGGCATTTCCCCCTGTTTTTTTATCCTTTGAAACAGGCGTTTTCAAACGAAATTCTTTCGCAACATTACAGCCATTAAATGAAAGGTAAAAGCACAAAAAAAGGAAGTATCGCATACATCAAAATTCAGTTGAAATCATGGTCAAACTTATGGTAATTGTGATAGATATGCCGCTTTGTGCCCGGGAGGGTTAGCATACCGCTTTTTTCTACCAGGTCCTTATTCACCAAAAAACAATAGAAATAACTCTACACTTCCCTTTGTTTTACAGCTAACAGCATCAATTTTAATACTTTACAGCAATTTGGTACAAAATATGTAACTTATCTACCCGATACAACATCTCTCACAACCAAATATTTATGGCTAGTCCAAAGCAAGTTCTTCGCAAAGTAGGAAAGGGGTTCCTTTACCTGCTTATTGGCGTATTAGGATTAGTGGCCATATTGTTGATTTTTATCAATACAAACTGGGGAAAAAAGACAGTAAAAAACCAGGTAGTAAGTTACCTGGAAAAACAACTCAAAACAAAAGTGTCTATCGGCTCTGTTGATTACAGTTTACCCCAATGGATCGAGCTCAATAATATCTATGTTGAAGATCAGAAAAAAGATACGCTACTCTTTGGTGAAAAACTAAAAGTAAATATCAGCATGTTCAAATTGCTGAGGGGAAATACGGATATCCAAAAAGTAGACCTGCAAAATATTCTTATCAATTTAAAAAGACCCGAAACCGATTCTGTTTTTAATTACGAGTTTGTTATAAACGCCTTCACCGGCAATAAATCTACTACCGCCGAACCGGATACAGCGGAAATGAAAATTACTTTGGATGAAATTATTTTCAACCGGGTTAATTTTCGGATGGATGACCAGTTTGCAGGAAATAAATTCAGTGCATCTATCCAGGATCTGAAAGCGACTTTTGATAAATTTCAGCCCGACCGTTTAAACTTCGGTATCAACCAGTTTGATGCATCTGGCGTAAATTTTTTAATGCGTACTAACAAAGCATCATTCCCGGATACCAGTGTTGCAATTATCACAGACAGTGCAAAGCAAACCGCTACTTATGGGTTGTACATTAATGCAAACAGGTTTGCTATAAAAAATGCCGTGGTGGATATAGCCAATACCGTAAGTGGAATGATCTATAAAAACGATGTAAAACAAATTAAACTCACACAGGTATTATTTAATATAGAACAATCAATTGCTACCGCAGATAGTTTGTTGCTCGACACCGGTATGGTTCAATTTAAAAGTGCCATCGCTGTAAAGCAAATAAAATCAATCAATGATTCGGCTAAAGCGCCGGCTGCTCCCTGGCTGATTAAAGCCAATAAAATAAACATCAACCATATTGCTGCAAAATATGATGACAGCAATCTTCCTGCAAAAGAGGGATTTGACCCATCACACCTTGATGTGAAAAATATTAATACCCATATCAGTTCTTTTTTATTTTCTGCGGATACAACAAGAGCTTATGTAAGCCAGCTTACGATGGAAGATAAAAGTGGTTTAAAATTAGATACCGCTCACGTGAACTTTACTTTTACTAACCAGTTCCTGTTGGCAGACCAGCTGTACATAAAGACGCCCAACAGTTTAATTCAAAACTGGGTTAGCCTTACCTATGATAGCCTGGCTGGAATTACAATAAATCCTCAAAACAGTTTATTAAAAGCAACGCTGGTTAATTCCACCATTGCTTTCAACGATCTTTATATTCTACTACCAACATTAAAAACAAGTTTTAAACCTGCGGAGTTTGCCAATAAAAAAGTAAATTTTAATACAGAGATCAGGGGTAACCTGCAGAGGGTTTATCTTCCCTTTCTGCAATTAAATGGTTTGGATGGAAGCAGTTTATCGGCAAGAGGCACCTTGTATAATTTAACCGATGCAAAAAAATTCAGTTACGATTTATATATTGATCAAAGCCGCATTTTAAAATCTGATCTTTTAAAATTTATTCCACCGGAAAACCAGGCACAATTGGCGCAGCTGCCAGCTGTGATCAATTTGAGAGGTCGTTTCAACGGTTCCACCAATAATATTGTGGCAGACGTAAGTACGGTCACTCCAGACCTGTCTTTCAGCGGCAGGGTGAGTTTGACCAACTTACAGGATCCAACAAAACTGCAATACGATCTTTCCATCAACAGTGCTTCGGTTGGTAAAAGAACCATTATGGGTTTTATCCCTCCCGGTAAATTGCCACCCAATATTCAGCTGCCTGATCGCATCAATGCTTCCGGTAAATTTAAGGGAACAGCCAACGGTTTTGATGCAGATATGAAACTCAATACAAGCCTGGGCAATATGACTGTGAAAGGATACCTTCAAAATTTTGCTGATCCAAACCGGGCACGTTATGATATAGCATTGGGAACAGCAGGATTTAATTTGGGTAAATTCATCAGCCAGGATAGCATCCTGGGCGCTGTTAGCGGAAACTTTAAGGCTAAAGGAACCGGTTTTGATATCAAAACAATGAACAGTACCATACTGGCCGATATCAATGCCCTGCAATATAATAGATATACTTACCGCAATGCAAACATTGCAGCCGACCTGAACGATGGAATCATCAACAGCAAGGGAACCATTAACGACAGCAACCTGGTATTACAATATGAGTTAGCTGCCAACACACAATCAAAGTACCCGTCGCTTGTTGGTTTTATTGATGTAGATACGGCAAGAATGCAGGCGATGAACCTGATGAAAGATACCCTCAATTTTTCCTTGTATGCCAATCTTGATGCAAAAAACACAACCCCAGGCGCATTGGATATTATGGCAGTGATTGATAGCATTCGTATGCAAACATCACAGGGTATTTTTGTGCTGGATACTGTTGCATTGACCGGCACATCTGAAAACGGGATGGATGATATACATTTAAAATCACCCTTTGCGTATATGCATGCCCGTGGTGCTTTCGATTACGACCAGGTTGGGCAATCAATGATAAACTATATCAATAACTATTACCCGGTGGCAGCCAAACAGGCCGCTCCTCCAACAAAAGAACAGCAGGTAGCATTTGAGTTGGTTATTGCGGATCATCCTTTGGTAAAAGCATTTGTACCCGGCCTGGTTCAATATGACAGTATTACATTAAAAGGTAATTACGCATCAGCCAATACAGATAGTGCGTTGAATCTTTCAGCCCGTATGCCTTTAATTCAGTATGGCGATTTAAGGGTCAGCCAAGGCGCACTTGATATCAACTCCAAAGAAGGAAAATTAAATTATGCAGTAAAAGTGGACACTTTACAAAATGCGAACCTGCAATTTTTTGGCACAGCCGTTTCCGGTGCTGCAGCAAAAGACAGCATTTCTTTTTTGGCAACTACACAAGATAAGCTGGCCAGAGACTGGTTTGCAATAAGTGCTGACATGTATCAAAAAGAGGCTGTTTTTAATTTCCGTTTAAAAGATACCTTATTATTGAATTATGAAGATTGGTCAGTAGCAAAGGATAACTTTATCAGTTATGGGCCGGAGGGTATTTTAGTCAATAATTTTTTAATACAAAGTGATACAGCAAGTATAGCTGCAAAAAGCCAGGCACCTGTACCCAACAGCCCTATCGATATTAAGATTGATAATTTCAACCTTAAAAGTATCAGTTCCCTGGTGAGTGGAGATACATTATTCGCTTCCGGTATATTGGACGCCAATGTATTGGTAAGTGAACTTAATAAAAGTTTCCCGGCGTTTACGGGTACAACTTCTGTAACCAACCTGGTGGTAATGATGCAACCTGTAGGAGATATTAATGGCAGTGCGCAGAAAATAAGTGACGATCTCATCAGCGGTAAGATTGCGCTCACGGGCAATGGTAATGATGTACAGTTAGCGGGTAATTATTTTTTAACCGATCATGTAGACCAGTTTAATGCGGATCTTAATGTGAACCGCCTCAATGTTGCCACATTGCAGGGATTTGCTGCCGGGCAGTTAAAAAATTCATCGGGTAATATAAATGGCCAGGTAAAACTTAATGGTAAATTCGATAACCCGCAATGGAATGGATTTATAGGTTTTGATACCACGCAGTTTACATTAACAGCCTTTGGCGCTCCTTATAAACTCAACAATCAAAAAATATCCCTTAATTATCCCACTATACAATTCAACAATTTTACCATCAAAGATTCTCTAAATCATGACCTGGTAATTGATGGCAGTATCCAGTCTAAGTCAATGACAGAGTATAATCTTAATTTAAAGATCAATGCAGATGATTTTATTGTAATGAATGCTAAAAAAAGTGTCGACAATGAATTGTACGGCTTTGCTTCTATCGATGCCAATATGGAGATCAATGGCAGTTCGGCTGCACCTAAGATGGAAGGTTCGGTTAAATTAAATGATAAGAGCAACGTAACATTGGTTTTACCGGAAACCAACTACCAGAAAGATGAGGGAATCAGCGTTGTAAAATTTATAGATACAGATACTTTCGATGTATATAAACCGCCTGTTCAATTTGTGGAAGCAAAGAAGGCGAAAGCAACTTTTGGGCAATACCTCAATTACAACTTCAATATTGCCGTTTCTAAAAATGCCACTTTTACAATAGTGATAGATCCTACCACCGGTGATGAAATTGAAGTGCAGGGAGATGCATCGCTCAATGCAGGTGTTGATCCCGGCGGTAATCTTGTATTGGCTGGTAATTACGAACTGGAAAAAGGGCACTATAATTTCAGTTACCAGTTTCTTTCCCGCAAGTTCGACCTTGTAAAAGGAAGCAGCATACAGTTTGCCGGTGCTCCAATGGATGCAAGGATTAATATTACTGCTACCTACACTATTGAAACAGACAGCCGGGGTTTGCTGGGCAATGAGATAACAAGCACGAGTGGTATTTCAAACCTGCTCAATCAAAAAGTACCATATAATGTAGTGATGAATCTTACAGGCGTTTTAACCAGGCCGCAGATAAAATTCAGCATCACCCTCCCGGATGGAACTGCCAATGTAAATTCTGACCTGAAAACTACTATTGATGGAAAGCTCGCCCAGCTTTCAAGTGATGAAGCTGCTATGAACAAACAGGTATTCTCCTTGTTGCTGTTTGGAAGATTTGCCGGCGAGCAAAGTTCGGATTTCTTTAAAGGCAATGGTACTGACTTTTCTGACATTGCCCGCCAAAGTGTAAGCCAGTTTTTATCTTCTGCACTGGATAATATTGCAGGTGATCTTATTAAGGGCGTGGATATTGATCTTGCATTAAATACTTATGAAGATTTTAATACAACCGGCAGCCAGCAACGAACGGATTTAAACCTGGCGTTAAGTAAAAAATTCCTGAATGATCGTTTAACCATTACGGTAGGTAAAAACTTTGGATTGCAGGGACAGGATGCCGAATCAAAGGCCAATGCAGCCAGCGGCAGCCAGTACATTCCAGATTTTTCAGCAGATTATCAATTGTCAAAAGATGGCCGTTATCGCATAAGAGGTTATAGAAAAAATGCTTATGAAGCCGTATTGGATGGATATGTAATTGAAAGCGGTGTGTCGTTTGTGGTAACACTCGACTACGAAAAATTCAGGGAATTGTTTCAAAGAAGAAAGAAAGTAAAAAAAGCGGCACCTGCACCGGCTGTTAAAACTAATTAATGAAAAAATTATTATACATATTCGGGTTGATTTTTTTCAGCGCCTGTAGCGTGCAAAAATACTTGCCCGAGGGAGAACGGTTGTATAAGGGAGCGGAAATAAAACTGACGAAAGATGCCGGCGTAAAACAACGAACAAAGCCTTTGAAATCCCTCATGAAGTCTGCTATAAGCCCGAAGCCGAATAAATTTTTTTTGGGACAGCCCTGGAAAGTATGGTGGTGGTATAAAATTGGAGAACCCAAAAGAGAAAAAGGCTTTAAAGCATTTTTACGAAACAAATTAGGGGAGCCACCGGTGTTGAGCAGCCGTGTAAAAACAGCCTCTACCGCAGAAAATATTCAGTCGCTCATGGAAAACAATGGTTATTTTAAAACCACTGTACAGGGAGATACAACCAATTTCAGGTATTTTACTAAAGCTATTTATATTGCCCAGGTAAAACCGCAATACAGCATCAATGAAATAAAATGGGTAACAGATAGTTCACCGGTAATGAAGGCTATCCTTAGGATAAGAGGACGGAGCCTGTTACAAAAAGGCGATCCTTACAGCCTGGCTGCAATAAAAGCGGAAAGAGAAAGACTTGATCTTCGCTTAAAAACCCGGGGATATTATTATTTCAATCCCGATTACCTGATGGCCTATGCTGACAGCACTATTGGTGACCGCAAAGTAAATCTTTACCTCAATATCAAAAAAGATATACCTGCAGATGCGAAAAAGGCATTTAGTATTAACCAGATCACCGTATATCCTAATTATTCGCTCAATAGTGAAACGCTGGATACCAGTGATATAGGCAGCACAGTGTATGAAGGGATACATATACAGGATACCTTAAAAAAGTACAAGCCCTCTTTATTTGCCAGGAGTATTACATATGATACCGGCTCGTTGTATAACAGTCGCCAGCAAAATGCCTCTTTAAACAGGTTGATCAGCCTCGGTACGTTTAAATTTGTAAAGAACAGGTTTGAAAAAGATTCCCGCAATGACAGGGATAGTAATTTGCTAAACGTGTACTATTATCTTACACCGGCTCCAAAAAAATCTTTGCAGGGACAGGTAGATGGTTTTACAAAAGATAACAACTACATGGGTTCTCAGGTTAGCCTGAATTATTTAAACAGGAATGCGTTTAGAGGAGGCGAGCAGCTGACCATAAAAACCTATGGTGGCTTTGAAACTTCTTTCGGCGATTCTTTGAAAGGAAATAATAATCTTCGTTTAGGCGGAAACATTGGTATAAGGTTGCCGCGTTATGCAATTCCCTTTTTTGATATAAGGGAAAATAATTTTTACCAGCCCAATACCAGTATCAGCCTTGGTTATGAATGGTACCGTAAAAATTTATTCTATTCAAGAAATGCTTTTACAGCTAATTATGAATTCAGCTGGAAGCAAAGTATCCGCAGCCAGTTCCGGCTGGCACCCATTTCCCTGGCGTATATAAGGGCAACGGGTGTTACCGATTCTTTTTACAAGCAGATAGCTGCCAATCCTTCTTTGTTATTAAATATTTATGATGAAGTAACACTGGGCACCACTTTTAATTATACTTTTACACCCCGCCTGCGGGCAAGAAATAAACTGCTCTATACATTTGGTATTGATCTCTCCGGCAATGTAGCCGGCTTAATTAAAGGCGCAAAAGAATTCAGGGAATCAAAAATATTTGGTGCACCTTTCGCACAGTTTGTAAAGCTTGACCTTGGCGCCAATTTTACCAAAAGACTAAGTGGTAATATTGATTGGGCCAACAGGCTGGAACTGGGCATTGGTATGCCTTACAACAATTCCAGTTTATTACCTTTTGCCAAACAGTATACCATTGGAGGCGCCAGTTCTATAAGAGGGTTCTCTACCCGCAGCCTTGGCCCGGGTACATACAAGCCAACAGCCGAAGACCAGCGTTTTTACCAGATCATCGGGGGTGATTTTCGTTTACTGGCCAATACGGAATTAAGGGTGCCATTTTCAAAACTCATCGGCGGAGCTGTATTTGTGGATGCCGGAAATATCTGGACAAAAGATACCATTGTATTTGGACCTCAAAGTAAATTGACTAAAAACTGGTTCAAGGAAATTGCCGTGGCGAGTGGTGTCGGCCTGCGGGTTGATCTTACGTTCCTTTTACTTCGTTTTGACCTGGGTATACCTTTAAGAAAACCGTACCTGCCCGATGGCGGGCGTTGGGTATTTAATAAAATAGATTTTGGCAGCGGGCCATGGAGAAGGGAAAATTTGGTGTTTAATATTGCGATAGGATTGCCGTTTTGACAATCCTTTTTTGTATCAAATTTCCTGCAACATCGTGATGAAGTTTGCAGTATTATTGCTGCAAAACCAATTCTTTTAAAATCAATGCTAACGTTATATCGCAATTAAAACCTTCCTGCCCTGAGGATAACGATGCCATATAGAAATAAGGCTTAGCAGTTTTAGAAAAAAATATTTTAGTTATGGTGACCAGGTTTCCTTCTACCACTGTCTTTCTTACTATTTCCCGGCTTTTCTTTTTATTTACATGATTTTCAATTGCATGATCATAATTCTTGTCCTGGCCCCAAATAGAAGGAACCAGTGCTGCTTTTTTGTGGATAATAGACCTGTAATATCCTGCGCTACCTGCAGCTTTTCCGATTAATAATTGTTGACCGGTGTAAAACTTTATACCATTGCCATAATACAATGTATCATTTTTTAATTCAAGGATCGTTTGATGGTTAAACAAAGAATCGCCGTTTGATTGCGCCTTAACTGAAGAAGAAAAGAATAAAATGTAGCACAACGGTATAGCCGTAAAAATAATTTGCTTTTTCATAGACAATAGTTTTTACAGGTCACCCATTCAGTCTTTTTGAATAAAACTATTTTTTGAATAAAACGAGTTGACCGGCCAATAAACTTACGCTTTTAAATTGATGCTGCCGTAAGTGTTGTGCGGCTTACCGATAAAGCGAGGGGCCTCTCTTTATTAACATGGTATGTATTCAGACAGTTTTTCAATATCCCTTTTGCCAAATCTATCTTATATTCTTTTTCCACCTGGAGAATGCCACGTTATTATACTGCATTCCAAGTAGTCAAATTAACCATCTCTTTTTTATCCAATCCGGTAGTGTTACTGCATCCAATTTAAAGAAGTCAATATTTCAGACCAGATAAAAATTCAGCATTTCTAATTCTTTTGTACTCTACTTTCAATAGGCAGGTGAAAGATTATTCATCTGCTTATTGGAACTGCCAGTTTTATAGTCAAAGATTTGTTAGGTCTCAATGAAGGAACGTGGGTGACAACCTTCTACTGGCAGGTAGGCACCCACGTTGGCATGTGCTTTTTGGAGTATGGGTTTGATACAATTGAACACCAACAACGGACAAAAGTGCCAATGACAAAAGCGTTCGGGACGTCTCCGTGTTCTTGTTGAGGCATGGGCTTATGTTAATGTAGGATACTAACGGTGGTAAAAAAAATAGAAATGTTCTAAGTTCTCCAATAATCCCGGAGGGATGTTATGATTACAGAAAAAAGTTATGGAGAAAATAGCAATGTTCTAAGTTCTTCAGTTAATCCCGGAGGGATGTTATGATTATAGAAAAAGGTTATGGAGAAAATAGCTGAACCCCGAAGGGGTGATATTATTTAATATCACCCCTTCGGGGTTCAGCTATTCAATCAAATCCGTTTTATAATAATGTCAGCCCTTCAGGCTTTCAAACCCCTCTACAGAGTCTCGCGGAGCGTGATCCAACCCCACTGGCGCAACACTTCCGGCCTTTGTTGGTTCACCTGATAAAGAATCAGTTCAACAAACTACGCGATGAAAATGAAGGACAATTACAGGACCAATATCTTTATAACGATAAAGAATTGTGGTAGATGCCGATCTGAATGATTACGGGTTCAGGAACTATTATCCGCAGATTGGCAGGTTCCCGCAGTTGGACCCGTTAACATTGCATTATCCGATTTTAATTCCTTACCAGTATGCCAGTTGTGATCCTATTGCAAATATAGATCTGGCCAGACTATTTTTAAGAAAAGGAGAAATCCAAGAAGCAATGAATGCTATTGATCGATGTTTAGAAATAGATCCTGTTTATCCAAATGCGAATGAGCTCAAAAATGATTTATTAAATTTTCATAAAATAAAAGACATTGAAATTGATTAACGCAGGAGGATTTAGTGTACTTGCGCTGCCGGCACAACCATATTTTTTAGGGGCATCTTTCAAAGACAAGAAATATTTTTTATCGCAACCTGGTTAAGAAGATATCATCTTCCTGAATAAGGCCGCAAGGGAAGCACCGTGACCTTTTTATAATTTTCCGGAATGCAGGAGAAAAAGCCTGCAGCCGCCTGCAAAATAAAAACTGTAAATGAAGCATGGTTGAGGCGTAGACCTTGGAAGTCGAAAACAGCAACATTGGCACTAATATTTCCAAATATACCGTGAGTAAAAAAATAAAAATAAATTTACTCAATCTGTAACGAATCTTCTTTAACCTATACTAACTGTATAAATTAAAGAATATGAAACATTTTAAATTCTATGCAGTATTATCCTGCTTCCTCATTTGCTGCATAAGCCAGGCGCAGGATGCACCACAACCATCTCCTGGAAATAATAACAGCCTTTTATGGGAGGTAAGTGGTAATGGCCTGGCAAAACCGTCGTACATCTTTGGCACTTATCACATGCTGTGTAAAGAACAGTTTGTAATAAAAGATAAAGTAAAAAATGCTTTGGAAAAAGCAGCTGGCATTGTAACAGAAGTGAATTTTTTAGATTCAGCAGAAATAGCATCCATGCAAAAAATGATGACCAGCAACAAAAAGCTAACGGAAACATTGAATGCCGCAGAACAAAAAGAAATGGACGAGGCCTTAAGAGCTTATGGCCTTAGTTTAAAGCAGGCAGATAACTTTAGTTTAACCCTGTTATATTCGCTCACGGCTCTTAAAGCAATCAACTGCCCCCCGGCCGATGTTAAAATGATTGATATGGAGTTGATGCAGATCGCCAAAGGCAAAGGCAAATCACTACAGGCACTTGAAACCCTGGCCGGGCAAACCAGTATTTTAGGAAAAGCATACAGTTTGCAGGATGTATTGCAACAAATGAGAAATAAAGAAGAAATGAAAAAACTGTATGCACAATTAGCAGCTTCCTACCTGGCGGAAGACATAGTGTTGTTGGATAAATTATTGAAACATCCTGCTTTCATGAATAAAGAACAGGAAAAATATATGCTTACAATGCGCAACCACGATTGGGTAACTCAAATGCCCGCTATGATGAAAAATACATCTTTGTTCTTTGCTGTAGGCGCAGGCCATCTTTGGGGAAACGACGGAATAATAACCCTGCTTATTAAAAAAGGATATACACTCAAACCTGTTTTTCAGTAATATAATTTTGGAAGTGACAGCTACAACAGAAACAGCATTTTTATCTCAACTGGAAAAATACAAAGGCATTCTACATAAAGTGTCCAGGATGTATATGGATTCGGCTGAAGACCGCGAAGACCTGCAGCAGGAAATAATCATCCAGCTTTGGAAATCGTATGGCAGCTTTAAAAAAGAAAGCGAATTTTCTACCTGGATGTACAGGGTTTCCGTTAATACTGCCATTACCTATTTTAAAAAAGAGAAGAAAAAAAAGGAAACTGTTTTTCCAGGTGAAATACCGGAACATGCTTCGGCAGATTACGATGCAACCAGGGATAACCAGATGGAACAGTTTTACAAAGCTGTACACGAATTAAAACCCGTGGAAAAAGCTTTGGTATTTTATTTCCTGGAAGGGCACTCTCATAAAGAAACAGGCGACCACCTCGGTATAAGCGAGGTAAATGCAAGAGTAAAATTAAACCGCACAAAAGAAAAATTACAGCACATTATTAAAACCAAAGCATATGAACTTTGATGAAATAAAAAATAGCTGGGATGCCGAAAAGGCTACTGACGTAACGATCCCATCTGCATTAAACACCCTTCGAAAAGCGAAGCACCCAATTGACAAACTGAGAACCAATATGAAAAACGAATTTTTTATGCAGATAGTAGCAGTACTGATAATACCGTTTTTTCTAAAGGTATCTGCAGATATGCGGATGCTATTTATTAGTTCCTATATCCTCTTTGTTGCCATCAGTGCCTATTATTTATATTATTTCTACAGGTTTTATAAGGATATGCACAATTATAGTATGGAAACAAAAGATGGCCTGCAGGAACTCTATTACCAATTAAGACTTAACATGGAAAGGTATAAATCTTTTGGTTTTTTATTGCTGCCATTCATTTTTATATTCCTGGGTTTTATTGAGTTTGGCAATGTTAAAAACGGGCGGTTAAATCTCACCATTCTCTTAAACAGGCATGCCTGGTTATTTACAGGATTGATTGCATTCATTGCAGTATCTTATATTTTTATAATCGTAGCCTGGGTAAAAAGTTTTTATGGAAAATATGCTTTGCAAATAAAAGGTGTGCTGGATGAGTTGAAAGAAGAAACGACCAGGTAGTTAACAGCCGCTGGTTGTTTATGCTATCTCAAAAATTGCGGGGTGATATTAAATTATGTCACCCCGATACAATCGAGGCAGATTTAACAGGCAGTTGAAGGAAGAAAACAATCAGGTAGTTTAACAGCCGGTAGTTGTTTAAGCTGTTTCAAATAATTGCCCTGACAATGACTAGCTCAAATAAAAAGAGCGCTCCATAACGAAGCGCTCTTTATTTATAATTAGGTGATTAAAAATATCATCTCTGTATCACCAGCCTTCCCGTCGCTAATTTATTTCCAGCAGCATCCAGCAGGAAAATAACATAGGTGCCTACCGATGCAGCCTGCATATTCACTGCCATCATATCGTAAGGGCCGCTTACGGTGTAGGAAGCGCTATATACTCTTGAACCTTTTGAATCATATACCACCAATGTTCTTACAGCAGCCGTAGTGGAAGCATTGTAGAACCTTACCTGGAACTGGCCCTGGCTTGGGTTAGAATACACAAACAACTGGTTGCTTACAGAATCACCAATGGTAACGCTGTTGGTGGTTACCGTACAGGCATTGGCACTCATTACATTTACCCGGTAAGTTCCTAACCTGTCTGGGTTCAAAGGATAGCTGCTGCCTGTTACGTTTGGCAACACAGCATTGTCTTTGATCCATTGATAGGTATAATTTCCGGCAGGACTTACTGTTACGTATAAACCCGAAGGAGTATAAGGAAGAATATTTGCATATTCCGCAGCTACCAGCACAGCGGCCGGTAAGCTGTTTACAGTAAGTATTGCATTGGCAGAAGTTACCGATCCGCATGGTGCGGCATCCATCACTACACGGTAAACATAACCGGTCATATTCAGATCAAGATTGCTGATGGTAAGTGTATTGGTATTTACACCTGCATAAGATCCGCCGTTGCTAAGGTTTACAAAACTACCGCCGCCATTAGTGCTTAGCTGCCACTGGTAAGTAATCGTTAAGCCTGCAGCAACAACCGTAAAGCTGGTACTTTGAGTTACACAGCCAATTGTATTAACCGGTTGTGTGGTAATAGATACCGGCTGGTTGATGCTTAGTATAGCCCCGTCTGAAGCAACATTGACCGTACAATTGCCATCGTTTATCAGCAGCCTGTACCTGTTATTGTTCATGGCAACTGTTACGTTGCTGATGGTAATGGTAGCAGCGGTTGCTCCTGCAATGTTGGTATAAGATGTTCCGCCATTGTTGCTCACCTGCCATTGATAAGTAAGGTTGCTGCCATTGCTGGTAGCAGAGAAAGTAGCCGTACCCGCCGGGCATACTGTTACAGAAGCCGGCTGTGATGTAAAGCTGGCAGGTATGGTTACAGTAAGGGTGGCAGCAGCGGAGTTGGTTCCTGTTGGTCCGCAACTAAATACCACAGCCCTGTACCTGTTATTGTTCATAGCTGCAGTTACCCCGGCCAGGTTTAAAGTAGCTGAAGTTGCACCCGCAATATTAGCCCAGGTATTTCCTCCATCGGTGCTTACCTGCCATTGGTAGGTAAGGGTTGTGCCCGATGCCAGTACACTAAAGCTTGCATTACCGTTTAAGCAAACTGCACTGTTTACTGGATTGTTTGTTATGCCAGCCGCATCTGTTACGGTAAGTATAGCCGCGTTTGAAGTTAGGTTGGATGTACAGCTGTTATTTATTATTACACGGTAACGGTTATTAGTCATAGCCAGGGTAACGTTATTCACAATAATAGAAGCCGAAATTGCCCCCGCAACATTGTTCCAGGTATTTCCCCCATCAGTACTTAACTGCCATTGATAGATGATAGTACCGCCTGTGGCAGCCACGCTAAAGGTAGCATTGCTGTTAAGGCAGGCAGCAACGTTGCCAGGTTGGGTACCGATGACTGCAAGCGGGTTCACGGTAAGTGTTACCGGGTTGGATGTTAAGCCACCGGTAGCACAGGTAGCAACAATAACCCTGTATTGATTATTGTTCATAGCTGCGGTTACCGCAGTTAAATTGAGAGTTGCAGCTGTAGCGCCTGTTATATCTGTCCAGGTGCTGCCACTATTGGTGCTTACCTGCCATTGGTAGGTTAAAGCAGTACCCGATGCGGTTACGCTAAACGAAGCATTGGTGCCCTCGCAAACAGCCGCTGTCGTGGGTTGGCTGGTAATGGCGGATGGCGTAGTTACTGTAACAATGCTTACAGCACTGGTTACCGTACTTGGGCAGGTATTACTTATAACAACCCTGTACCTGTTCCCATTCATTGCAGGAGTAGCATTGCCCAGGTTTAAAGTAGCAGTAGTGGCTGCGGGAACGTTGGCCCAGGTATTGCCTCCATCTGTGCTTACTTCCCACTGGTAGGCCGGGGTTGTACCCGATGCTGTAACAGATATGGTGAGCGGAGCACCTGAGCAAACGGTTATGTTGGCCGGCTGCGTTGTTAGGGCAACAGCTGTGCAAACATTTGCGGGTTGGATAAGCGATACCGTATCCCTGGATGTAACAAGTATATTGGCAGAGTTAAACAGGTTGCTTCGCATGTTTACCACCGCCTCATTTTTAACCAGTATATCATCAACAAACCATCCTGTTAATGCAGTTCCGTTGTCAGAATTAAATCTCCATCTTAACAAAGCCGGCTGACCGGCATAGCTGCTAAGGTTTATATCAGTTTTAATGAACCCATTGCTGTTGCCTGTATATGCCTTCCGGTTGGTAATAGGGGTACCCGCATCGCCAGCAATTTTGCCATTATAATAACCAAGGATCATTTTAGTGTCAAGGTCGTTCCAGGTGGTACCCGCATCCGTGCTGATCTCTACCACGCCACCATCATAACCATTTTCAGTATTGTACCAATGCCAGAATGACAATGCAGACTGGTTTGGACCGAGTACTATGGGGTTGGTGGTTCTTAATACCTGGTCGGAAGGAACCGTTACGTTAGGACTAAGTAAAGAAGCCGGGGCGCTATGACTTTGTGTGGTTGTTCCTGCCCACACCGTGGCTGTTGTAGAAGTAGCGGTAAGTGTTGCCGGGATAGCGGCAGTAATTATAGGCTCATTTAAATTGGTTACCGGAGCATAGTAGCTGCCGGCATTCACCAAAACAGTAAAGCTAAGGTTTTGCGTACCACCCGGTGCTGCAATATTTACAGGAATGCTAACCACTCTTGTGCCAGCATCATATGTGCCGCCGGAAACATAGGTAACATTGGTTGGCAAAGTATCCCTGATTGTATAGTTAGATACAGGACCACAGGCAGTTACCTTGTGTGTGTAAGTAATATTTTGTCCTTCCGGTATGGTGGCCGCATTTTGCGTAAGTTCCATAGAAACCGGGGTGGTGAAATCGGGCACCTGGTCAGTAACGCTGCTGGAAGAACCCTGTGAAGCCAGCGGGCCCATGCCTCTTCTTCTAAAGGCTTCTTTAATAGCGCAACTGTATTGACCATTATACAATATCTGGTCGGCCTGCAATATGGCATCTCTTCCATCAATAAAGCCAGGACTGCAGGGTTGTAATTTCATGCCTTCTGTTACCAGCTTTAATGCAATTACGTTTCCACCTGTTCCTGTAGCATTGTAAATGCTGGGAGTGATGCTGTTGGTTTGCTGGATAATGTTCCAGGTCATATCCCAAAGAGTAGCACACCATAATTCTCCTCGTGTATGTTGCTGTGCAGATATAGTAGTGGCAAATACAAGATTGTTAACGGTAAAATCTGTAGAATATCTTTGGGTGCGGATACCTCCACCAGTAACCGGCTGGCTTATAGCATAAGTACCTATTCCCCTTGGAGTGGTAAAACCGGTATTTATATTGGAACCAGCCCAATCCTGCGTAAGCATTAAAGCATAATAATCACTCCAGCCTTCACCCATCTGTTCTGCATTGTTCAGGCAATTTGCCTGGGCCGGCCCGCCTGTGAGCCTGTTGCTGATACCATGGCCAAATTCATGTACCACTATACCATTGTCAATATCGCCGTCAATCATATCAGGGGCAAGGGTGATGTTAAGACCATTGCTCACCTGCGCTACCAAAATAGCTCCGTCTGCCTGCGATACCATCACTGCCGGAATATTCAATGTAGCCAATGCATTGGCACCTCCCATAATAGTTGGCGCACCAGTTACGTTATTTATTACAATTACACCCACTGCACCGGCAGTTTTGGCGTTCTGTACTTTAACCAGGAAATCACAGTTTCCCCTGTTGATCAATGCAATTTTACCTGTTACGGATCCTGCTATCGGCGGTACGCACCCATCGTGTGTTGCAACCACATCATCTGTATAATATACAACGTCGGCAGTTACCGGTCCTACCATGGCAAGGATATTATTAGCACCGAAACCGGAGGCTAGTGTAAAGTTGCTCTCTACACTGGTAATATTACCTGCAATAGAAACGGGGGTATTTACAATAGTGAAAGCCGGCCTGTTAGCCTTGTTCCATAAATACATTTGCATGCGCCCGGTTCCCCCATCTGTCTGCGTTCCAAAATTGGCATTGTCAGATCCGCTTTCATCCTGGGCTTCTGCCTTCACTGCATCATTACCTAACCCGCCTCTTCCCTGGTTATTAGCCTGGAAATTTCCGGAAACCTCATCAAATCCATATTGATATAAAACATCGTGTATAACATTATTCCAATAGAAAAGATTGGTTACATTAAAATCCTTATTGCGGGCCGGGCTGTTGAGCAAAGCACTCTGGGAAAAGTTGGGAGTAAAATCAAAAGACAATGGATCGGAGGGGGTGGTACTCGCAGTAGATTTAGCTATTGTATCTGCTGAAGTTCCCTGAAGTTTTCTACCCTGGTAAGCCCATACATTATTTCCTCGTGTGTAAGCATAATCGGTAGTTCCATTGCTATGCCATTTTAAACTGGTGGCATTGCCAGGTGCAGCAGTCCATGGATCTGTTCTTAAAGCATGGGCGCCACCTGCATGTTGCGGGCTTTCTGCCGGGAAAGGGATAACACGGTATGACGCGCCATTTACAATTTCAGGATCACTCTCCAGCTTCGCTTTTTTAGCTGCATAGCTTTTAGCAGCATTCGCTTTAAAATCACATCCCTCGTCGTGCAGGTGATTGTTTGTATGCTTGAAATTACAATAAACGGTCAGGTTATTTTCATTGATCACCTGGTTGCTGTGGGCGTTTACCCTTATCATCCAATAATCAGAAGTTTTATAGGGAGCTATAAATACCTGCCATGCCAATTGTATTGATGCGCCATCATTTAGCGGAACCCACATCAGTTCTGCAGATATATTTTCCGTAGTGCTTCCGGCAGTTTTTTCATATACGATCTTCCTGTTGTTCTCATTACTGATAACGGAAAAGGAAGCCGGGATCTTTATGTTTTTCGATTGCAGGGCAGTAAGCACCGCATTTTCCGCAGCCACAGACGGGCTGGCGGGTATATTGCCGGCCTTTAGCTCTATTGATTTAATGCGGTAACCGGAATTTGAAACGAGCAGCCCGTTTTTAAAAGCCAGTGACTGAACCTGGTTAAATACAGGCAGTTCTTTGTAGCTCTGCTGCAAATACACCATTTCAGTACCGGCAGTTTTGTTTTTGTAGGCATTGGAAACAATACTGTTTTCAATGTCAGCAGGGCTCAGGGCAAGCGTACTACTGTTTTTTTTCACGAGGTCAAGGGCAGCAGTTTTGCTGATCTCCTGGGCAAAAATGCCTGAAACAGGTACCAGCAATAAAAGAAGCAGGTAAATTTTCTTCATAGTTGTGTTTTGGTTTTGTTTTCGTTAAGGGCGAAAACATCTAAATAATGTTACAGTATCAAAGAATTTTTAACTGTTGTGCTATGCGCAGCCATTTAAAAATACGGTGCCGAAGATACACGATAAAGCAATGCTATGATCTGCTCAAAATTGAGTAACCCGTTGCGCCATGTTTTTTTATTAAGTTTCTACAATAAGGCGGAATTTTATCAACCAGGAGCATTTTTTTCTTCGATAAGAGATAATAAATCGACCCCAATTTTTTTGCCATTACAGTTCCCAACGCTTACCTTTGCAGCCTTAAAAGGGAGGCCTAAAGCTGAAATGGTATAAAAAAGGTACGAAATTCAGTACCACAAAGGTTTTCAGCCGGCTTAATCAATAAATAAATTTTTATGGTAGAGATCAAACCAGATGAAATTTCGGCGATACTTCGCCAGCAGCTAAGCAACTTTAATGCTACTGCCGATTTGGAAGAAGTGGGTACCGTATTACAGGTGGGTGATGGTATTGCCCGGGTATACGGTTTAAACAATGTTAGCTCCGGTGAACTGGTAGAGTTCGACAACGGCGTTAGGGCAATTGCCCTTAACCTGGAAGAAGATAATGTGGGTGTGGTATTAATGGGCGACAGCAGCGAAATTAAGGAAGGTGATAAAGTAAAACGTACCGGTAAAATTGCCTCTATTAAAGTAGGTGATGGCATGAGCGGTCGTGTTATTAATACATTGGGTACGCCCATTGATGGTAAGGGTCCCCTGGCCGGCGAATTATACGAAATGCCACTGGAGCGCAAAGCACCGGGTGTTATTTTTCGGGAACCGGTGAAAGAACCGCTTCAAACCGGTATCAAAGCAATTGATGCAATGATACCTGTAGGTCGTGGCCAGCGGGAACTGGTAATTGGTGATCGTCAAACCGGTAAAACTGCCATTTGTATCGATACCATTATTAACCAGAAAGAATTTTACGAAGCAGGTAAACCTGTTTACTGTATATATGTGGCCATTGGTCAAAAAGCTTCTACCATTGCTGGTATCATGAAAACTTTGGAAGAACATGGTGCCATGGCTTACACCACTATTGTGGCGGCTTCTGCATCTGATCCTGCTCCTTTGCAGTTTTACGCCCCGTTTGCGGGTGCTGCCATCGGGGAGTTTTTCCGCGATACCGGTCGTCCTGCTTTGATCATTTATGATGATCTGAGTAAACAAGCCGTTGCCTATCGTGAAGTATCTTTGTTATTGCGTCGTCCGCCGGGCCGTGAGGCTTACCCTGGTGATGTATTTTATTTGCATAGCCGTTTACTGGAAAGAGCAGCAAAAGTGGTTTCTAAAGATGAGATTGCCAGGCAAATGAATGATCTTCCTGAATCAATCAAACATTTAGTGAAAGGTGGTGGTTCTTTAACTGCTTTACCCATCATTGAAACACAGGCAGGTGACGTATCTGCTTATATTCCTACCAATGTAATTTCTATCACCGACGGGCAGATATTTTTGGAAAATAACCTGTTCAACGCCGGTATCCGTCCTGCTATCAACGTAGGTATTTCGGTGAGCCGTGTGGGTGGTAATGCACAGATCAAATCAATGAAAAAAGTAGCCGGTACTTTAAAACTGGACCAGGCACTTTACCGGGAGCTGGAAGCCTTCTCTAAATTTGGTGGCGACCTGGATGCTGCTACTAAAAGCGTAATTGACAAAGGAGCCCGCAACGTGGAGATCCTTAAACAGGCGCAGTACACACCGTTCTCTGTTGAAAAACAGGTAGCCATCATTTACTTAGGCACACAGGGTTTATTAAGAGAAGTAAACGTAAAAAAAGTGAAAGCATTTGAAGAACAATTTTTACTGGAAATGGAAAATAAATTACCGCAGGTATTGGCTGAATTTAAAAAAGGCAATCTTCCGGAAGATGGAATTAAAAAAATGGTTGATTTGGCGAGTGGGTTGATTCCTCAATATAAATAAGGATTTGGATTTATCGGATTCACTGATTAATAGATTTAAGAAGAGCGGCTTTGCCGCTCTTCTTTTGTCCGCACAGGGTCGGCACCGGCGGTCAGACCCGTACATGATTTTTTATTAACCGCAAAGCGTCCTGCCGGCAGCCATAGCCGCTAAGGCGCAAAAATAATATGGAACGCTGATAACGCTGATGGCACAGATAACGCCGATAAGGCGGTTGGCCGGCCAAAAAGCGCCGCAGGCACAACGTCTCGCCGCCTTTACGGTTATTTCGTTCCCTCCCAACCCTGTTGTTTGGAGGTTTTTTATTACCCTTATGCCCCGGTTCGTGGCTCACGAAACACTCCGGCCATTCCCTTTAACGACGAAAGGGGATACAGAACCCAATATTGCCTTTACCTTGGAACCTTTTTATAGAAATACCTCACATACTCCAATATATTCTGTCCAATCTGTACGTACTTAATGCTCCCATCTTCCCAGTGTTCGTACACTAAAGGGAGCCCATCAATAGCCGCAGGCATATATGGAATGCCAAGCAGGTATTTATGAAAATCACCATTGGTCATCGGATAAGGAACAATGAGGGGTCTGGTTGCGGTGGTGAGGCCCATCAGTGGAATATCCTTGCACAGGGCATAATAGGGATTTACTTTATTGGTATAACTGTTTACGATCATTCCGCCCTGTGACATATACCCATTACCGTTATTGGTATACCATTCTACCTTCATCAGCAGGCTATCATTAGTGGGATGGTAAGTAAACAGGCGGTATTCATTGATGTAGCCGTCACCCCGGCAATTGTAAGAAGATACAACCTTTCCAGCTGCATTATAATTGAGGGAATCAACAGAGAGGATCTCCGTCTGGAAATTGAGCGGGTAACTGATGCTGGTTAACCACGATGGATTACCTGGGTAAAGTTGCGCATATTTATGGTAAACCTTCTCCGTCCGCCCCTGTGCATTGTAGGTAAATATATTCACATCCTGTATACCATTGCTTATAAATGGCGGAGTAGTCACCACAATCGCCTGAACTTTACCTTGGGGATTGTAAAATATTTTAGTCGAATCGTAGCCATCGGCACTGCCCCAGCCAGTGACCCTGCGGTTTACTTCGTCGTAATAAATACCAATCGATGCCTGTCCCCGGGAAACGTAAGACAGCACCTGCATGGAGTCTGGGTTCACCGGGGTATTGAATACAGGAATGCTAAAATGTGCTACTGCAGAATCATCCGGAGATAGGAAAGCAACTACAGCGCCTGTATAAGTTTGTGCGGGCAGCAGGCCGGTCAGGGTAAACTGGTTGTTTGAGAGATTATTGGTTATTAAACTTCCAGCCAGGTAAATTTTGTATTGAAGGCTGCTATTTGCAGTTGTGGTGGGTATTGTCCAGGTGAGCAGCACGCTGTTGGCCTGGCGGCTGGTAACCTGTGCGGTAAAGCTGCCCACTTCCCCTTCGGGCGCCGGTACATCGTCGGTCGTACAGGATAAAACTGACATTGAAACTAAAATGGCCAGGGAAGTAGCATGTAAAAAAGATTTCATAACAGGGACGTTGGTATTTGGTTAAGGTGATCCAAATGTAGATATTTAAAAAGAAATATAACTGTATTCTTTGGATCTTATTGGCCAGGGTTTAACGCTGCTGCCAGTTTTTCAAGGCTGCCCTGAAATTTTTGCACTTTATAGTACACGGCTGAGAAGTGTTTAAAAAACGCTGGCTACTCCGCCACATTTTCTTTCCAGCCTGCAATTTTTTCATAATTCACAGCTATGGCATTTAGTTTGTTGCAATAATGCAATAAAATACTTATATTTAGATAAATCCTCATTTCATCACTTTTTAAATTCATAACTATGATAGTAGCATGGATCTTACTCGGCGTTATAATAGCACTACCATTTTTGACCCCTGAATTTGAGACGGATGAACAGCCTGCGGATAATAGCCTGGGCATGTCCTGAATATTGGTTTTGCTCTATTAGCCTCCAGGGTTAGTGTCACATTTCTTTATTACAAATAAAAAAATGTGACAATTACTTTTGAAAAGTTTTGTCACCAATTTAATGAAGGCTAAAAAAAATGTGACAAGGGCTGTGAAAAGAAGTTGTCACAAATTTTGGAAGAGATAAAAAAATGTGACAACTGAATGACCGGTTCCCCACGTACTGATAACCTTGGTTAAACTGCTCCTCTCGGGCAGGTAACAGCATCCTTTTGCGACTAGTGGATATGGCCGGATGCTTCCTATCCACGGTCTCCCGATTTCATTATTGTATTATTTCAGCAGGGTTAACTACGCTAACCGGTTTAGTGCTGCGGTAGCTTTGATAAGCAAACCGGTAAATTCATAAAAAAACAATAGTTCCTCCCGTTGATGCCTTTTTAATAAAGGCCCGTATTGTATGCTGGTAGCCGCCCTGTGCATTAGCTGCAGTTGCCTGCCCGCCTGCTGCGGGTTATAATAAGTTTGATAGGCCTGTATAATATGTATAGCAGTGCGGCGGCGGTTTTGCTGGCTGCGGGCATTGGCCAGTGCCTGCCGGAGTGGGGGCAGGGCAGGTGGCGAAGCAATGGGAGCGGAGCTTTTGGGCATTGCTATTTGCCTGCTAACAACAGGTGGGTGATTAAATAATTGTTGAAAGCCGCTGGCAGGTAAAATACCGGCTTAAGCCGGGTAATTTACCCGATGCTGTAGCAGACTGCTTTTGTATATTTGTTTGCATAAAACGAGCCGTTATGGAAAAAACAATACACAGGGCCGCAACATAAAACGCTTCAGGGAAATGCTGGGCATTAAGCAGGAAGCGCTGGCGCCGGAACTGGGCGATGACTGGAACCAGCGTAAAATATCTTTGCTGGAGCAGAAGGAAGTGTTGGAGGCGGAGATTTTGCAGCAGGTGTCTGCAATAATGAAATTGCCGGTGGAGGCGTTTCAGAATTTGGATGATGAACAGGCGATCAATATTTTTTCCAATAATTTTCATGATTTTAAAGACAATGCTGTTGCATCTGCGATGAATTATCAATGCAGTTTTAATCCTTTGGATAAAGTGTTGGAATTGTTTGAGCGGTTGCTGGCGAGTGAGAAGGAGAAGGTGGAGTTGATGAAGGAGATGTTGGGGAAGATGAAATAGGGAAGAAAAATAAAGTAATTTTTGGGAGCCACTCAAAGAGTGGCTTTTTTGTTTGACGAGCTATTTTTTTATATTTGGAGATACTGTAGCCATCCCTTCTATAAAAAGCCATACTGACCATTTGCACTTCACCTTAAAATAGAGATTTGTATTGACGCTAGTGACAATACAAAATGTATAATATTAGATAATGAAATAACAACGGTCTATGTTTTTAGCTGATAGTGTCTAATAACATTAAATCTTTGTGTTACCCGCAAGCATATTAGACACCCTACTAATCAAAACTTGAATGAGAGTATTACTTGATACAAACATCATAATTCATCGGGAAGCAAGCAAAGTAATGAATCAGGATATTGGAATATTGTTCAACTGGCTTGACAAACTCCATCATACAAAGTGTGTTCACCCATTAACTGCAGACGAGCTAAATCGTAATATAAATACGGAAACTGCCAGAACAATGCAAGTTAAACTTGCAAATTATCAAATACTCCAAACTGTCGCTCCCCTTAACGATGCAGTCAGGCAAGTAAGTTTGGCAATTGACACTTTACCCAATGACCTTGATGATACTAAACTTCTGAATGAGGTTTATTGTGATAGAGTGGATCTGCTAATTTCAGAAGATAAAAAGATTCATACTAAAGCAGCGAGGCTTGGTATAAGCGACAGAGTGTTTCGTATTGACAGTTTTCTGGAAAAAGTAACTGCTGAAAATCCGGATTTTGTTAACTACAAAGTTCTTTCAGTAAAACGAGATTATTTCGGAAACATAGATTTGAATGATCAATTTTTTGATAGTTTCAGGGGCGATTATGTTGGCTTTGATAAATGGTATAACGGGAAAGCCGGAAACAATGACAAAGCTTACGTATGCTATGAAGCCGGTTCATTAAAAGCGTTTTTATTTCTTAAGGTTGAAGGCAGAAATGAAAGTTACGCTGACTTAAATCCAACTTTCACTAATAAAAGAAGATTAAAAATCGGAACATTTAAAGTAGTAAGTAACGGTCTGAGAATGGGTGAACGCTTTTTAAAAATAGTTTTTGACAATGCTCGTCAATATAAGGTTGACGAAATTTATGTGACAATTTTTGAGGGGCGACCTGAACTTTTAAATTTAACTTCTCTACTTGAAAAATTTGGGTTTAAATATTATGGCGTAAAGAATTCAACATCAGGCGAAGAAAAAGTCTATGTAAGAGATTTTTCAAAAGTTGCAGACGAACAAAATCCAAAACTAACTTTCCCGTGGCTCTCAAAAACAAGTGATGTATATATTATTCCTATAAGACCCGAATATCATACTGAACTTTTCCCAGACTCCAAATTAAGAACTGAATCCGCAGATGATTTTATCGAAAACGAGCCTCATAGAAATGCAATAAGTAAGTCATATATTTCACATTCATTTAATCGTAGTTTAAAAACTGGTGACATTATTATTTTTTATCGAAGTGGCGGTATTTACAAAGGTGTAGCAACCACTATAGGAATTGTTGACAGTGTTATAACAGATATTACTGACTTAAGTCAATTAATTCAAATATGCAGAAAAAGAACTGTTTTGTCAGAAGAAGAATTAAAAGAATATTGGGAATGGAAACCAAATAATCGCCCATTCGTTATAAATTTTTTATATGCCTTCTCTTTTATAAAAAGGATTACTTTGAAGGAAATGTTGGACAGTGGGATTTTGCCTGGTATGGATTCAGTCAGAACAATTACAAAAGTGGAACGAAATTCATTTATTAAACTCATAAATTTGTCGGGAATATGAAAGTAGTCTTATCTATAAAACCTGAGTTTGCCAACAAAATATTTGACGGCACAAAACACTACGAATTCCGAAGAGCTATTTTCAAAAACCCCGATGTCAAAAAGGTTATTGTTTATTCTTCATCTCCGGTACAAAAAGTTATTGGCGAATTTGAAATTGAAAATATTTTAAACCACGACCTTAAGACACTGTGGAACTTAACAAAGGAATTTTCAGGAATATCTGCTGACTATTTCTACGAGTATTTTGGTAACAAGGAAAATGGATTTGCAATTAAAATCAAGAAAACAAAGTTGTATAAATCTCCCAAATGCTTACGAAAGGATTACAACTTATTACCACCCCAATCATTTTTGTACTTGACATAGGGCGCGTGACAACCCCAGCTGGTAGTATTAGTATCCTAAAATAAGATATACTGATACCGTTATTCGGAAGCAAAGAGCCACAGACTTCTTAAAAACGACAGGGCAATTATCAATGAAATAATTTAAGTATTTTATAAAAAATTACCGGTATGGCAAAGAAAAATCAACACGTGGTGCCATTAGGAAATGGTTGGGCAGTAAAAAGGGAGGGAATCATCAGGGCTACAGTTATTACTACAAAACAATCTGATGCTATTTCCGTTGCCCGTGATATCGCTAAAAATAACAGTGCTGAACTGATAGTTCACGGCAGAGACGGAAGAATAAGGGAAAGGAATAGCTATGGAAATGATCCTAACCCGCCGAAAGGTTAAACTAAGTAGAAAGTTTCTCGCAGCGTACACATCGGTGCAGCTACGCAACAAGGAAACCCAATAACAGCAGGTTCAAACAAATTATTCTTTCGCTGCGTCACCGCTCCCCTGCGTACGCTGCGAGAAATAAAACGCACAACTTCGCTTTCTATTCCTCCTTACCATTATCAACTCTATCGTTTTCCTTTTGCAGCTTTGCCAAATCCAAAGCCTCATAATGTTTATCAAACTTTAAACCTTTCAATCCTATTACTACAGAAGAAGCGAGAAAATCATGAACAGCACGCCTTCGTTCGTTAAAGAACATGGTTACCAGTTCGGCAATGAACCAGCCCCATAAGGCGTATTCCCCGATTTCATTAATAATTTCTGAAGGCGGGTGTGATGCCGGCTCTGTATAAACATTCCACCCCGAAAAAGAAAAACTTACTACTTGTATCAGCAGCGGCACTGAATCCCGGTAAAAGGCTCTTTTAATGCCGATCACGTGTGTTTCATCTGCCTGGTCCACCACTATTATTCCCGTCGCCATTTTCCCAAGGGTTTGCCCTAAAAGGCCCGTCATCAATATCGAATATAAATAAGAACAGATAAACAGAACTACTGTCATCACCAAAAAATAATCCCGGCCTTGCTGCAGTACAACATAGCCTATTATCCATGAAAGCAAGCCGATAAAGAAGCTGTCAACAATGCCTGCGCCCAGTCTCCTCCAGAAGGTGTAATATCGTTCCATGTGGGTTGTTGGTTAGTGTTGGTTAAGGGGGTTATAATGTGCTAATATACATTTTTGCTGTGTTGTTGCAGAGTAAAACGGGAAGCCGTATTTGTTTTGGTGGGAGGGGGATTATATTTATATTTAGAGACTTCTTACACTCATTTATAAATCCTATTCCTAATACCTTCGGGAATTATAATCCTTTTTCCATTTCACAATAGTCAATGAAATTCCGCTTCCTTCACTGCTTTTTTCTAATGCTGGCTACGGCTCTCGTTTATCTAACCAGTTGTGTTATCCCGCAAATGAAAACGAGGACTTATGTCTTTAAAGAAATTGGATGGAAGATAAATGTACCTGTAGACTTTTTGATAGAGGAGCCGGATAACGCAAAAGCTCTTGAGACAAGCCGAAAAAAGTTGCAAGAAAATTCCTCAGATAGTATTACCTGGTCGCCGGAAATATCGTTTATCAAAGTAAAAAAAGATGAAGCAAATGTACTGTCCAGTACCATTGCCTCATACAAACTATCTAACGAAAAAAACTTTGAAGAACAAAGGTATAAATCCCTGCTGCTGGTTACTAACACTTTTCTGAACCAGCCGGAAGTAGCATCAGTTGATACAAGCAGGTCAACAGTTGACGTGGGAGGGATTCAATTTTTTAGATTCCATTTCAATGTAAAATATGATAATGGACTTAATATGCATACTTTACTTTATAGCAGGATTTTCCGCGGCTATGAAGTTCCATTTATTTCAGTTATACCGATTTCAAAACCGGCTTAGCCTTTTACGAAATTTTAAGTACATCGCAATTCCAGAAATTGCCCGGTACTTCAGTACTTAAGTGACTCCAAATCCAAAAACATTGGCTCTCTTACGCAAGAGTTCCGCCTTAGCGGGCCACCTGTGTCGGGTAATTCAGCCCTGATTGCATCCGGATATTTGATGCTACCAATTTTAATCAAAAGTATAAATTTATCTGCCGCCCCAGGCAAAACTGATCCTCTCCGGATTCTCGCAGCAGCGCGCTTTTCAACCAGCGGCACTCAATGGATATCTTAGCCTCATTCATAGCACCCGAAACAATAGGATCCGTTTCCTGAGCCACGAACCGCGGCGGGTTAGTTAGTGTTTCCCCAAACAAATCATTCCGGTTTCGTGAACCACGAACCGTGGCAGCGTTCTAATTAACAATTTCTCCAAACGTAACCTTCCCCGTTGCAAGCTGAGCGCTGGCGTTCCCAATAATATAATTGTTACCAGATACATCAATTTGGTAACCGAGCCCTTCTTCTGTGTTGTCTTTTAAAATTTTCTGCAGCGTAAAAATGCCGGCACTATTGTATTTGTACATATAAACAATGGCGGTCTCATCAGAAAACAAATATGGAGCGGAACCAAAAAAATAGGGCCCGGACTTCGCAACAGCAGTTCCTAAACCTTCATCACTACCATTAACGCCTCGTTGTAATTGAATATAAGTCCATGTTGTTCCTGTTCTTTTAAACATATACAAGGCACCTTCTCCAATCGGATTCCCCTCAAGATTTCTGTAGGGCACACCCACGATCGCAGAATCTCCCTGGATCGCTACGCTGGTACCGGACTGTTCGTAATACTGCGGACCCAAACCGTTACCAGGAGATCCTGTGTTAAACAAAGTTCCCTGCAATGTCCAGGTGTTATTATTGACAACGTATACGTATGATTTACCTGCTCCTATTACCGTGTTGGCTGTAGCACCCGGATCGCCCACTATAAAATTGTTTCCTGAAATATCCAGGCCGGTACCCAATTGTCCGGAACTGCCGGGAGCCAGCGTAGTTTGCAGGTTCCATGTAGTAGGATTGGTTCCTGTACGCTGATACACTTTTACGTTGGTTCCGTTTGTTACCAATGCGTAATTCGCATCAATGGCAACATTATTACTGCCTGATACAATAGATGTCACGATGTTCCAGGTGCTGCCGGAACGCTGATAAATAAATACCTGTGAGGAGTTAGTTGAAATAATGGCATGGTCTCCGCTGATCCCCACTTTTTTTCCAAACTGCAGGTTTGCTGCCGGGGTGGGGGGAGCCAGTATTGCTTCCTGGATCCATCTGCCGTTTACTTTATGATAAATATAAACGCCGCCTACTTTGGAAAATGTTCCGACGGTTTTTTCCGGCGCACCTGCGATGGCATAATCACCGGAGATGGCTACCTCTTCTCCAAAACGGTCATAGGTTTGTCCATCACTGGCAGTAACGGTTTGCACGCCTATTGCACCCGGATCTGCCGGGCCGAGTGCCACCCAGGCCTGGCCGTTGAAATAATATATAAGGCTTTTCTCCGTATCAAACACCATAGCTCCTGCCTGCGGCTGGAAGATGTTGGTTCTTTGAGTGCTGGTAACTCTTGGAGGATAAAAGGCCCTCGCCGTTCCACCCACATCAAGCGCAGCAGAATTTATTGGGACGGTACCAATACCTATCTGACCAGCCCCGGTTATTCTTACAGATTCCGAAAAAAGAGTACTTGTACCGGAGCCAAACACAAAGTTGCCGAGAAAAGTAGGTACATAAAATTGAACCTGTCCCGACTGCACACCAATACCATAATGATTTCCGGGCTGGGCCGTTGGACTGTAGAGGCTTATCTTGTTTCCAAAGCTGCGGGCAAAGCTCAATGGATAGCGTGGGGCGGACTGACCCAGGCCCAGATATGCATTCCTGGAATCGAAGAAAAATCTGAATCCGTCGGTATTGGAAATGCCATAGGTAGTATCATCATAATTTCCTGCAAAATGGGAGAGGTCACTGTTATCAGATTTATTAAGCCAGATACCGGGTGCTGTTCCGAAGGATCTTAACCGTATGTTTCCCGAAGCATCTAAAGGGAAAGCCGGGTTGGTATTTCCTATCCCAACATTTTGTGCAAGGGCAGTTATGCTGCCATAAAAAATTAAAAAAAGGGTGGTGAGTTTTTTCACTTCTCTTATTTTTATTGGTTGAGAAACCAGGGATATACTCCGGTGATATCTTATAAAAAAAATGGCCGGGCACAAAAGTACTTGTTGTTAATTAAGGAAGGAAATTATTTTATTAACTGGTTTACACTTTTTAGAATTTGGTTGATGAAAGACTTTGGTGATTCTACTTTATTTTATGAGGCAGGCAGATCATTCCCACACCAACTGTTCCAACTGATAAAAAGCCCCCGATTATACCGGAAGGCTCAAAATAGATTCACATATGTGACTGGTAAACCGATGATACTGATTCAATATTTAACCTGGTTAAATTCATTTCACTTGTCTTATTCGTGAATCTATCCCTGCGGCTTTGCGTCCTCCTGATGCCAGGTATGTTTTCTCCGTACTCCCCACACTCATTTCCCTTCTCCATCAATACAACCTATACCCCATAAATCTCGTACAATCCACACAGGACGAAACTTTTGCGAAGGGGTCACCCGAGTTTTGAAAAAATTCTACCTTTATCACATGATTGCGGAGAAGTTTTGCGGTAAATGAGGCAGTCAGGGTTTCAACCACGCTGTTTCCTCCCTGGAGCGTTCTTTCTATTGTTTGTAAAGTACCGCTGGTTGTAAAATTCTTGCAGCTGAGGTTTACATTAAAAGTACCGGCAGGGTTGCTTACAAATAACCTTACTGACAGGTCAAAATGATAGACGCCATCTTCCGGAACTACAAAGCCGTTGGTGCTGTTATTAAAATTGCCGCCGTCATCATAGGCCAGTCCGCCCGCATTGCTGCGAAAGGGCAGTAGTACGGTAGCTGTGTTAAATAGGTTGACATCGCCGCCAAGCAAGGCATTGAAGGCGGTATTGAGGGTGGCGGGCTTTCGCCAGCTCGCCATGCCGGTTGAATCACTCGTAAGTACAGCATTGGCAGACGGGGCATTTCGAAAACGAACTGTGCCGTCTACATCCAGCGTGGCATTGGGCTCCGTGGTATTAATACCTACATTGCCGCCATCTGTAATTGTCATACGTTCTTTCAATGACGAAGCGGCCGGCGTGGAAAAGGTATAAAAAGACAGCTTGGCGTCGATACTGGTGGTGTTGGAAGCTGATATACCACCCAGGTAACGATTACCTGAAGTGAAATACATGGCGGTTTTCACATTGGGAGCGCTGATTTGCTGGTTCGCAAGCAAAAGCGCTGCAGAGTCTGGTGCGTTTACTTCCAGTTGAGTGCGGGGATTAGTCGTATTAACACCAACTTTTTGGGCAATCACCATGTAAATTGGTGTATTCAGCAGCAGGAGAACCAATATTTTTTTTCTCATACAAATGGTTTAAACAGTTACCGGCAAAATTAATGTCTGCCGGGTTTTTATAAAAATAAAAATCCGGGTTGGCGGCAACTACTTAGAATTGGGGGGGAGGTGGTAGCGGTATGCCAACATCGGCGACTATTTCCCTTTTTATTCAATCTACTTTTAACCAACCCTGTATCGTACTTTGAATGGTCCTTTTGGAATGCTTCGCCGCGGTTAGCGGAATCTTTCCCCGTTTGCCGCGGTCAGCACAAACTAACTGCCGTGGCCTCGGCTTCCCGCATAGGCGGGACAGGCTGACGAGCCACGATATAGATAATTTCCCAATTCCATCATTGGTTCATTGCATTTTAATATATTTTCACAAAAAAAATAAGATGGCAAAAACAAAAATCACCGTAAACAATAACGGGTCTTTAAAAGTAGAAGGCGATTTTGAAGTAGTAGACAAGACAGGTGCGCCGTATAATTTACAGGGAAGAGAAGTTGTTTCTTTCTGCCGTTGCGGCCTTTCAAAAAACAAACCTTTTTGTGATGGTGCACACAATGGGCATTTTGAACATGAAGCCATTGCATTTGACCTGCCACCAAAGAAAACTATTTAAATGAATGCGCTCTCTCTTCGAGGTTAGCTTAAAGGAACTGACGTGGCCTCTTTGTCAGGGTTAGCATTGCCTGACCTTGAGACCTCGGCTTCCCGCATGGGCGGGACAGGTTGACGAGCCGCGGTGCAGCGCGTTACAAACCATTCTGTCATCAATCTATAATGGTGAATTTATTATTTTGCCGCGGTTAGCAGACCCTAACCCCCGTGGCCTCGGCATTGACGAGCCACAATGCAGGGTGTCATAACCCTTACTTTCAACAATTTCTACTGCTGAATTTTTATTACAACATGACTTCGCATACCTGCAATAATTCGTACGCCATTCCACGTGGCTCGTCGACCTGTCCCGCCTATGCGGGAAGCCGAAGCCACGGCAGTTACTGCGTGCTGACCGAAGTAGCGATTTTGTAGTACTGAATACCCGGATACAATCCGGGCAGAACTAATCGGCATCAAGTGATCTTCCTGCGGCAGAACACATGCCTTTACTTTGATTTCAATTAAAATATGTAGCTTTTAAAAAGGAAAGCAGAGGTGAACTATAACACTTGCAAAGCTTGCATGCTTATCTGGCGCTTTAGTCCTCTTCCTACCTTTTGTATTCGTTGAATAGCATCAAATAGAATGTTAGACTTGCAGGTCTATTAAAGGCTTTAATGCACATTCAACTTTTTATTTTACTTAAATCAAATTTATGAAAAAGTATGCAGTTATCGCAGGCATTGATGT
>JACMKX010000169.1 GCA_014379905.1 Ferruginibacter sp. | reverse complement strand
TCCCGAGCAAAAACCGGATGTCTCCACCTACTTTAAACCAGGAGATATATTTTATTCCAGAACAGAAAAAATAAAGCAAACTGTAGTTAAACAGGAGAACGGGTTTGTTTTTTGTTCCGCATCCATCGAACCTTTTGCACCGGGGCCCCCGGAACACATTCACACCAATTTTGATGAAGTGTTCGAGATCAGCAACGGTGAGTTAAGTATGTTGGTGAACGGCGAGGTAAAAAAACTGCACGTGGGTGAAAAATTGCATATTCCAAAAGGCACGCGTCACAAGCCTTTTAATGAAACGGCAGACACGATTCATACCAGGAACCTTGTGGCATTTCCCGAAAAATTTGCCTTTCACCTGGTGCAGGTATACGGATTGATGGACAATGAAAACCTCGGTAAGTCACCAGGTACCGTGTTGCAGATGTCATTGATGAATCATGTGGGCTTTGATTCTTATAAAGCAGGTCCGCCGTTATTCATGCAGCGAACCGTGGGTTTTGTACTGGCACCGGTAACACGTTTGTTTGGATACAAAAGTTTTTACCCGGCATATGATATTCGAAGGAATGGGAAAGGTTAATCAATTAATTGTAGTGGGGTCTTAAAAAGATCCCGCTATTTTTTATCCTGTTTTTCGCCTTGATTTTTTCTTACTATGAAAACAGCTAATGTCATATTTATGATGGACCAAAAGTTGTAAAACCTCCATCAAAATACTTTCTTGAATGATACCGTTAACCAGACATTGTCGGCAATACATGCAGCAGTGCGCTATAAATTAATATGGTAAGAAATGTAACTGGTGATTTCATATTTTATAAAGTGATATAATCGGTTAAACAAAAACCTCCCGGCTTTTCAACCGGGAGGCATATTATAGATTACTTTAGGATACCTGCCATATTTTTAATACCCGGTGTTTTGCGGAAAGGGCCCCCGGTTTAAATCTAATTGTACCTGTGGTATGGGTCTTAATAAATGAAATGGTTTTAATGTATTGGCAGCTTTTGCCTCATCATTATAAGCCAGTACCCTGGAGATCAGTTTGCCTGTGCGTTTAAGCTCAAACCACCTTAATTCTTCACCCAGTAATTCCCTGGCGCGTTCTTCCAGGATATTATCCAGTGTTAAAGCGGTAACCCGCATTTCCGTAGTGTAAGGAACGCCGGTTGCAGGATTGTTGCCGGGTTTAGCCGCCCTTTCTCTTACTTTATTATATTGTTCCAAAGCCTTCGTAAGATTATTGGATTGCAGGTAAGCCTCAGCAGCTATTAAATGTGTTTCTGCCAGGCGGAATACATAGGTATCCCTGAAACCTCCCCCATCCTGGTAAGGTAAGCCCGGATCGCGGAATTTTTTTAACTGCGGGTGCGACCTTACATTGGCCACGAATGGGGAAATACGGTATTCGTTCGGGTTGGTTACAAAATATTTTTTAGCTGCTTTTTCTGCCGCTGTAAAAGGAATATCGGGGTAATAAACAAATGTATCACCAACAGCGAAATTATTTCCACCCGAAGTGCCTGCAACCTGCGCAAACAGTACATTGTGAAAACTTGCAAGATACCTGCTGTCCCTTGCCTTGTCAAATAAGGTAAAATAATAGGGTGTTGGTGCGGCGGTGTAGTTAGGTTTACCATACAGGCTGCTCCTGCCTAATATCGGGGTGATCTGAGGATCCCAGAGAAAATACTGTTGTAAATTATTACCCCCGCCATTGCTTTGGGCATTGATGCTGTACTGCACCGAAAATATCACTTCCGAATTTATTTGGAAATTAGCTATTGATGCATCAAAAAGGTCAACATATTTTGCCTTTAAGGCATAAGGACCGGCAATAACAGCCTCCGCCTGGGTGGCAGCCAGTTGAAAATCGGCATTGCCTCCGCCATAAGATTTATAACCCCTTGTTAAATAGACCTTTGCCAGCAGGTGCTGTGCCACTCCTTTTGTTACCCTCCCAAATTCAGGGGTAGTGGGCGATAAACCCGGAATGGCTTCCATGAGATCCTTTATAATTTGCGTGTAAATTTCCTGTTCAGGTGTTCTTACAAAAACACGGACCGGTTCTGTTGTACGTTCAGTTAACAGAGGCGCATCACCAAAAGTTTCCGCGAGTAAAAAATAGTAATATGCCCTTAATGTTTTTGCCTCACTTATTCGCGTGGCAAGCGATCCGATGTCAACGCCTTCCACTTTTGTGGCCCAGTAGAGGGTTGTATTGGCGATATTGATAGCGGAATAAAGTTGCCGCCAATAATTATCAACATCCCCTATAGAAGAATTTAAAGACGTGTTATACAAATTAAGCGCGCTTACATCGTTAATGCCGTAGGTACTCAATATGTCTGTACCCTGGAAATATAACCCCCCGTTATTTATTATGCCGCGCAGGTTACTGTAGTTTGATTTTACCAGGTCTTCAAAACCAGCTTTGGTAACATAATAGTTTTCATCTGTGCGGGAACCGGGGTTGTATTCTTCGAGGTACTTTTTGCAACCCGGTATGGTAAAAAACAAGCTGATCGCAAGTAAAGAGTGGCCGAGTAATTTTATATATTTCATAATAAGGTTGTTTAAAAGTTGAGCGTTAGAAGCTAAGGTTTATTCCGAACATAAATGTCCGCATACGAAAATCCGCATCTCCAAAAGAATTGGCGTCAGCAGTTTCGGGATCCCAGCCAACAAATTTTGTAAAGATGAAAGGATTGTAGGCATCAACATAAATCCTTAAGCGTTTAATAGCCGCATTGCCCAATATGCTTTTGGGGATTGTGTAGCCTAAAGCCATGTTACTGATCTTTGTGTAGGACGAATTGAGGTATTCGCCTGCACTTCGTCTCGCACCATCAGTTTCAATAGCAACATTCGCCCATTCATTACTGGCATTGGTGGGTGTCCAGTAGCTTCTGTCGAAAGCATTAAAACGCGCCCGCCCCTGGTCGCCATTCATGTACTGTGCTAAAAAAGTGCTTTGCTGAAAAGTGCCCTGGCGGGTGTACAATGTAATGCCAAAATCAAAATTGGCGAAACTCACATTGTTGGTGATGCCCCCAAACCAATCAGGTATGCCGCTGCCATTGATCTGGCGGTCGTCGTTGTTGATGAGTTTATCGTTATTGTAATCCTCAATTTTCCATTGACCGGGTTTTTGGCCATATACGGCTGCCTGTACAGCTTCTGCTGTTTGCCATACGCCTAATACTTTATAATTGAAAATCACCCGCGTTTTTTCTCCCAGGAATTTTTGGTTTCCTATATCATTTTTACCATCTCCAAACAGATCGATTATTTGGTTTTTGTTACGGGCAAAATTAATGCTGGTGTTCCAGGTTACTTTACTCGTTTTAATATTCTGTGTATTCAGGCCCAGTTCTATACCGCTGTTCTTTACTGATCCAAGGTTGGTAATTACACTTGGAAATCCGTTTGGTGGCGGGATTTGCGACTGCAGGATAGAGCCCTTTACCGTTTTACTGTACACATCCATCACAAAACTTACCCGGTTATTCAATACATTTAGCTCAAGCCCGGCATTATATTCAGATGTTTTTTCCCAGCTTAAACTTTTATCTGCCAGCCTGCTCGGTGCGAAGCCATTTGCATTTGCGCCGTTAAAGTCGTATTGGGTTTGCCCAACAAGTGACTGTGTTATGTACGGATATAAGATGCCAGAAGCGGCTGCATTGCCGGATTGGCCAAATGCAAACCTTAGCTTCAGCAGGTTGATCGCTTTTATATCCTGCATAAAATTTTCTTCACTCGCTATCCAGGCAACACCTACCGATGGAAAGACTTCCCATTGTTTGCCTGGCGCAAAAAAGGAATTGCCATCATACCTTCCTGTGAAGGTTAATAAATACTTGTTTTTAAAACCATAATTTGCCCTTGCAAAAACACCGGTAAGGGTTTGTTTGCTGTACCCGCTTCCAACTGCAATGGTTGGCTGCACCACACTGCCATTGGGTAGTGCAACAGCCGTTGCGCTACCTACATTAAACCACAGCGATTTGAAGGGCAGCCCTCTTACGCTGATAGAATTATAATCGTACTGATAGTAATTGATGGAACTTCCCGCTGTTATATCAAACTTATGATCGCCCACCTGTTTATTATACATCAGCGTATTGTCCCAGGTATAATTGAACCAGTGTTCCGCCCCATTCTCCCCCCGTGCGGCCCCTACACCGGCAACTGTTTTGCTAAACATATCGTAATACGCCCCTGTGCGCTGAAATAACAGGTCGGGTGTGAAGGAAGACCTGAATTTGAGATCTTTTAAAAAATTAACTTCAATATATGCATTGGGAACCAATTTTACATATTGCCGCTTCCTGATCTCATTTTCCAAATCAAATAATGGATTGGTGATCTGCGATTCGCCCTCATACACAAAAAATCTTTTGGAACCGTCCGCATTGTAAGGGCTGCCGGTTGGCCTTAAACGATAAGCGCTCCTGAAAACTTCGCCACTGCCGGGTGTAAAATCACTGTAGTTGGAAATGATGGAACCGCCAAATTTCAACCACTTCTTGGGTGTAATATCCATACCCACTTTCAGGGTATATCTTTTTACATCCGTTTCTTTTAAAGCGCCCTGGTAAAGCTGGTAACCGGCAGACAGGTAGTATACCATCTTTTCATCCCCACCAGTAATCGATAAATTATGATTGGTTTGTAAGCCATTTTGCTTGATCATATCTATCCAGTCGGGGTAGGTACCGTTTGTAATATTGGTAAGTTCTGTTGCGGAGAAGATTTTATTATCCGCTACAGGTGTAGGTTGTCCGTTTAATAAAGCCTGTGTATTGTAAAATTCCCTGGCATAATTTACAAACTTCGGGCCATCCATAATTGGGGGTAAATTATAAGGATTTACGATACCTGCGTATGCGTCGTAACTAATTCGGGGCGGACCTTTTACACCCCTTTTTGTTGTTACAATTACTACACCATTCGCTCCCCTTGAACCGAATATAGCTGTGGAGGAAGCATCTTTCAATACGTCTATCCGATCAATGTCTGAAGGATTAATTTCATTGATATTTCCCATAACAATTCCATCCACTACATATAAAGGCTGTGTGCCGCCATAGATAGAATTAGCGCCCCTGATTTCAATGACCATATCGCTTCCGGGGCGGCCGTTTCCCCGTCTTACATCCACGCCCGCAACCCTTCCCTGCATGGTTTCCTGCACACTTTGTGCTTTTGCGGCCACCACTTCTTCGCCACCCAATGTGCTTACCGTTCCCGTTAAGTCCCTTTTCCTTTTGGTTCCGTAACCAATTACCACCACATCTTCCATGGTGTTCACTTTTTCTTTGAGCGACACATTTAAAGTGGTGCCTGTTCCTACTTTCTGTTCACTGGTTTCAAAATTGGTGGAGCTGAAAACGAGGGTGGCCCCGGCTGGTACAGAAATGCTGTAGTCGCCAGTTTCGGTGGTCACTGAGTTTGTACCGGTACCTTTTACATTAACTGTCACCCCTGCGGCAGACTGTCCTTTACTGCCGGTTACCGTACCCTTTAAATTGATTGTTTGCGCAAAAAGGCCGGAAGGAAGGATAAATAAAAGCAGCAGCAAGGGATAACTGCATGTGTTAAATTTTTTAAATAGCAATGTCATAATGTAAATTTTATGTGATATGTTGGAGATTTTTGGTGAACCTGTTTAATATTCAGCAGGTTGGCAAAGAAAATACCGGTTGCCGGGAGAAATATAATTATTGGGTATTGCAACTGCGCTTAGAAAATCAACTGGATCGTTCATATCTAACGATGATACGCGCCTGGTGAAATTTTCAACAATTTTTTTACAAGCAGTAGTGGCGGAATTATGGTAACAAAACAATTTTTCAGCTTGGTCTTTGCCCTGGTTTTGTAAGGGGTGCAGGGTTACCCGGGCAATTTTGTAAAATGGCATAGCAAGCAGTTTAGTGGTGAGTGTTTAATATCAATTGTAAAAGTGACACTTTTTTTAGCACAGTTTAACAAGACGGGAGACATTTATTTACTTAACCGTTTTCGTAACTCTATAAATTATTTGTATTTTCACAGTGGTATAATTACTAAATAACTGCATGTACAATAACATAACGATTAAAACCTTAGCTAAAGAATTGAATGTTTCAATTGCCACGGTGTCAAAAGCATTAAAAGACAGGCATGATATAGGGGTGGCAACCAAACAACGGGTTGTTGAACTGGCCCATAAACTGAATTATATCCCAAATCCTTACGCCGGCGGCCTGCGCAAAAGAAAAAGTAAAACAATTGCCTTGGTGCTGCCCGAAGTTGCAGATAGTTTTTTTTCATTAGCTATTAACGGGATTGAAGCCACGGCGCAGGAAAAAGAATACCATGTTTTAATATACCTTACGCATGAAAGCTTTACAAAGGAACAGGCCATCCTAAAGGATTTTCAGAGCGGAAGGGTGGATGGGGTATTGATGTCAATCACTTCGGAAACTTCTACCCATAACCATATCCAGGAATTATACGACAGCGGTATGCCCATTGTTTTTTTTGACAGGGTTTGTGAAAGTATTGATACCGCCAAAATCACCACGGATGATTTTGAGGGTGGATATAAAGCAACGCAGCACCTGATAGACTGCGGCTGCAAAAAAATAGCCCTGCTCTCCATTTCCACCAGTTTATCCATCAGCAATAAACGGATGGAGGGATATAAAAAAGCGCTGGACGATAATCATATAAAATTTTCACCTTCGGATATTGTACAATGCAGTAATGATGCGGAAAAAAGTTATAACTCCATCAAAAAATTGTTAAGCCACCGGTCAAGGCCGGATGGTATTATCGCCACGGTAGAAAAGTTTACGACCAATACCTACCTGGCCTGCAAGGAACTGGGGCTTTTTATTCCGGGCGATGTAAAAGTGATCAGCTTTTCCAATCTTCCAACAGCGCCAATTTTAAACCCTTCTCTTACCACCATTACCCAACCCGCGTTTGAAATGGGTAAGGCAGCTTCCACTGTTTTATTTAAAGCATTAAATAAATCTTCCTTTAATTTAAAGCAGGAAAGTATTGTAATCCCTTCCGTTTTAACAGTGAGGGGATCAACAGCTACTCAAACCAAATAAAAAGCGTTGATTGGGCCAGGAGTTATTTGAAAGACTAACCCGGCAAGCCCCTTTTCAACGTTCAATCATAATTTATGACCCGACAATAAGGCTTGGACCTGCCCATAGTTTGATAAATAAACACCTGTAATTTATTATATGAAAAATTTACCTTTCTACCGGTTGATAAAAAACAGCCTTTGTATTGTCATGGTTATCTCCATGGCCTGTTCCTGCGGAAGAGGTTCTTCGCCTGAAGAGCGAATGTCTTTAAAGCTGGAAGCACTTCAAAAAGAAATGATCGACAGCCTTGCTCATCAAAACAGGGCCATCCTGGATAGCCTGGGCAGGATAAGGGAGGAGCTGAATGAGATAAAGCAACTGCGGAAA
The DNA here is from genome assembly GCA_014379905.1 of Ferruginibacter sp. GTDB lineage: Bacteria > Bacteroidota > Bacteroidia > Chitinophagales > Chitinophagaceae > Ferruginibacter. The sequence goes on along the minus strand of JACMKX010000169.1, from coordinate 89,839 downwards.
TGATCCTGGTAAAGCCAAATTGACCGCCCGCATATAAATAAGGGAGAAGGGTAAGGAAAGCAGGTTTAACTACAATCTTGTAGAAAAGCAACCACATTCCACCCCCGTTATTAAGGCTATATTGCGGGCTATTTGAGTTATTATAAGCCGGTAATTAATCTTTTACCGGGTTTTAGATACTATTGATATGCAGAATAGCTGCCACATAGTGGGTTTGATGAGGCAAATTAAGACAAAATAAGCCAGTGTTTTGTCACATAAATAGTGAAGTATCAACCCGCAAATTTTCGTGAGTAGCTGTAATAAAATTTTTACTTAAGTACGAGTACTTAAAAAATAATCCAAACCCGTGAAAATAATTCGTTTATGAAACTTTCTACTTTTTACAAAGTACCGGTAATTTTAGTTATTTCTTTACTCTTTGTATCATTTTTACCTACCAGGCTGGAGGCGCAGGCATGGTACAATACCGGCTGGTTATACCGAAAGGCGATCACCATTGACTATACAAAAGTGGGTGCGGGCCCGCACACTAATTTTCCCGTGCTGATCAGCCATACCGATGCCGCTTTAATAACCAAGGCACAGGCGGATGGCGATGATATACTGTTTACATCAGCCGATGGCACTACAAAGCTTGACCACGAAATAGAAAATTATACCAGCGCTTCCGGGGCAATTGTTTCCTGGGTTGAAATCCCCAGCCTTTCTTCTGCCGCCAATACGGTTATTTACATGTATTATGGTAATGCTGCGGCAACATCCCAGCAAAATGTTACCGGTACCTGGGATGGTAGTTTTAATGGGGTATATCACCTTAATAATGCGTTTGCCGATGCAACCGCTAATGCCCGTAACGGAACTAATACGGGTACCACCAATGTTACAGGAAAGATTTCACAGGGAAGGGGTTTTGTTCCGGGAGATGGGGCTGATAAAATAGATATTACGGGGCTAATGGGTTCACCTGCCAGTATCACATTAAGCGGATGGTTTTACCGGAATGCTACGGCCACTGAGAGTTCAAGTATTATTGGTTTGGGTGATCATGCTTTTTTACAAGTGCTGAACAATGCGACAGGCGCCCAGGGCGGATACTATGATGGCACTACCTGGCTGGAAACACCCACCAATACAACTTACAATAATGCCTGGCGTTATGCTGTCTGGACTTTTGCCACCGGACCAAATGCTCAGAAAATTTATATCGACGGAGTATTAATCGCTACAACCGCCAATATCGGGACTATATCCTATGCAGGTCTCGGAGCAAACACAAAGATTGGGGGCCATGGTAATGGAAATACAAATCAGGATATGGATGGAAGTATTGATGAAGTGCGGGTAGCAGCTACACCAAGATCTGCAGGCTGGATACTTTCGGAATTTAACAACCAAAATTCTCCGGGAACGTTCTATAGTGTAGGCACCGAAACGCCTACTAAAACATTTACAGGAACCGGAAACTTCAGCGATGCAACCAAATGGACAGGTGGTACATTACCGGCCCTCTATGAACACCTGGTAATAGATGGTGCATGCACTGTTGATAACAGTGTTGCTACAGATAATATTGCTTACGGAACATTAACCATAGGAACTGCCACGGGACGCACACTAAACTGGATTGCCGGTGGAACAAACCGCTTGAACGTGTCGAATGTAAGTGCCGGGGCCGGAGCCAGCGCACTCAATATGGCGAATGGCGGATCCCTTATGATTAGGGGCAACTGGACTTCTACAAACCTTACATTTACGCCGGGCGCAGGAACAATAGAAGTGCAATCCGGCATAACCTTACCGGTGGCTTATGCCAATTATAATAACCTTACTGTAAATGGAACGGGGGCCACAGTCAGTTTAGGCGCAGCCACTACCCTGACGGGAAACCTGGTAATAACTGCGGGTACTTTCAACGCAAATAATTTTAACGCTACCATTGGGGCCAACCTGGTCAATAATGGAACTTTTACAGCAGGTTCAGGCAATATATCCTTTAATAATACCGGTACACATACCATAACCGGCTCTTCAACTACTGCTTTTAATACGATCACTGTAGATAAAGGTACCAATTTTACAACAAATATCCTGGATGTGCAGTCTGTAATTACGATGGCTACCGGCGGTTTAACAATAACCAACGGTACCTTTAAATTATCAGGCGCATCAACCATAGCGCCTTTTAACGGCGCCTATACTATTCCGGCTACTTCAGGCCTTTGGGTAAACGGGGGTACGGTTTCCAGTTTGAACAATATCAGCTTACTGGGTATGCTCCGGGTATCAGCCGGTATTTTAAATATAGGTGATGCCTTAGAGGAACGTTTGTTTGCCGGAAACGGATCAACTATTATCGTGGAAGGTGGCGCTTTAAATATAGCAGGCAGGTTTACCCGCGTTCTTCCGGGCAATGTTATTAGTTTTACAATGAGCGGTGGTACCTTTACTGTTCCAACAATTGGTACTACCGCTGCGGCAATTTCCCCCTTTACTTTTGATGAACCCGCCTCTTCCTTTACCATGTCAGGTGGCACGATCATCATAGCAAAAAGCGGTAACGCTAACACAGGATACACAAATCTTGCCGCAACAAATAATGTAACAGGTGGAACTATCCAGATTGGTGACGCGTCCACAGCGGCTGCCAGCACTATTCAAGTCAATTCAACAGCACCCATCTGGAACCTGACGGTGAATGCAACTAACGCGCCGGTAGCAGAAATTAATACTAATGCTCTGACTGTTAAAAACGATGTCACTATTTCAGGCGGCACGCTAAATGCCAATAGTTTAGACCTTACCGTAGGTCGCAACTGGATAAATAACGGAACTTTTACTTCGGGTGCGGCGACTGTTATTTTTAATGGAACAACGGTTATGAGCGGAACTAACGTTACCAATACTTTTAATAACTTTACTGTATCCGCATCTTCAACAGTTACCTCTTCAACTGGTTTAACAGGGCTGGTAGTAAATGGAACTTTAACAACAGGTGCATCATCAATTCTTGACCTGGGAACAACTACTATTTTAAGTGGCACACTGGGTTCTATCAGCAATAGCGGAACCATTAAAACCTCAGTGCTTACCACTACAAGTACAGTACCTGTTCCGATCAGTAAAACCTGGGGAGGTACTGTAGATTATGGAAATACAACCGGGGCACAGACTGCAGTGGCCGGAACTTATAATAACCTTACCGTGCGGGCAGGTGCTGGCGTAACAGCAACAGCAGGAGGCAATTTGGTCGTAGATGCTACCTTAAGCGTTACAACAGCGAATGGTAACCTCGCTCTAAGTACTTATGTTTTGAGTGGCACATTAAGTGGCATTGCTATTACGGGAAATCTCAAAACATCTTCAACAAGCGCTACACCAATACCATCCGGAAAAACATGGGGTGGAACCATTTACTATGATGCCCTTGCCGGGGCTCAAACAGTTATTGGCGGAACCTATAATATCATAAGATTTTCAAACACAAGTGGTATAAATACGGCAGCCGGTGATTTAACTGTAAACAACCAATTCTTAACTGCTACCGGAGGAATACTTGATATGGGTTCAACATACCGGATAATAAATATGGGAGCTGGTATTACTAATAATGGAACAGTGAAAACTTCAGTAGTTACAACAACCAGTGCACTACCTTTTCCCGTAAACAGAACCTGGGGAGGGACAGGTACAGTGGAATACGCGGCCACAACCGGCGCTCAAACAGTGATGATAGGTACTTATAACAACCTAAAGATGAGCAATACCAGTGGTACAAATACCATAACCGGTAATGTAACCCTTGATGGTGTTTTTACCTTAACAGGAGGTACGGTTACGACCAACAGTTATTTAATAAGTCTGAACTCTACTGCATCGGTATCCCGGACAGGCGGCCATATAATTGGGAACTTTAAAAAACATGTTGCAACAGGCGCAACCAGCCGAACCTTTGAAGTAGGTGATGCAACAAACTATACCCCCGTAACTGTTGCATTTGCAAGTGTAACCACTGCAAATTATCTTACAGTAAGTGTATTGGCATCGGATCATCCAAACCTGGGCATCGCAGGTATAAAGACGGATAAAAGTGCAAACAGGTACTGGTCGTTTATAAACCAGGGTATTGTTTTCACCACATACAATTCAACGTTCACATTTGTTCCGGCAGATCTCGACGCCGGGGCAAACACCACTAATTTTATTGCAGGCAATTATAACGCCGGCTGGACCTACCCCACAGTTGGTACTAAAACATCAACCACCACCGAAGCAACAGGTTTAACAACATTTGGAGATTACCAGATTGGAGAGCCCAATGCCACCAAAACTTTTACCGGTATTGGCAATTTCAGCGATGCGGTGAGATGGACAGGCGGCAGTGTGCCCGTTGCAGGGGAACACCTGGTAATAGATGGCACCTGCACTGTTGACAATGCTGCCGGAACAAATAATATTGCCTATGGCACATTGACCATCGGAACGGCAACAGGCCGTACGCTTAACTGGGCCGCAGGTGGAACAAACAGGCTGAATGTCTCAAACGTTAGTAATGGCGCTGGCCTTAGCACGCTCGACATGACCGGTGGTGGAACCCTTGTGATCAGGGGCACATTGTTACCGACCAGTCTGATATTCATCCCGGGTACAGGAACAGTAGAAATACAATATTCCCTAACACTCCCCGCTGTTCCGGCATTTAATAATCTCACTATAAATGCATCAGGTATAACTGTTGGTTTAAGTGCAGCCCTTAACATAACCGGTAACCTAAGAATAGCGGCTGGTACATTTAACCCCAATAATTTCAACATTACTGTTGGTGGTAACTGGGTAAATGATGCATCAGCAACTTCGTTTACTGCCGGAACATCTACCGTAACCTTTAATGGGACGGCAATAAGGTATATCTCCGGAACATTCCCTACTACCTTCTCCGGTTTTACGATGGACCGTACGACAGCCGTTACGCTTTATTCGAATGTAACCATTACAGGCCCTCTCACACTTACCAATGGGAATATAAATACAGGGTCAAGCACCCTTTATCTTAATGCTACAGGAACGTTAGCCAGGACCAGCGGCCATGTGGTGGGTAATTTTAAGAAGTATATCGCTACAGGGGCAACCAGCAAAACTTTTGAAATTGGAGATGCAGGTAATTATACCCCGTTAACCATAGCATTTGCCAGTGTAGGAACGGCCGGCGATCTAACAAGCCGGGTACTAAAGTTCGATCATCCTCAGTTAGCGGGTTCGGGAATTACAGCTGACAAAAGCGTAAACAGGTACTGGAATTTCACCAATACCGGGATTGCATTTACTACTGCAACAATTACTATGAACTGGGTGGCAGGCGATGTAGATGCAGGGTCAACCACAGCAAATTTTAAGGTTGCTAAATACAATAACCCCACCTGGTCATTGCCTGCTATTGCCTCACCGTTAGCAACATCCATCCAGGCTACAGGAATAACTTCATTTGGCGATTATGCTGTTGGTGAGTTATGTTTGGCTACGGCGCCGATAGTAACCACCCCGGTAAATTATTGCCAGAATGCAACAGCTACACCCTTAACTGCTACCGGAACAGCGCTTATATGGGGTACTGCAGTACCAGTCGCTGGATCAGTGGGAGGAACTACTACTTTTACCCACACAACCTATGTAGACGATATCTACACTGCCAATAACCATAAAACACATTTTACTATCACAACACCATATACCACTATTACCACGGTGGACTATCATATACCGCTTTACCAGACTGTAACTGGTCTCGTACTAGCGATTTTTAACAGTTCAGGAACTGTTATTGCCATTTCTTCTACAACAACAACCTATACCGCTAATGCCGGCCTTACAACCATCACCAACACGTTTAACTATCCAATACAGGCAGCAGGCGATTATAGCATAGGTATTTATTCAGGCGCAGGGATTATGGGTGATGACAGCCCAACCTTTCCCATCACGGAAGCTACCGGCACAATAAATGTTACCGGAGTATCAGTTGCAGGTTCACGTTGTTTTAATAATATCCAGTTCACGGGAAACGCAGCTTCTGTTGCCCCTACTCCATCAACGACAGGTTTGGGAACCACCAACTACACGGTTTACCAAAATGCCGGCGGATGTATTAGTTCCAACGCTACGATTGCTGTAATTGTAAGCGCCCCGCCAACACCGGCAGCAGCAGGTGTTGATCAGGCTGGAGCAGCCACCTGTGGATTGATAACTGTTACGCTTGCAGCCAACACACCTGTTACCGGCACCGGGGCCTGGAGTATTATTTCGGGAACCGGGGGTACGGTCACCACTCCGTCAAGCCCTGCATCAACATTTACCGGTACTGCGGGAACTACTTATACACTAAGATGGACCATTTCAAGCGGTTCATGTACCGCATCAGCAGATGATGTTGTAGTTAGCTTTAACCGAAATCCAACAACTTCAGCAGCAGGCGCCGACCAGACCGGTGCTGCTACCTGCGGGTCATCATTGGTTACACTCGGAGCCAATGCACCCGCTATCGGGACAGGGGCATGGAGCATAATATCAGGAACCGGAGGAACCATTACTACCCCGGCAGGCGCTAACTCAACCTTCAGCGGAACCGCGGGAAACAGCTATACATTAAGATGGACCATTTCAAACAGTCCGTGTACTGCATCAACAGACGACGTTATAATCAGCTTAAGCCAGGTCGTAAATTACGGGATAAGCTACACTAACGGAGCATCCGGGGTATTATGTGCAACGAATGGAGAAGGTGGTTCAGTTACACTTACAGCCCCGGCAGGTTCAGTATTCGGTACAGTAGGCTTTGCAAGTTATGGTACCCCCAATGGAAGCTGCCCCACTTTTACTATTGGAACCTGCCATCAAACCACCAGCCAGGCTACAGTTGAAGGCTATTTACTTGGAAATAATACTGCAACAATACCTGCCACCAATGGTGTTTTTACTGACCCTTGTACAGGCGTTACCAAACGGTTATATGTACAGGCAACCTATACGCAGCCGGTATGCTCGGGAACTTCGCCGGGTACTATCACCGGGTCCGTTCCAACAGGTGGAAATGGGACTTATGCTTATTCCTGGGAAATAAGTACTACCAGTTCAACAGCGGGTTTTGCCACTATTACCGGTATAACAACGCCGAGTTACACACCAGCCGGTGTTTTAACACAAACTACCTGGTATAAAAGATCTGTTTTATCTGGTGCATGCACCGTGTCGGCGATTCTCAGGGTTTCAGTTGTAAACCCCGGTTCCTGGACAGGTGCTTTAAACACAGCCTGGAACAACAGCGGCAACTGGCTTTGCGGGGCAATACCCGGTACCACTACAAATGTAACCATACCAGCCAGCCTTACTAATTATCCCCTCTTAAATACGGGTGCTTTTTCGGTACAAAATATCGTAATTCAAAATGCCGCTTCCTTAACGGTAACCGGGGCAACCCTCCGGATAGCCGGAACCATCAGTAATGCCGGAACCTTATTTAATGTTTCAGGCGGAATAATAGAAATGAACGGTACCGGCGCGCAAACCATACCTGCCGCAACATTTTCGGGTAATTTATTAAAAAGCCTGCTCATTAATAATGCTGCGGGTGTAACACTTGGGGGTGCATTAAACCTCACGGATACACTAAAAGTATCCGCCGGCAACCTGGCTTCCAACGGTTATCTTACTTTAATTTCTACAGGTAGTGGTACTGCGCGGGTGGCACCCCTGCCGGTTGACGGATCAGGTATTGCAACCAGCAATATTACCGGCAACGTAATCGTGGAAAGATATATTCCCAACAAACGTGCCTGGCGTTTATTAACCGCGCCCTTATCCACTACAGGTCCAATTTATAATTCATGGCAAAACGGGGGTGTCGATGAAGCCGGCAAAGGCATGCTCGTTACCGGTCCCAATCCGCTACCCGCCAACGGACTGGATGCAAGTGCATTCAATGCGGTTTCCATGAAATCCTTTAATTCGGTCACCCAGGCATTTGTAAATATTACTGACACAAAAAATACCAATCTTTCAACAACTGCGGCAAGTGCCGCCAATGTCGGATATTTTGTATTTGTGCGCGGTGACAGGAACAGCAATAATTTATACGCAGCTAACAGCTCCGCCACCACTTTAAAGAGTACAGGAATATTGCAGGCAGGTAAACAGACATTTACCGCTCCTGCCCCGCTCAATAGCTACTCGATGATGGTAAACCCTTATGCTTCGCCTGTTGATTTCAATACAGTACAAAGGTCTCATGTAGCCAGGTTATTTTATACCTGGGATGCCAAACTAAACCTCCTGGGAGGATATGCAACCTTGATATTTAATGGTGACGGATCTTATACCAAATCGCCCCCATCCAGTTTGCAGGACAACAATATCCAATCGGGCCAGGCCTTTTTTGTATTAACGGACACTGCTTTGGCGGCAAGTTTAAGCTTTTATGAAAGCAGCAAGAGTTATCTAAACCACAATGCAGCTTTTCGTCCTTTGAACCAGGTAAAATCAATGGAAATAACATTGAACTTACTGGAAACAGATAATTCCACCATCGCGGCGGATGGTGTGGTGGCAGAATTCGGGGATGGTTATAATCCTGGTGTTGACAACCAGGATGCTATTAAATTTACCAATATCAATGAAACTTTTAGCTTACTAAGAAATGGTGTATCTCTTGCCATTGAAAGAAGGCCTTCGATCGTTACCATCGATACATTATTTTTAAAATTAACCCAGTCCTCACAAAGAAATTACCAGTTGGTGTTTAATCCTAATAATCTTTCGCAACCTACCAGGCTGGCTTTTTTGGAAGATAGTTACACAGGTATTTCCACCCTTGTTGACCTGCAGGGGGGCACTAATTTTAATTTCACCATCAACAGCGATGCCGCTTCCATGAATGCTACGCGATTCCGCCTGGTGTTTAAACAGTCGGGGGCTTTGCCAGTTAGCTTTAATGATGTAAACGCATGGCAACAGGGTGAAAATATAGCGGTAAGCTGGAAGGTAGAAAACCAGTTGAATGTAGATCGGTATGAATTGGAAAAATCCCTCGATGGCAATAATTTCAACAAAGTAAATACCCAGCCTGTTGCCAACCCCAATAGTACTAACGCCATTTATAACTGGTTAGACCTGCATGCGGCCAACGGAGATAATTTTTATCGAATCAGAAATGTTGACAGGGATGGAACGGCGGCTTATAGCAAAATAGCTAAAGTCAATATAGGAAAGGTAGCTGGCTTAATGGAAGTTTATCCAAATCCTGTAAAAGACGGGGTAATCGGCCTGCAATTCAACAATATGGCCCGGGGAAAATATACGATCCGCTTAGTTAATCCGATTGGGCAATTGATTATGGTCAAAACCATTCAACACGCAGGCGGCAGTGCAATGGAGAAAATGTTGCTTTCCAGGCTTATTGCAAAGGGGATGTACAGCCTTGAAGTTACGAATCCTGATAATAGCAAAACCGCTATTAAATTGAGGAATGATTAAATATTTTGCCATGCCCGCGGTGATACCGGGTGGGCAGTAGGCGGTGCCATTTGGGTTAGGCTTTTTTTATTTTGAGGTGATAAATGTTTACAGATAAAAGTTCAATGGTCTGGGTTGAAACCCGATCATATTCGGCAAATTTTTAGTGACTGGGGTTATTTTTAGTGCAATTATCACGGTGGGTAATTCAGTATAAATGCTTTTATAGTGTGGATGTTATACCCCACCCCGGTTTGGAACGAACACAGGTACGTTGATTTTAGAACAGTTGCCTTCAAAAAACGAAAGGGAATATTATAATGCCCTTTAAGTTCAATGAGTCACTTGTAGTATTAATACTACCGTTAAAGTCATAACCGGGCTACAAGACACACCATTTATATCATTTAATTTGCTGCATAGTCAACTATTTGTACACCGGTACTTTTTATCCAAAATAATCCGGAACGTTAATTGGGCTAATGACCATTTCCGGGCGGGTATCCTGTTTAAAATAATATATTATAAGTATGTTAGTGCCTCTTAATATAGCAAATAAGATTTCAAAACAGCCGGAATATTATATCCCAGGTGTTTTATGCTGAAGCTGGACGCCACCCACATTTACCTGTCTTTTCCTGGGGGTTAAATTTTTGATGCAGATTGAAATAGTTTTATTAATCCGGAGTTATGGTATTATGCCACTTATACTAACCACATGAAAATAAAGATTGTACCCTTACTAATTTTACTGGCATGTATTTTTTTTAAAGGATTTTCCTCTTTTGGCCAGTTAACGGGTATAAAAACTATTCCGGGCGATTATGTTTCCATAGCTTCGGCAGTTGCCGCGCTTAATGTATCCGGTCCGGGAACAGGGGGCGTAACCTTTAATGTAGTTGCCGGGTATACAGAAACCATTTCAGCGACTATATCACTTACCGCTACCGGTACACTGGCAAATCCGGTGATATTTCAAAAAGACCCTGCCACTTCAGGCGCCAATCCTTTGCTAACATCCTACACAACAGGAACAGGAACACCGTCCACAGCCGTACAGGACGGTATATGGCGATTGGTGGGTGCAGATTATATTACCATCAACGGAATTGATGCGCTCGATAACCCTGCCAACACAACCCCCCCATCTACCATGGAATATGGCTATGCTTTATATAAAGCAAGTACTGCCAAAGGTTGCCAGAATGTTACGATAAAAAATTGTGTAATCACCCTCCGCAATAGCAACAATGCAACTGGAACAGCCCCAATGACAGCAGGTTCTGCCGGTATCATTGTAATGAATGCTTTGCCTGCCACGGCCACTACCTCAGTTTCACCTGTTGCCGGAGGCACAAATTCTAATAATAAATTTTATGGCAATACCATTCAGCAATGCAATATCGGTATTTCCATAATTGGCTATGGGGCTGCCAGTCCTTTTACCTTGTCGGATACCAACAATGATATCGGGGGAAGCACGGTGGCAACCGGCAACACCATTATTAACTTCGGGGGCGCTTCCGGGGCAATCAATGCAGCCGCAGCTATACACACACAGGCCCAGCAGGGATTAAATGTTTCCTATAATACCATTAATAATAACAATGGTTCCGGTACCAACCATTCCAACACGCTGCGGGGAATTTACATTACATCAGCAACCAGCGCAAACGCCACTATTACCTACAACACGGTTACCTTGAAGGGCGGGGGAACAACACAGCATGTAATGGGAATCGAAAATACGTCAGGCTCAACTGCTGCCGGTAATTCAATTATTATCAGCAATAATACGATTACCAACAGTACCTATAACTCGGCAACCACCGGAGGATTTTATGGTATCTACAATAACGGCGCATCTCCTGCAACACTTACAATTAATAGCAATACGATCTCCAATAATTCGAGCGCTGCCGGAACAAGCGGCTTTTTCTACGGTATTCTTAATAGCGGTTTGGCTTCCGCAGTTACCATGAGCAGTAATACCGTTTCCGGAAATTCCACCGGAAATTTAACAACGGGTTTATTTGCTAGCATTTATAATTCGGCATCAGTACCCTCCCTCACCATCAACGGTAACACCATAGCGGGCAATACCAGTTCTGCGCTATCTGGTTTGTATTACCCGATCTATAATTCCGGAACGGTTACCACCACGATAAATATCAATTCCAACAATATCGGAACGGCTATTTCACCCGCAATAAATTTTACGGCGGCCAATTCGGGATCACAACAATTTATCAGGAACTCAAAAGGAGGAGCCGGCGCAGCATTATCTATCAGCAATAATAATTTTTACAACGTTTTATATTCCATCCAGGGCACGGGCACCAATATTTATATTTCAAATGCCGCCGCCACCCTTTCCCAGGCTATCAACGGCAACACGTTTACAAATCTCAGTGTTAATACAAAAGGCAGCATAACATTTATTTCCAATAGTGTGATTGTACCCGCAACTGGTACCCAAAACGTGAATAATAATACCATCTCGGGAACATTCGCTAAAACCGGCGATGGCGGGACCCTTACCTTGTTTACGAGTAGTGTGGCTTCGGTTGCCGGCAGTGTTATCAATAATAACAATAATAATTTTTCAAATATAACGGTGATCGGCGCAACTACGATTGCGGGGTGGGTTAATACGGATGCAGGCAATTCTACGAAAACCATTCAAAATAACACTTTCAGTAACTGGGTGGGTGGAACCGGAAACGTTGTTGCCATGGCGGTGAACATTACCAGCCCTTATAGCACTACTACCGCTAATACCATTCATACTATTTCCGGCGCACTCAATGTATACGGGATAACCACCGCCGCGGGCAATGATAAAATATATTCCAATACTATCCATACATTGATTTCAACAGGTGCGGCTGGAACAGTTACCGCGATCTATGTTACCCTCGGTACCACTAAAAATATTTATCAAAATACGATCTATAACCTGCAGGGCAATGGCGTAACTACCGGGTCTGTGAGGGGGATCGTCATCATAGGGGGCACAACGGTTAATGTATATCAAAATACAATTTATTCGTTACAAGCCAATACACTTACTACGGGTACGTTAAATGGTATTTGGGTTTCAGGGGGAACTACCATAGCTGTGTATAGGAACAAGATTTATGACCTGTCCTCCTCCAGCAATAGTATTACCGGTTATGTAAATGGTATCCAGGTATCCGGAACAACGGTTAACAGAACCGTCACCCTGCAAAACAACCTGGTAGGTGATCTTCGTACGCCTTCTGCAAATTCAGCCGATGCTATCAGGGGAATAAGCCTGGTTGCTACAGGGGCTACTTCCACTACTAAGGTTTATAACAATACGATCTATCTTAATGGGGTATCCAGTGGGACAAATTTCGGTTCAACGGGTATTTATCACACAACAAGTTCAACAGCCACTACCGCCACACTTGATCTGAGAAACAATATCATAAGCAATACTTCTGTTCCAAACGGGACAGGCTTAACCGTTGCCTACCGCAGATCATCCACCACCCTCACCAATTATCACGCGGCTTCCAATAATAACCTGTTTTATGCCGGCCTTGCAGCTGGCAACCGGTTGATTTATAATGGTAGCGGTACCAATTCAGACCAGTTACTTTCAACCTATAAAGCCAGGGTATCGCCCAGGGATGCACAATCCTTTACCGAGGATATGATTGTAACTTCTACATTCCTTAGTACCATTGGTTCCTCTGCATCTTTCCTTCATTTAGACCCATCTAAAATAACACAGGCGGAAAGCGGTGCTGCCGGCATCACAGGGGTAACAACTGACTTTGATGGCGAGATAAGGCAGGGTAATACCGGGTATGCAGGATCCGGAACCGCTCCCGATATTGGTGCTGATGAGGCGGACGCTACGCCTTCCCCGGCTCTTTCAGGTACTTACAATGTAGGCGCAGGAGAAATTTTTACCTCCTTAACAAATGCCGGTGGTCTGTTTGCCGGTATTAACAGCCGTGGGCTAAGCGGAAATGTAGTGGTAAATATTACCACGGACCTTCCCGGTGAAGACGGAACCAATGTTTTATATCAATGGGTGGAACAGGGCGTTGGGAATTATAGTTTGACGATAAAACCAGATGTTTCAACGGCCAGGATCATTTCCGGCAATGTACTGGCCGGGATGATCCGTTTGAGCGGCGCTAAACGGGTAATAATCGATGGCAGTAATGGAACAACGAGTAATTATCTCACCTTTCGAAACACTAATACGCCTGCAACCACCGGTACGGCTTTTACCTTTATAAACGGGGCCAGCAACAATATCATTAAATATTGTACTGTCGAAGCATTTGCCAATTCAACAAATGGGGTAATCCTTTTCGGTACTTCAGGCGTTGCCGGTGGCAACAGTAATAACACGATCACTAATTGCAATATAAACGCCACGGTATCTTCCAATACGGGCAACCTGTGTATCTATTCCTCGGGTACAGTTGGAAATGAAAATTCAACGAATACAATAGCCAATAACGCTATTTTCAATTACAGTGACAGGGCCCTGGATATTACAAATACCGGTTCTACGGGATGGGTGATTACGGGTAATAGTTTTTACAATGGTACCGTTAGCGCTTCCATAAATTATGCATCGGCTTCTGCATTACACGGGATCAGGATTGCAGGTGGTACAGGGTACCTGATCTCCAATAATTACCTGGGCGGAAATGCCGCTTTATCAGGTGGAACAAGCGCGGCCTATGCTTCCAGCCTCGGTAATGTTTCGTACCAGGGTATTGTATTAACTACATCGGGCCCTACACCTGCTTCTACCATAAAGGGAAACACTATTGCAAATATCACCCTAAGCTCTGTTCCCACAGTATCCGGCTCGATAGCTTTCTCCGGTATTGAGACAAGTGGTTCAGGAATTAATATTGGAGGTGTTTTGCCTGGCGATGGTAATAGTATTGGTTCCAATACGGCGAATAGCCTGGTCAACGTTACCACCACAACAGGCACAAGTACTTTTACAACAACTATAAGGGGCATCAGTTGCGGCAGTACCGGCGGTCTTGTTATCGGGAACCAGGTAGGGGGAATTGATATTAGAAATATCGGGGCCGCGCCGGCTCCTTCAACATTCATTGGGATATATATCAGTAACCCAACAGCACCATCCCAGGTAAATAATAATATCATAGGCAGTACCGGCACCGGCGCAGCCGCAAACAGTATACAGGTGCTTTCATCGTCAACAGCTACCGCAACCGCTATCACGGGCATCTCCATTGCATCAACAGTTGTGTCTGCCGTCCAGGTTGATGGAAATATTATCCAGAATCTTAGCCATCTGGGTTTGGTTAATACCATATCCGGCGGTATCATCGGAATCAGTAATGCATCAACCGGGGCTTCAGCCATAACGATCACAAACAATACGGTTACGATACTTTCATTTGCTACCTATTCCTCAGGCGTATTTTATGGAATATATAATTTCGGCGTTTGTTCCTCGATTTCAATTAATTCCAATACAATCAACGGTAATACAACCGCCTCTACGTCCGGCGCCTATTTCGCGATTTACAACTCGGCGGCAGTTACCACCGCAATAAACATCAATTCAAATAATATCGGGAATTCAACAACAGGCGCTTTTAATTTTACAGCGGCAAATTCGGGAACCCAGAACTTCATTAATAATATAGCAGGCGCCGCTACCGCCGCATTGTCTATTAGTAATAATAATTTCCAGGGTATTAATTATGCTGTTGCAGGTACAGGTGCCAATACCTATATACAAAACACCGGCGCAACCCTTTCGCAGGCTATTAATGGCAATACCTTTACCAACCTGAATGTAAACACATCGGGTAATATCACTTTCATTGCTAACAATGTGGTGATGCCTGCTTCGGGCACGCAGAATGTAAACAATAATGCTATCGTAACCGCATTTACAAAAAGAGCGGGCGGAACAGTCACTCTTTTTACAAGTTCCGCAACTTCGGTTGCCGGTAGTATCATTAATAACAACAACAATGATTTTTCAAATATTACTGTCCTGGCTGCAACAACTATCGCAGGATGGGTTAATACGGATGCCGGCGCCCCAACAAAAACAATTCAAAATAATATTTTCAGTAACTGGGTTGGCGGAACAAGCAGTATTACCGCCATGTCGGTAAATATTAGTGGTACCAGCAATGCCACCACCGGTAACTTAATAAATAATATTTCCGGTGCAGGGTCAGTAACCGGTATCACGTCTGCGGCAGGAGATGATAATATTTATTCTAATACCATTAATTCGCTTGCCTCAACCGGTGCATTCGTTGTCACTGCAATTGCCGTGAACGCCGGAACCACAAAGAATATTTATAAGAATAAAATCTATGGTATCAGTGGCAGCAATGCTTCCGGTACCGTTAATGGCATTTTAGTATCCGGCGGAACTACCGTAAATATTTATAATAACTTAATAGGGGATTTGCGGACCCCTGCCGCCAATACATCCGATGCTATAAGGGGTATCAGCGTGACATCCGTTTCCGCTTCGTCAGTTACCAATGTCTATTATAATACGGTTTACCTGAATGGTACTTCCTCCGGGGCTACATTTGGAACATCGGGAATTTACCATGTAGCAAGTGGAACGGCAACTACTGGTGCGCTTAATTTAAGGAATAATATTATTGGCAATACTTCAACGCCCAATGGCAGCGGGAAAACCGTTGCTTACCGAAGATCAGGAACAGCATTAAACAATTATGCATCCACTTCAAATAATAATCTTTTTTATGCCGGAACCCCTGCCGCGTCAAAATTAATTTTTACTGATGGTACCAACTCCGATCAAACGCTTGCAAATTATCAAACAAGGGTCGCTGCGATAGATGCATTATCCGTTACAGAGGATATCACTTCAAAATTTTTGAGCGTCACGGGCACCTCTTCGGTTTTCCTGCATATTATAGATACCATCCCCACGCAGATAGAAAGCGGGGCTGTAAATATCCCGGGTATAACAGATGATTTTGATGGCCAGATAAGGGCTGGCAACCCAGGCTACACCGGCCCCCCATCGTCTTCGCCTGATATCGGCGCGGATGGGATTTTTGGAATTGAAATTGATCCTCCAACAATAACTTATTCTGTGTTGGGAAATACAACGTCAACTGCAAACAGAAATATTACCGGTGTAGATATTACTGACGGAAGCGGGGTAAATATAGCTGCAGGCACAAAGCCAAGAATTTATTATAAAAGATTCAGTGCTGCCAATACCCTGCTGGATAATTCGCCTGGTAGCAATGGCTGGAAATATACGGAAGCAACCAATGCAACCAGCCCGTTTACTTTCACCATCAATTACGCATTGCTTTTCGGCGGTGCTACTGTTACTGCGGGTGCGATACAATACTTTATTGTTGCCCAGGATATTGCGACTTCGGCCAATGTTGCTATTAATTCCGGAACGTTTGCAAATACCCCATCTAGTGTAGCATTAACTGCTGCTGCCTTTCCGATAGGAGGAACAATCAATAGCTATACGATCCCCTTTACAGGAGCTTACAATGTGGGTACCGGTGAAGTGTTCACTTCTTTGACCAACGCCAATGGCTTGTTCGCGGCAATTAACAGCGCCGGGATGGCAGGCAATACCACTTTTAATATTGTATCTGATCTTTCAGAAGATGGAACCAATGCATTGAATCAATGGACTGAATCCGGCGCAGGGAATTATACCCTGACTATTCAACCCAATGCCGCCACCGTCAGAACTATTTCAGGTAATGTGCCCGCAGGGCTTATCCGCTTAGATGGAGCGGACAGGGTAATGATCAATGGGAGCATCAGTGGAAGCGGAAGCTACCTGACTTTCAGGAATACAAATACCTCTGTGTTAACCGGGACCGCAGTTACCTTTTTAAATGGCGCCACCAATAACACGCTTAAATATTGTAATATCAGGGCATCAGCAGATGCCGCCAACGGAACCATACTATTCGGCGGTTCGGCTGTTACAGGTGGAAACTCTAATAACCTGGTAGACAATTGTATTATCAGTGCAACGGTAGCAGCTAACACGGGGAAAGTAGCTATTTATTCTGCCGGTACGGTTGGAAATGAAAATGCAGCCAATACCATTTCAAATAATAGTATTAATAACTACCGCGACCGTGGCCTTGATATTACAGCTACAGGATCTGCCGGCTGGACCATTTCAGCTAATAGTTTTTACAATGGGGACGTAACCGGAACCCATAACTATACCTTCTCCTCCACCCTTCACGGTATTAAAATATCAGGCGGATCCGGATATTCTGTATTGAATAATTATATAGGCGGAAATGCAGCACTTGCATCCGGGAGCAATGCCGTTTATGCTTCAACATTGGGCGATATTTCTTTCCAGGGAATTTTATTAACAACAACCAGCGCTTCGCCGGTATCCAATATCAAAGGTAACACGATTGCCGCAATCTCTCTTTCTTCGGTTCCAACGGGAGCTAATTCAAGCGCTTTTACAGGAATAGAAACCAATGGCGCAGGTATAAATATAGGCGGGAACGCTGCAGGCGATGGAAACCAGGTGGGCTCGGCCGGCAATATCGGCTCTGTTTCCATTACCACTTCTACTTTATCAACCGCCAATAGTTCATTGATAACAGGTATTCACTGCGGCAGCACGGGTGGAACCATCAGTGGTAACCAGGTTGGAGGATTTGATATAAATAATATTGGATCAGCGCCCGCTCCTTCATCTTTTACCGGCTTATTTATCAATAGCGCTTCAGCGCCATCCACCGTTACCAACAATACTATTGGAAGCGCCACCACTTCCAATAGTATCAGGGTATTATCAACTTCAAGCGCTACTACAACGGCTTTAACCGGCATATCAGTCGGCAGCTTAGTAAACTCAAACATCCTGTTGAATGGGAACAGGATTGAAAATATAGCCCACTTAAGCCTGACGTCTTCAGGGAATTTTACAGGAATAAATAATGCCGCCTCTTCTGGGGTGCTAACTATTACCAATGATACCATACTAAATATTATTACTGCGGCAAATGCCAATTCAGGATCTACTGCTTACACAGGCATTTCTTCCGGGGCTACTTCTATCATTACCAATAATTTAATTAGTAGTATAGCACTTAATTCCAGCGGAACCAATGCACAAATAACAGGCATAGCTGTTTCAGGGGCTTTCGTACAAACCATTACAGGTAATATTGTTTCCGGGCTTACTACCGCATCTGCCAAAACCAGTGGAAGCGTAGAAACAAGTTCTCCTGCGGGGGCTACTATTACAGGTATCCTCAATACCGCAACTATAGCAGGCCAGGTAATATCAAATAATACGCTTTATAATTTTAATGCTGTAAATACCGCTGCTATTAATACAGTAGTTACGGGTATTGGGATAACCGCATCCCTAACAGGAAATATTTTTAACAACCGTATCAGTGGATTTACAAATAAATCAACCGGTTCAAATCCTGGTATTTGTGGTGTGGTGGCGGCCAGTGGTTCTTTTAACCTTTACAATAATTCAGTTAGATTAGATAATTCTTCAAATGTAAATGGAGTAAAAATTTATGGAATTATTCATGCCGCCGGGAATAACTGGAATTATTTTCACAATTCAGTTAGCATTGCAGGAAATGCAACCGGTGCGGCCCTTCGTTCTGCCTCCTTCATCCGCCCTGTGGATGGGGATTTATTATTGAGAAACAATGTTTTTATAAATACAAGGACCGGCACCGGTACCCATTATGCCGTCAGTAATATTGTTACACCTGCCAATTCAACATGGCCGGCCGCGGCTTCCAATTATAATGACCTGTACAGCAGTAATGCAGCTACCATTGGAGAGTGGGGACTTTCCACCAATGAAACTTTTGCACAGTGGAAGACAGCTTCCGGTGGTGATGCTAATTCGGTTTCAACGCCGGTCAGCTTTACTGCATCCTTATACGATTTACAATCAGACAGCCTCAGTAATTGTTCCTTAAATAATTCGGGCACGCCCATTACAACGCCAATTGTTATAAATACGGATATTAAGAATAATGCCCGGAGCGCTATTTCACCCGACATGGGAGCATACGAATTTAATTATTCGGTATTTACAATTCTCCCCGGAAGTAACTCCCCGGTTTGCGCGGGTGATAGCGTAATCCTCTCTGTGGATCCCGGAACAGCCCTTAGCCCCAGTTTCAGTTGGACCAATCCGGCCAATACAGTAATTTCAACAATACAAAACCCAACCGTTGCAGCAATAGCAGGACAATATAAAATCAGCATAACTGACCTTAATGGCTGTAGGGTTACTGACAGTATCCTGGTATCAATAAACCAACGCCCTACAGCAACTATAAGTGCCCCCATTTCTTTGTGTGACAGTGGTAATGTTATCCTGAACCTTACCGTTACCGGAACCGGGATAATTAGTGGTAACCTTAGCAATGGAGATCCTTTTAGCGGTACCGCCCCCTTAATCGCAGTGACTGTTTTTGTCAACGCTACAAGCTCTTTCAGCATCAGTAATATGTCTGATGCCATCTGTAGCTCAATTGCGATTGACATTCCAGATACGGTTACCATAACCGTATCGAATAAAGGTGACTGGCTTGGCATTACTTCCGACTGGAGTGACCCGATTAACTGGTGCGGTGGGATACTTCCTACATCATCATCTGACGTTACCATACCGGCAGCTACAGTAATTATGCCCGTCATCCTAAACAGCGTTCAGTGCAGGAATCTTTTTATTAGTACAGGTGATACCCTTACCATTACGGCCGCAGGTACTCTTAACATTTATGGTATAATAACCAACAATGGCGTATATAACGATAACGGTACAACCAATTTCAATGGCAACACAGGACAGCAAACTTTTTCCGGGATCACTACCTTTAATAATCTAACGCTGAACAATGCCGGCGGCCTCCTTTTACCTGTTGCCATCATTGTAAAAAATAATCTTTTAATTTCCCTGGGGGCCCTCAATGCAAATAATTTCAATATCTCCCTGAAAGGTAACTGGACAAATAATGTTTCAGCAAGCTCCTTTACCGGCGGAACAGCTACCGTAACTTTTAATAGCGCCACTGTCCAATCAATCGGGGGAACATTTGCCACCAGTTTTAATAACCTGGTAATTGCGAATACAGCAGCAACGGTTACGCTGAATGTAAATGCAAGCATAACCGGCGACCTTTCCATATCCAGCGGAACGTTTGACATGGCGGGCTTTACGGCCAACCGGGCAACTGCGGGGGGTACGCTTACCGTATCAAACAACGCCACTTTAAAGATTGGCGGAACAAATACCTATCCAACCAACTATACTACCAGTACACTGGTTGTAGCAGGTACGGTGGAATACTCAGGTACCAATCAAACCGTAGCCAACAAAGTGTACGGAAACCTTAAACTGAGCAGCGCAAGCGGGGCTGCCATAAAAACCTTTCCTGCAACGGCGTTGACAGTTGTTGGCAACCTTAGCAGCACATTGGGTACCGGCACTTCGGTATCATTTACCGCCGCATCAAATATTACTGTTAGTGGAAATGTTACCATCGGCGCTTCTACCACATTTGATGGCGGTAGTTATTCACATCCTATTGGCGGTAACTGGACCAATAGCGGAACTTTTACCGGAAATACAGGTACCATCATTTTTACAGGGCCGGGTACTGTAGTTGGTGGAACCGGCACCCAAAATTTTAATAACCTTACTGTTGCAGCTTCCGCTGTTCTTTTTTCGAACAACAGTATTACCTTGACGGGTAGCCTGGCTACTACAGGGTCGGGTTCGTTCAGCCAGGCTCCGGGAGGAACCTTAATCATGAGCGGGGTGGGTACCACAATCAGCGGATCGGGCATTTCGCTGGATAACTTTACTGTAAGTGGTACTGTAACAACTTCGATTTCTTTGAACCTTACCGGTAACCTTGCAGTAAACGGGAGCTTTATTGCAAGTGCCGCCACCACCACCATGAGTGGTACTTCAAAAACGATCACAGGCGCAGGCACGATCTCATTTTATATTTTCAGGGCTTCAGGTTCTGTATCTTCAAATACGAATTTTTCAATTACGAATGCACTTGTCGTTGACGGCAGTTTTTCTGCATCTGCCGGCACCGCCACTTTTACAGGAATATCCTCGCTGAGTGGAACAGCCAATTTATTTAATGCCACTATTAATGGGGTATCGCTTCAATTATCTGCTGGTGCGGTGTTAGGTATAGCAAATATACTTACCTTAACGAGTGGTGTACTGGATGTAACCACTTCCGGCCCCAACACGGTAAATTTTAACGGGGCGGGCGCCCAGAATATTAATTCCCTTACTTACAGCAACCTGCTGTTATCAAACGGTAGTACAAAAACTGCCACAAGTGACATTACCACCATTTTTAATATCACCATTGGAAGCGCTACAACCTTTAATCCTGCTGCTTATACTATCTCGGTTTATGGCAACTGGATCAATAACGGTGTGTTTATCCCTGCCACAAGTACGGTACAATTTGTAGGACCTGCTACAGCATTTATAACCGGCGCAACCACTTTTAATATACTTACCAGTAATACCAGCAGTTCAACAACAGAATTGTTTTTACAAAGCGATGTTTCCGCCGCAATCGTAAATATGATCAATGGTATCATTCAAACAGGGGCGAATACACTTACCCTGACAAATGCGAGAACCGGCACCAGTTATATATTTGGCAATATCCGGCGCACCCATGCTTTTACAACCGGGGTTGCCTATGCCTTTGAAGGGCCTGATAACACCATTGACTTCTCCGCGGTATCGGGTGTTACCAGTGTTACCGTATCAGTTGTAAAGGGGCCAATCGGCGATTTTCCTTTTGGTGGTTCTATCAGCAGGGTTTATAATATTACTGTTCCCGCAGGTACATATACTGCAACGCTACGCCTGCATTATGAAGATGATGAACTGAATGGTAATGATGAATCATCCATGGTGTTATGGAAATATAATGGCGCGTCCTGGGGCAGTGCAGGCAAAACGGCTAACAGTACCGCATCTAACTATATTGAGCAAAGCGGTTTAACAGATATTACAGACCGCTGGACAAGTTCCGCCGGTTCAAACCTGGTCAGGTGGAATGGCATTACAAGTAATGACTGGAATACCGCGTCTAACTGGACAATCGTTCAGGGCGTACCATCCACCCCTCCTTCCTCTACAGACATTGTTGACCTCGGATCGGCAACATTTACCAATCAGCCAACGATCAACAATACTGTAACCGTAAAGAACATTGTTTTTGGAAGCACGAAGGCCGTGGTACTTACCCTCGGCAGCAGTGGATCTTTAACCACGCTGGGAAACATTAACGGAAACTGGACCGGTAATGCAACGCATACCATTGATGTAGGTAATCAAACCCTAACCGTTAATGGCGATATAGATTTGAGTGATGGTACTACCGGCCATGCAATAGATCTTACCATCGGCTCGGGTACCGTAACTACTTTGAATTCCCTGTCAGAAAGAGGGGGCGCCAATATCAATTTCAGCGGGGCGGGCACATTAAATATTTATAAAGATTTTCTTAATAGTAGTGGAACTTTTACGGCCGGCAGCGGAACAGTTGTATATAATGGTACAGAAAACCAGGCTATCGCAAATGTTACCTATAATAATCTTACCATTAATAAGGCCGGGGGATTAGCTGCTATAAATAATACCGTAAATATCGCCGGTGATCTTTTAGTTTCTTCCGGACAATTAGATAATTTTTCCACCACAACGATAGCAGGAAATGTTACCATTAACCCGGGAGATACACTTACCAATTATCAGTTGTTGCATGTAAAAGGCAACTGGAACAATAACGGAACTTATTTTGGTAGTAGTTCAGGAACTATTTTTGATGGAAGCGGCCTTCAAACTATAACAGCAACCACGTTCAACAACCTTACGATTAATAAGCCTTCGGGCACAGCCTTATTAACGGGGAATGTTACCATAACCGGGGATATCCTGATTAATTCAGGTATATTCGATATACAGGCTTATGCTTTTGACAGGAACCTGCCCGGCGGCACCGTCACTACTTCTAATGGGGCTACGTTTATGATTGGGGCTGATAACCCTCCAAGGAATTTTACAAATAATATAATTGCCCCATCCAGCACTACGATTTTTTATGGAACAACCCCTCAATTCATCGGATTGGCCGGTATTACGTTCGGTAATCTTATATTCAGGGGTACAGGCGTTAAAACCTTGTTAGCCGCTATGACGGTAAACGGTGATCTGACTATTGAAAATTTATCCAGTTTCAATGCTACTTCGGCTACTATTACATTGAATGGTAACTGGATCAATAGCGGGACCTTTACGCCATCCACCAGTACACTTTTATGCAGTGGCACAGGTAAAACTATTACGGGTAATACTACTTTTAATAAAGTTGATGTAACCGGCAGTTACACCAATATTTCCAATATTACTTATAACGACCTGCTGCATATCACCAGTTCAGGATCTTTAAGTGGTGGTGGAGCCATAAACACCACACTTAATGGCGATTTAATAAATAGCGGGACTTTGTACACGCTGGGCGTAACTACTTTTACAGGTACCGTGTTACAAACCCTGAGTTTGATTAATGCCGTTCAAACTGTGGCTATCACAGTTAACTTTAACGGTACTGTTTCACCTGTTCTTAATTCTACTTCAGCTCCTCAATTTGGTTTTCTTAATATTAATAATACAGGTGGTGTTAACCCCAGCGTGGGTTGGACGATTGCCTATGCTATGTCTGTAGGCAGTGGTGCTTCTTTTAATGGTGGTCCATCTACTCATAATTTAGTGGGTTCTTTAACAAACAATGGAACAATAACCAGCAGCGGCGTTTTGAATTTTATTCCTTCTTCGGCCGCTACAGTAAACCTTGGCAGTAATTTTTCAAGTACAGGCAGGGTGAATTTTGGTGGTGCGGGTGCAATGACCATTGCAGGCAGCCCCAGCTCCTTCTTTAATGTAGTGGCGTCCAATACGAATTTGTCAGGTATAACCCCCTCCTCTAACTGGAACATTTTAAATAATTTCACGATAAACAGCAGTTCAATCCTGAAAGCAGGAAATTATACCTACCTGGTGGGCGGTAATATATCCAATAGCGGCACCATTACCAGCGGAACATCCACCTTTACTTTAAATGGCGCTGGTATTCAGGATATTTACACCCTGTCTGCTTTTAATAACCTTACCAGCAATAAACCAGCAGGTTCAACTACCATGTCGTCTGATGTACAGGTGAACGGGGTGCTGAACTTTATTGCAGGACAAATTCAAACCGGCAGTAAAATTCTTATCCAGCCATCTTCAGGAACTGTTACCGGTGCAGCCCAAAGCACCGGATGGGTAAATGGCAATTTGCAAAAAAGTATCGCTACCGGAACTAATGTTTCCAGCACATTTGAAATAGGTGGAAATACAGGTTACACCCCAGCAACCGTATTATTCGCGGGTGTTACCGTTAGTGGTAACCTTACGGCAAATACCGTTTCCGCAGAACATCCCCAAATTAAACAATCCGCAATAGATAGCAGTTATGATGTAACCCGTTACTGGTTGCTAACCAATACGGGTATCGGGTTTACCACAGCAAATGCCACGTTTAACTGGGTAACAACCGACGTGGATGCAGGTGCGATAACCGCTAATTTTAAACCCGGTTTATATGATGGCGTTTCCTGGACTACCCCTTTATTTGCATCTCCCCTGCCTTTGTCGATTCAGGCTACAGGATTAACTTCTTTCGGCGATTTTGCCATTGGCGATGGATTTAAAGTGACTACCTGGACCGGTGCGGCAGGAACAGCCGATTGGTTTACAGCAGGTAACTGGTATGGAGGTGTACCGGATATAACTATTGGAACTGTGATACCAGGTACCCTGCAGGCGGGAAGGGTTTTCCCGGAAATAAATACGGGCACCGCCATGGTTGACTCGCTAACGATAGAAAACCCGGCTTCATTAATAGTTACCAATTCAACACTACAGATAAAAGGGCCCATTATCAACAATGGGACATTCGATGTAAGTAATGGCACCATTGAAATGAATGGCGTTGTTAATCAAACCATCCCGGCCAATGCATTTACCAATAGCAGCATACTCAACTTAATTATCAATAATAATGTTACGCTGGCTGGCCCGGGTATGCTAACCGGAACTTTAACTATCGGAAGCAGCGGTAAAACTTTTACAACAAACGATTTTCTTATTTTAAAGTCAACAGCCGCGTCTACCGCAGCGGTAGCGCCGCTACCGGTTGATGGAGCAGGTAATCCAACAAGTTATATTACCGGTAATGTCACGGTGGAAAGGTTCATTCCCAACAAACGTGCCTGGCGTTTATTAACCGCGCCTTTATCAACTACCGGTTCAATTTATAATTCATGGCAAAACGGGGGTGTTTACGAAGCCGGTAAAGGCATGCTCGTTACCGGCCCAAACCCACTACCTGCTAACGGATTAGATGCAAGCGCATTCAATGCTGTTTCCATGAAATCGTTTAATGTAGCCACCCAGGGATTTATAAATATTACGGACACAAAAAATACCAATCTTTCAAATGCTACCGGTAGTGCTGCAAATATGGGCTATTTTGTTTTTGTACGCGGCGACAGAAACCCCAATAATTTATATGCAGGTAATAGCAGTGCCACCACTTTAAAGAGCACAGGGACATTGCAAACAGGTAAGCAAATATTTACCACTCCTGCCCCGCTCAATGGCTATTCGCTGATGGTAAACCCATATGCTTCCCCTGTTGATTTTAATACTATACAACGGTCCCATATAGCTAATTTATTTTATACCTGGGATGCCAAGCTGAACCTTCTGGGCGGTTATGTAACCTTATTATTTAATACCGACGGAACATACATTACATCACCCCCGGGCAGTTTACAGGATAAAAATATTCAATCGGGGCAGGCATTCTTCGTACTAACAGATACAGCCACTGCAGCAAACTTAACCTTTTACGAAAGCAGTAAGAGCAGTGTAAGCCATAATGCCGCATTTCGTCCATTGAACCTGGTAAAATCAATGGAAATAACCTTAAACTTAGTAGAAATGGATGGTTCAATCATACCGGCGGATGGCGTGGTGGCAGAATTCGGGGATGGTTATAATGCCGGTGTTGATCACCAGGATGCCATTAAGTTTACCAATATCAATGAAACTTTTAGCTTACTAAGAAATGGTGTCTCCCTTGCCATTGAAAGAAGACCGTCCATTGTTACAATCGATACACTATTCTTAAAACTAACCCAGGCGTCCCAGAGAAATTACCAGTTGGTGTTCAATGCCGGTAATCTTTCACAACCAACCCTGCTGGCTTTCCTTGAAGATAAGTACACAGGCATTTCCACCCCTGTTGACCTGCAGGGTGGAACTAATTTTAATTTCACCATCAACGGCGATCCTGCCTCTATTAATGCCACCCGGTTCCGCCTGGTGTTTAAACAGTCGGCGGCTTTACCGGTTAGCTTTAGTGATGTAAACGCATGGCAACAGGGCGAAAATATAGCGGTAAGCTGGAAGGTGGAAAACCAGTTGAATGTAGATCGTTATGAAGTGGAAAAATCCGTGGATGGCAGCAATTTCAATAAAGTAAATACCCAACTTGTTGTCAACCCAAATATTACCGCAACCACTTATAACTGGTTAGACCTGCATGCAGTAAATGGAGATAATTTTTATCGTATCAGAAATGTTGACAGGGATGGAACGGTGGCTTATAGTAAAATAGTAAAAGTGAATATAGGAAAAGGACCCGGCGGAATGGTGATTTACCCAAATCCTGTAACTGGCGGGGTAATCGGCCTGCAATTAAAAAACATGGCACCGGGTAGATATAAAATTCGTTTGTTGAATGCCATTGGGCAGGCGCTCTTAATTAAAGAGATGACTCATGCGGGTGGCAATGCTTCAGAAAAAATAACCCTTACAAATGATATTGCCAAAGGATTGTATAGCCTGGAGATAACAGATCCCCGAAAGAACAAGACAGTTATTAGTGTGGTAATTCAATAATACGGGCTATGAGTTAGTGATAACACCCTTTCGGATAAGCCGGGAGGGTGTTGTCGTTTAGTTACTGCAGGAAATCAACTTCAAATTGAAGATCCCGTTGCAGGGACTCTCCTGGGAAGTGAATTTTGAAGATTTCCCAGGCGAGTCTCTGCCTGTGAACTATTCAAGCCATTGAACTGCCAGTGGCAGGACTCGCCGTAATACGAAGCGTTCACATGATTGATAAATCCCTTTGCTTTGTAGCGCGGCGGGTCCTGCAGGAAATTTACTTCAAATTGAAGATCCCGTTGCAGAGACTCGCCCGGGAAGCGAAATTTCATCCTTACATTAATTTCAAAAACAAACGCTGAGGGCTATCAATTACACCTATTTCTAATCAGGTTACAAGTGTTATCTGTAGAAAAATTGCTATACCTGTCGCTGTGTTCATGCTACAAACCACTACATTTTAATATCATACTTTGCAGTCAATCCATGTATTTTTTAATTAGTTTTTGCACCCTGGATTTAGCAGAAATACATCAGTGGGTTTTAAAAACCTGAGATGCCTGATTCTTTGCATGTAAGCAATAATGAAATTGTAATCACCCGGGTCTGAACTTTTAAAAAATATTGATCCGATACCCTGAAATAATTGATCTGACTATGAAAAAATTATATGTACCCTTTTCTAATTTATTGGTCTTAATTAGCTTAAGATTTTTTAATAGCCTGCCATCAGTTAAAAAGTTAATATGGGTGTGTTGCATTGCACTCTTTTCTACAATTGAAAGTTTTGGCCAAACCGATTATGCGTTAAGATTTGACGGGGTAAATGATTATCTAACTATACCGAATGGTGTAGCCGCAAGTTTTACTTTAGAAGCCAGGATAAAGACATCTGCAACAAGTAATACCGGTTCCGCTGCATGGCAGGGTAATGTCATTTTTTCTGCTGATATAGTTGGTGCGGCCGATGATTTTACATTTTCTATGTTGAACAATAAGCTTGCTTTTGGCGATGGTAATTCCAACACTGAAACTGCAGGCACCACTAATTTGAATGACGGCCTATGGCACCATATTGCTGTGGTAAGAACTGCCGGCAGTCCTGGAACAGTTAAATTATATGTAGATGGAGTGCAAAATGGCAGCACCGGGGTTGCGGGATCACTTCCCTTAACAGCTAACACAACCCAAAGTATTGGCGGTATAGGAAGCAATAACTTAAATAGTTACCTGGATGAAATAAGGGTTTGGAATTCAGCCCGTACACCGGCACAAATTTCAGCTAATATGAATAGTAGTCTTATTGGCAATGAAGCCGGGCTCTATAAATATTTAAATTTAAATGAGGGAACAGGGGGCGTTGCAGACAACCTGGTTGCAGGTCAAACAGACGGAACCCTTTTTAACATGAGCACTGCCGCAGCCATAAGTACCACCAGCGCTTCGGGCTGGGCTTTTGTAACATGTACCGGTGTGTGGAGCGGAGCAATCAACACGGACTGGGCTACGGCTGGCAATTGGTGCAGTGGGGCTGTCCCATCTTCTGCCACCGATGTGATTATACCCGCAACAGCCCTTCAACCTGGCATTAGCGGCGCAGCAAGCTGTAAAAACCTCACAATAAACCCAGGGGCCAGCGTTACCACTTCAGCAGCAGGCACCTTAAATGTAGCCGGTAATATTACCAACAACGGAACCATGACAAATAATGGTACTACCAATTTTAATGGAACTACCGGCCAGCAAACATTTACAGGGGTTTCTACTTTTACTAATCTTACAGTAAACAATGCAGCAGGACTTCTTTTAAATAGCGCAGTTACTGTAAGTGGAAATCTGACCCTGTCGTCTGGCACATTGAACCTAAATAATTTCAATATTTCTATCAGTGGCAACTGGATCAACAATGCAGGATTTACTGCGGGCACGGGCAGGGTAACTTTTAACGGCGCAGGTTCTACAACTGTAACAGGTTCTTCCACCACTGGATTTAATACTATCACCATAGATAAAGGCACTAACAATAGCAGTATACTTGATGTGCAATCAATTGTTACAATGACTGCGGGTGGATTAACCCTTACCAACGGAACATTTAAAATATCAAGTGCATCCACCATTACGCCCTTTACAACAGAAAATGTTACTGCTCCTTATAATATCCCTTCCACTGCCGGATTGTGGGTAAATGGTGGAACAATAACAACAACAAGTAGTTTTTCTCTTGCCGGGTTGTTGCGTGTTTCCAATGGTGTTTTAAATGCCGGGGACGCTATTGATGAAAAGATTGGAATCAGAACCGGTGCAGTTATTACCATAGAGGGAGGTATAGTGAATATTGCGGGTAGGCTTAGTTATCTAAATACCACAGATGTGATAACATTTACCATGTCGGGGGGAACTTTCAATGCAGGTGTGATAGGTAATACAACACCCCTTGCACCATTTACTATTGCTGCAGCAGCATCTGTTTTCAATATGTCGGGTGGTACCATTGTAATTGCCAAAAGTGGCGGGTCTTACCTGGGTTATACGAATGCCGCCGGCACATCGAGTGTTACCGGTGGCACTTTACAGATTGGCAACGGTACTACCGTTGCTACTGATACTTTTCGAATCAATTCTACGCCACCAGTATGGAACCTTACTATTAACAGTACCAATGCGCCTGTTGCCAAACTATTGACTGCGCCCCTCGTTGTTAAAAACGATCTTACTATCGCCGGGGGGACACTGGATCCCAACACGCTCGATCTTACAGTTGGCGGTAACTGGATCAATAACGGCACTTTTACCCAAAGCATTTCAACCGTTACTTTTAATGGAATAACCATTATGAGCGGCACAACACTAAACAATACCTTTAATAACCTTGCAATTGCGGTATCGTCCACAGTAACATCTTCATCAGGAATAACCGGGTTAGTGGTAAACGGAACTTTAACAACAGGGACATCAGCAATTCTTGATCTTGGAACAACAACCATATTAACCGGCACATTGGGCGTCATCAGCAATAGCGGAACCATTAAAACGGCTGTACCTACTACCACGAGCGCCACACCAATACCCCCTTCAAAAACCTGGGGCGGTACCATAGATTATAATAGTGCCACTGCTAATCAAACTGTGGTGGCAGGTACATACAATAACCTTACCGTCCGTCCCGGAAATAGCAAGATAGCAACGGCAAGTGGTAACATTGTTATAGATGGTGCGCTTACGGTTACCACAGCATTCGGAGCTTTTGACCTGGGTACCTATGTGCTGAGCGGCGCATTGACCGGCATTGCGAATAGCGGCGACATCAGAACCTCCGTTCCCACCTCAACAAGCGCCACACCTATACCGACGGGTAAAACCTGGGACGGTTCTATTTATTACAATGCCCCTGCAGGTGCGCAAACAATTGTTGGAGGAACCTATAATATTATAAGATTTTCAAACACTGCCGGAACCAACACAGCGGCCGGCGATTTAACTGTAAACAATCAATTTGTAACTACCGCAGGAGGCACACTGGATATGGGCCCAACTTACAGGCTGATCAGTATGTTGGGTACAATTACAAATAACGGCACTATTAAAACCGCTGTAATTACTTCTACGAGCGCAACACCTTTTCCAACAGGCAGAACATGGGGAGGTACAGGTACAGTAGAATATGCCGCCACAACAGGGGCACAAACCGTAATGAACGGTACATATACCAACCTAAAGCTGGGTAATTCCAGCGGCACGGATGCAGTGTCAGGCAATGTAACAGTCAGTGGTATACTTAGTTTTTCCGGGGGAACTATTACTACCGGTGCAAATACAATTTACCTCAATTCCGCGGCCGCGGGCATCGTAAGAACCTCCGGGGGCCATGTTATCGGTAACTTAAAAAAATATATTACAACAGGTACCCCTACCCTTAGTTTTGAAACCGGTAATACAGGCAACTATACCCCAGCAACTGTTGCATTTGCCAGCGTTACCACGGCGGGTGACCTTACAGCAACTGTAACGGCAACCGAACATCCCGGCATTACAGGCTCAGGCCTCAGAAACGATAAAAGCGTAAACCGTTTCCTGGCTTTAACCAACAGCGGTATAGTTTTTACCAATGCCACGCTTACTATTAATTGGGTTTCAGCAGACGTAGACGCAGGATCAACTACCGCCAATTTTAAGGTTGGAAAATATAACAATCCCACCTGGGCCCTGCCCACTATTGCTTCGCCCTTAGCAACATCTATACAGGCTACCGCGTTAACTTCTTTTGGTGAGTTTGCCGTAGGGGAAATATGTGCATCTTCTTCTGCGTTTAGTTACCCCGGTACACCCTATTGTTCTAACGCAGGAACTGCCGTACCTACCATTACCGGAACTGCCGGAACATTTACATCCAATATTGCCGGCCTATCTATCAACGCAGCTACGGGTGTGGTAAATTTAGCGATCAGTACGGCCGGAACATACATCGTTACAAATACAAGTTTGGGAGGTTGTGCATCTTCGTCTACTGCTAATATTACTGTAACTGCAGCGCCAGCCATCACGCAGGTACCTTCATCTAATCTTATCGGTAATTATAAGTTTGAAGGAAATGCCAACGATGCTATAGCTAACAATAATGGTACACTGCAAAACGGCCCGGCATTAACAACAGACCGTTTTAACAATGCCAGCAAAGCCTATAATTTTGATGGTATCAACGATTATATTTCCACTGCTAATTTATATACAAACCCAAATACTTTCACGATCTCTATCTGGTTTAAAACTACCACCACTACCGGTGGTAAATTAATTGGATTTGGTAAATCTCAAACAGGTACCAGCACCAATTATGACCGCCATCTTTATATGACCAACGGAGGGCAGATATATTTTGGTGTTTACAATGGAGCGGTAAGAACCGTAAATACCACGTTGGCTTATAATGACGGTAACTGGCACCAGGCCACCGGATCATTTTCCGCTGCTACGGGAATGATCCTGTACATAGACGGCGTGCAGGCAGGCACTAATGCCACCCCCACTACAGCCGAAAATTTTAACGGTTATTGGAGGATAGGGTTTGATAATGTGAACTCCTGGACGAATCAACCCGGCAGTTTTTATTTTAATGGCAGCCTCGATGATGTATTGATATACCATGGCGTACTTTCTGCTGCTGAAATAGCTGCATTATATAAATCACCCGATGGTGCAGGCAATAATGGCCCGGTGTGTATAGGATCAACACTCAGCCTTGCTGCCACCACGGTTGGCGGAAGCTACTCCTGGACAGGGCCCAACAGTTTTACGTCCACCTTACAAAACCCCACACTTGTTTACAATGCGGTTAACGCAGGCGTATATACGCTAAATGTAACAGCAGCAGGTTGCACTTCTACGGCCTACACAAATGTAGTTTCAAGCACTACTGCCGGCCAGTGGACTGGTGCGGTAAGCACCGATTGGGCTGTTGCCAGCAACTGGTGCAATGGCGTAGTTCCCACTGCTGCCACCAATGTTGTTATCAGTTCCCCTGCTACCAATATGCCGTCGATCATCAGCAGTGTAGCCTGTAATAATCTTACGATCAATGCCGGGGCTACCCTTACTACTTCTTTGGCGGGCTCCCTGAATATCGCGGGTACGCTCACCAATAATGGCACGATGGCCAACAATGGCACAACCAATTTTAACGGAACAACCAGCCTGCAAACTTTTTCGGGTGTAATTTCCTTCTATAATTTAACGCTTACAAATAGCTTTGGCCTTCTTTTGCCTGCCGCAATCACCGTTAACAATAACCTGTTGATTACTGCCGGTACACTCAATGCAAATAATTTCAATATCGCCGTTAAGGGTAACTGGACAAACAATGCTTCAGCAACCGCCTTTACAGCAGGCACTGCTACGGTCAGTTTCAATGGTACAGCCGCCCAGTTAATAGCCGGAACATTTTCAAGCACTTTTAACAGATTAGCTATTGCGAACGCGGCTACATCGGTTACTTTGAATGTAAATGCCAGCATTAGTAACGATCTTAGCATATCCAGCGGAACATTCGATATGGGGATTTATACCGCCAACCGCTTAACTTCCGGCGCTAACCTTACTGTTGCAAATAACGCCACTTTAAAGATCGGCGGTACCAATACTTATCCGGCCAATTATACAACCAATTTCTTATCAGTAAATAGTACGGTGGAATATTCTGGTACCAATCAAACTGTAGGGGCACAAACTTATGGAAACCTTAAACTAAGCAGTTCGGGCGGCGCAGCAGTAAAAACATTCCCTGCCACAGCATTGACGGTGGTTGGTAACCTAACCAGCATATTGGGTGCAGGTACGGCTGTTTCATTTACCGCTGCGTCCATTATTACTGTTAATGGAAATGTTTCCATTGGCGCTTCCACTACGTTTAATGGAGGTGGCTACGTACATAGCATAACGGGCAACTGGGTTAACAGTGGTACCTTTAATGGTAACACCGGCACAATTACTTTTACCGGCGCGGGCACTTCGGTAAGCGGACCAGGTACTCAAAATTTTAATAGCCTTACCGTGGCTGCTTCAGGTATTAGTTTTTCTGCCAGCACCATTAGCTTATCCGGTAACCTTGCTACCACAGGATCTGGTTCATTCAGCCAGGCTTCGGGAGGAATTTTATCAATGACAGGCACGGCTACTACCATCAGCGGTTCGGGAATATCATTAGATAACCTGGCCGTAGGCGGAACTGTAAGCACTGCTACTTCTTTTGACCTGTGGGGCAATTTATCGGCGAGTGGAAGCCTCACCGCAAGTGCGGGCATCATTACCATGAGCGGTGTTTCAAAAACCATATCAGGAGCGGGCACAAAGGCCTTTAATGTTCTGTCCATAGCAGGAAATGTTACTACTGATGCAAGTTTTTCCATTTCATCGGTCCTTGCAGTTAACGGAAGTTTATCCGCTTCGGCCGGTATAGTAACTTTTACAGGAACAGCTACTTTAAGCGGAACAGCCAACCTCTTCAATACGGTTATCAATGGGACCTCCCTGCAGTTATCCGCCAATTCTACTTTGGGAATTGCCGCTGGATTGACAATTACGGCAGGTACTTTAAATGTAAATTCTTCAGTCCCCAATACTGTAAATTTCAATGGAACAGGTGCACAGGATATCAATGCCATCACTTATGACAATCTTACACTGAGTAATGGAAACAACAAAACAGCCATTGGGGGTATAACTATAAACAATAGCATCACTATTGGTGCAGGCACCACATTTATCCCGGGTGCTTTTACACATTATATTTATATTGACTGGATTAACAATGGCAGTTTTACTCCCGGTGCAAGTACAATACAATTTCTTGGAAGCCAAACTACAAATATCACTGGTGCAACTACCTTTAATATCCTTACAGTTAATAATAGTACCGCGGCTACGGGAGTAATTTTGCAAAGTAATGTTTCCGCTTCAACGGTAAATATGACAATGGGCACCATCCTTACCGGGGCAAATACCCTTACTATTACCTCTACGCGGACGGGCAATGGAATTATCATGGGTAATATCCAACGAACCCATGCTTTTACAACAGGTGTCGACTATGCTTTCGAAGGTCCCGATAATACGATTCGTTTTTCTGCTGTTTCCGGGGTTACTACTGTTACAGTATCTGTTGAAAAAGGAAGGATCAGTGGTTTTCCGTTTGGCGGGTCAATAAACAGGTTGTACACGATCGCGGTTCCAACAGGTACCTATACCGCTACAGTTCGACTCCATTATGAGGACGATGAACTTAATGGCAGTAATGAGTCTTCAATGGGGCTATGGAAATATAATGGCGCTGTTTGGGGTGCTATTGGTAAAACGGGCAACAATACTACCTTAAATTATGTAGAACAAAGCGGGCTAACGGATATCACCAACCAGTGGACCTTGTCGGATAATTCAAACGTGGTGGTATGGGATGGAAGTGAAAGTACGGATTGGAATACTGCAGGTAACTGGACCGTTGTGCAGGGTTCAGCGTCAACCCCTCCATCTGCTACGGATATTGTAAACCTGGGAACGGTATCTTTTAGTTACCAGCCATTGATCAGTAATACAGTAAGCGTTAAAAATATAAATTTTGGATCTGCACAGGCAGTTAACCTGTCTATGGCGGCTGGCGGTTCACTCACAACAGGTGATGTTCACGGATCCTGGAGTACCAATGCGATACATGCTATTAATGCAAATAATCAGTCAATCACAATAAACGGTGACCTTTCCCTGAGTCATGGTGGAACAGGACAGGAGATTAATCTAAACATTGCCTCCGGAACGGTAAATATAACAGGCATGCTTGACCAAACCGGGGGGGCGAATATTGTTTTCAGTGGGGCGGGAAACTTAAACCTCGCCGGGGATTATAATTATACCGGCGGAACATTAACACCGGGAACCGGCACTGTTACTTACAACGGTGTATCAAACCAGCTAATGGGTGCTGTAAATTATAATAACCTGGTCGTTAATAAGGCAACGGCATCCGTTACTGTAAATAGTCCCGTTACTGTTGGTGGTAACCTGACAGTAACCGCCGGGGAACTTGATAATCTTTCCACTACCACCATTGCAGGCAATGTGATTATTAGTTCAGGTGCAACCTTACACAATCATAATATTTTACACGTAGGAGGTAACTGGACCAATAACGGAACATTTACAGCAACCGCTGCAAGCATATTTTTTGATGGCAGCGGAACACAAACCATATCATCCAGTACTTTCAACAATTTTAATATCAACAAACCGGTAGGTAGCATTGCGGAACTTACCGGAAATATTGTTATAAAAGGAAACATTACAGTAACTTCCGGAACACTTAATACCAAGACTTTTAATTGGAACAGGAGTACACTGGGGGGGTCCATACTGGTGGCCGACGCAGGTACTGTTATTATTTCGGCCAATAATATCCCAACGAATTTTACAAGCGGTGTACTCGGTAATGCAAGCACTGTAATTTTGGATGGCACGGGTCCGCAATCATTACCATTACCAATTGCCTTTGGCCATATCATATTTAGAAATGCAGGGGTAAAAACACTGACAGCACCTTTTACCGTGAATGGTAATTTAACCATAGAAAGCGGATCAAGTTTTAATGCTGGGTCTAATACCATTACATTAAATGGCAACTGGGTCAACAACGGTAGCTTTGTGCCCTCCACCAGCACGATCCTGTTTAATGGCATGGCTAAAAGCATTACCGGTAATACTACATTTAATAATGCAACGGTTTCAGGAACTGATACCATTTTGAGTAATGTTACCTTTAATGGTTTACTTAATGTTACCAGTACCGGAAATTTTAGGGCAGGGAGTACAATTGTGGTAACCATGAATGGCGATCTGGTAAACAGTGGTATTTTGTATACACTTGGAACAACTACTTTCACAGGGAATGTTTTACAAACCCTAAGTTTAATAAATGCTACTACAGTTGCATTGACTGTAAACTTTAATGGTTCTGTATCACCTGCCCTTAACTCTACTTCTGCCCCTCAATTTGCCAATTTATATATTAATAATACCGGTGGTGTAAGTCCCAGCGTAGGATGGACAATTGCAACTTCGCTGACAGTAGGGCCGGGCGCTACATTTAATGGTGGTTCTTCTACCCATAATATATATGGTAGTTTAACAAACAACGGCACCGTAACCAGTAGCGGTAACATTAACTTTATACCCTCTACTGCAAAAACAATCAACCTGGGCACCAATTTTTCAAGTACAGGAATAGTGAATTTTGATGGAGCGGGCGAAATAACCCTCGCTGGTACACCTTCCACTTTCCAAAATATATTAATTTCCAATTCAAATGTTGCGGGTATTACTCCTTCCTCTGCCTGGAATATTACCAATAACCTTTCCATCAACAGCGGTTCTATTTTAAATGCAGGTAATTACATACATTTTGTAGGGGGTAATATCGTAAACAACGGTATCATTAACAGCAGCAGTTCTACCTTTACCCTGAATGGCGGCGGTGCCCAGGATATTTATTCCCTGTCTGCTTTTAATAACCTTACCATCAATAAATCAGCGGGGGCATCTACCCTTTCTTCCAACATAACCGTGAATGGGACATTAAATTTTATTGCGGGAAAAATTCAAACGGATAATCAACTAATTATCCTTCCATCATCAGGAACGGTTACCGGCGCTGCTCAAAACACCGGGTGGGTAAACGGTAAAATACAGAAAAATATAGCAACCGGGGCAACCGGAAAAACATTTGAAATAGGTGATGCCTTAAGCTTTACCCCTGTTTCAATTGCATTTTCAAATGTTACCACCGCAGGAAATTTAATTGCATTTACCACTGCAGGCGATCATCCCAATATCAGCAGTTCCATTATTAATCCAACTAAAAGCGTGAACCGGTTCTGGACATTAACCAATTCGGGTATCATTTTTAACAATTATTCCGCTACCTGCAATTTTGTTGCGCCTGATATTGATGGTGGGGCCGCCACTTCCAATTTTGGCGTGGGGCTTTATAATGGTTCTTCGTGGGCGTTGCCGGGTATAGCTTCGGCCAATGCCACCAATATTCAGGCAACCGCTATTACCTCCTTCGGAGATTTTTCCATAGGAGAAATTTGCAACAGGGGTACTGCTTTTTCTTATACAGGTTCCCCTTATTGTTCAAATGCCGGTACTGCAACTGTTACAGTTACGGACGCTTCCTCAGGAACTTTTTCTTCCGATCCGTCTTTATCCATTAATTCCACCACCGGCGCCATTAATTTAGGTGCAAGTACGGTGGGAAACTACCTGGTAAATTATACCATTCCTGCTTCGGCAGGATGTTCACAATTTCAAACGACTTCACCGGTAATAATCGGCACTGCCGGCACGTGGACAGGCACTACAAATGCTGATTGGAACAATGCCAGTAACTGGTCATGCGCTGTACCGGCTTCAACTACTGATGTACTAATTTCGACTGGCTTGCCTATTTACCCGGTCATGGGTACTACCAACGCGATAAATAATATTACTATTCAAAATGGCGCATCATTAACAGTAACTGGTGCATCCCTGCAAATAGCCGGGTCAATCAGTAATGCAGGAACATTTGATGTTTCAGGCGGAACCATAGAGATGAATGGATCAGCACCGCAAACCATTCCTGCTAACGCATTTACCGGCAACAGCCTGCTAAACTTAGTAATCAATAATAATGTTACCCTCTCGGGGGCGGATACCATAACCGGCACTTTAACTGTGGGAAGCAGTGGTAAAACACTTACAATAAGCGATTTTCTTATTTTAAAATCAACAGCCGCTTCTACCGCAATTGTAGCGCCGCTACCCGTTGATGGTGCTGGCAATCCAACAAGTTATATTAACGGTAATGTGACGGTGGAAAGGTTTATACCCAACAAACGTGCATGGCGTTTATTGACCGCACCGCTGTCTGCTACAGGTTCAATTTTTAATTCGTGGCAGAACGGGGGCGTTTATGAAGCCGGCAAGGGCATGTTCATTACAGGGCCTAACCCCCAACCTGCCACTAACGGATTAGACGTTAGCGCATTCAATACTATTTCCATGAAAATGTTTAATGCAGCTACCCAGGGATTTTCAAATGTTACCGATACCAGGAATACCAACCTGTCAGGTATTACCAGTAATGCCGCTAATATGGGTTATTTTGTTTTTGTCCGTGGTGACAGGCACCCCAATAATTTATATGCCGGTAACAGCAGTGCAACCACTTTAAAAAGTACAGGGATATTGCAAACGGGTAAGCAGATATTTACTGCTTCGGGCACACTCAATGCCTATTCGTTGATGGTAAATCCATATGCATCACCTGTTGATTTCAATAATGTGCAAAGATCCCATGTAGCAAATTTATTTTATACCTGGGATGCTAAACTGAACCTCCTGGGCGGTTATGTAACCTTGTTATTTAATAGTGACGGAACGTACATAACATCACCTCCGGGCAGTTTGCAGGATAAAAATATCCAGTCGAGCCAGGCCTTCTTTGTATTGACAGACACGGCTTCTGCGGCCAGCTTAACCTTTTTTGAAAGCAGCAAAACCAGTGTGAGCCATAATGCAGCTTTCCGGCCTTTGAACCAGGTAAAATCTATGGAAATAATATTGAACCTCGCTGAAGCGGATAATTCAACCATACCGGCGGATGGTGTGGTGGCAGAATTTGCCAGTGGTTACAATGCAGGAGTTGATTTCCAGGATGCCGTTAAGTTTACCAATATCAATGAAACCTTTAGTTTGCCAAGAAATGGGACTGCCCTATCCATTGAAAGAAGGCCACTGATCGTTACAACCGATACCTTGTTTTTAAAATTAACCCAATCCACTAAAAGAAATTACCAGTTGGTATTTAAGGCAAATGATCTTCACCAGCCAAACCTGCTGGCGTTTTTGGAAGACCATTACACGGGTATGGCCACCCCGGTAACCCTGGAAGGCATTACTGATTATAATTTCACCATCAATAGCGATGCAGCCTCCATTAATTCCACGCGGTTCCGCCTGGTGTTTAAACAGTCGGGGGCCTTGCCCGTTACCTTTAGTGATGTAATCGCCAGGCAACAGGGCGAAAATATAGCGGTAAGCTGGAAGGTGGAAAACCAGTTGAATGTAGATCGTTACGAAGTGGAAAAATCCTTGGATGGCAGCAATTTCACTAAGGTAAATACACAGCACGTTACAGACCCCAATAATACCGCGACTACTTATAACTGGTTAGACCTGCATGCGGCAAACGGGGATAATTTTTATCGAATCAAAAACGTTGACAGGGATGGTACCGCGGCTTATAGTAAAATAGTAAAAGTCAATATAGGAAAAGTACCTGGCGGAATGGAGGTTTATCCAAACCCTGTAACTGGCGGGGTAATCGGCCTGCAATTCAACAATATGGTGCCCGGCAAATATAAAATTCGTTTATTGAACACCATTGGGCAGTCGCTTTTTCTCAAAGGGTTTACCCATTCGGGTGGTAATGCAACAGAAAAAATAATCCTGGCAAATGATATTGCTAAAGGAATGTATAACCTGGAGATAACGGATCCGGGTAAAGGCAAAACTATCATCAGCCTGGTAATTCAGTAATGTGGGACGGATGAAATGAATGATTGCATAGCAACACCCTCCGGGTAAAACGGGGGGTGTTTACGTTTGGTAATAATAGCTATTCTTTTCATAGACCATAAAATTCGGGTCCCGTTCTGTGGGGTACATTATTTTCACACATAGCGGTTCGATTTTTCCGGTTTTCATAGTTACAGGAAATGATATCTTTTTCCCCGGATAATACATTTTTTTAAGTTTTAATGCAGCGTTTTTTGAATTAACCAACTCATTTAACACTATAACAACTTCAATTTCTAATAATTTAAGATAATCTTAGCACCATCTTACGGAGGCATATAATTTATCAGTACGAAATAGCCGGTTTTATCAAGTTGTTTAAGTAAGTCCGTATTTAATAACAATAATTTTTAACAGCCTAAAAAAAGGGTGACGATCATCAATCATTCAGGCAAGTTCACCTGGAAAATGTAGCCGGGTAATATGGTAAAGCTGTTAAAATAAAAATTAATATCTGCCTGATTCGTTAATAATTTATTTTTTTATCCACTGTATCGGGATTTACTTATAGGTTAAAAATTTAAATATCTAATTTTTTTGGGTTTATCAAATGTTAACACATATTTTTGAAAAAACAATCAAAGAAAGCTTATGACAAGAAATGCGTTGGGGTTCCCCAATGATCGAAAGATAAATTTTAATAAATTTATTTGCCTCCTCAATCTAATCATTTTTTTCCTCGTTTCAGGAACTGCATTGCATGCACAAAACCGCACGGTACGCGGTAAAATAACAGACTCAGTGGGAACTCCGCTGGGAGGTGTATCGGTAGCGGTAAAAGGCACAAAAATAGGCACCAGTACCAATAGTTCCGGTGATTTCACCCTGAACAGCGTTGCGGAAAGGGCTGTTTTGGTGGTGAGTAATGTTGGGCTACAGACCCAGGAAGTAAGGCTGTCGGCCAGGCAAACTTCATTTAATCTTGTGATGCGGGTAGAATTAGCCAGCATGCAGGATGTGGTAGTAACGGGTTTTCAAAGAATTGACAAAAAGAAATTTACGGGAGCGGCCGTTACATTAAAGGCCGAAGATGTAAAGATAGATGGTGTTGTAGACGTAAGCCGTATGCTTGAAGGACGTGCGGCAGGGGTATCTGTTCAAAACGTGTCCAGCACTTTCGGAAGCGCCCCAAAAGTGCGTGTGCGTGGTGCTACTTCTATAAATGGGGATAATAAACCATTATGGGTGGTAGACGGTGTGGTTTTAGAAGATATCATAAATATATCGAACGACCAGTTGTCGAGTGGTGACCCATCTACCCTATTAGGCTCCTCTGTTGCAGGTATCAACGCAAATGATATAGAAAGTTTTGACATTTTAAAAGATGCCGCAGCAACCGCTTTATATGGAGCCAGGGCGATGAATGGTGTTGTTGTAATTACCACAAAAAAAGGAAAGGCCGGCAAACCTTCCATTAATTATACGGCTAATTTCAGTACCCAGTTAAAACCACAATACAGTAATTATAACATCATGAATTCCGCGCAACAACTCTCTGTTCTTGGAGAGCTGGAAAGGAAAGGGATATTAACCCCGAATATACTGAGTGGTTCTAATTATGGAGTATATGGAAAAATGTTCGACCTTATCAATATACCAGATGCCAATGGTAATTTTGCTTTAATGAACACAACTGAAGCGAAATCCGCGTTTTTAAAAAAGTACGGTCGTGCCAATACAGACTGGTTCGATATCTTATTTCGCAATTCACTTATCCAGGAACATGCATTAAGTATTTCTTCCGGAACAGACAAATCACAAAGTTTTTTCTCTACCAGTTTTTATAACGACAATGGCTGGACGATAGCTGACAATGTAAAACGATATACGCTAAACTTCCGTAACAACTATAATTTTTCCGATAAATTATCCGCCGGCTTTATGACGGTTGCCTCTGTGCGCCAGCAAAAAGCACCCGGGGCATTAAGCAGGGTAAGCAATCCTGTATCAGGTCAGTTTGACCGTGATTTTGATATCAATCCTTTCAGTTATGCTTTAAATACAAGCCGTACATTAACCGCTTACGACGACAATGGTAACCTGGAATATTTCAGGAGAAATTTCGCCCCTTTTAATATTATAGACGAAGTAAGGAATAATACGCTCGATCTGAGTGTTATTGATTTGAAATTACAGGGTGAACTTGGATATAAGATCACTAAGCATTTACGTTATGAGTTTATTGGGGCTTTGCGCTATGTAAAATCAACCCGCGAGCACCAGATAACAGAAAACGCAAATATGGCAAATGCTTACAGGGCCAACGACAATGCAACTATGGCCGCTGCCAATAAATTTTTATATACCGATCCTGATAATCCTTCCGCACCACCTGTTGTAGTGTTGCCCTATGGTGGTTTTTATAACCGCACAGAAGACAGACTGCTTTCTTTTGACATAAGGAACAGTTTAAACTATACCAATACCATCCGCGATAAACACACAATCACTGTTTTGCTGGGCCAGCAGGTAAAATCCGCCGACCGTCAGAATTTTTCCAATACAGGTTATGGTTACCAGTATGATAACGGCGGCATCCCCTTTGTTGATTACCGGATCCTTAAACAAACCATTGAATCAAATTTCGTTTATTATGGAATGAATAAGGAGTATGACCGCTTT
This sequence comes from Ferruginibacter sp., assembly GCA_014379905.1. Classification (GTDB taxonomy): domain Bacteria; phylum Bacteroidota; class Bacteroidia; order Chitinophagales; family Chitinophagaceae; genus Ferruginibacter. The sequence continues at coordinate 46,479 of JACMKX010000169.1, read as the reverse complement.
GCAGCATTCTACCTGAATGGTCAGTATACTTATAATAAAAAATATAATTTTTATGGTACTGTAAGGTACGATGGCTCAAATAAATTAGGTTCATCCAAAGAAGCGAGGTGGCTGCCCACCTGGAGTTTTGGAGGAGCGTGGAATATTGATGAAGAATCATTTCTTCAAAACGTTAACTCGATCAGTTATATGAAATTGAGGGCGAGTTATGGTCTTACTGCCAGTCTTGGGCCGGCAACCAACTCTGGTGTTGTTTTAAGAAGTCTTACCACTAACAGGACCTTCCCTACCGAAAGAGAATCGGTTATTCAAATCGCAAACCTGGAAAACTCCGACCTTACCTGGGAAAAAAATTACCAGACAAATATTGGTTTGGATGCAGGGCTATTTAAAGGAAAGATTAATGTGAGTTTGGATGTATACCAAAGGAGGAGTTTTGACCTGATCAGTGTAATTAAAACGGGTGGTATTGGCGGGGAATCGCTGAAAGCAGCCAATTATGCGGATATGAAAGCCCATGGTGCAGAGGCATTGATAGGCGGCACTATAATTCGTGCAAAAAACTGGGGATGGAGAACCAATATCACTTTTGGTTATAACACCACTAAAATAACCAATGCCAGAAACCAGCCCATTATATTCGACCTGGTTAAATCAGAAGGTGGTAACACATTGGGATACCCTGTTAACAGTTTATTTTCAATTAAGTATAAAGGTTTAGATCACCGGTCAGGCGTACCAACGTATATCAACGAAAAAGGCGAGGTAAGTACCAATGTTTATTTACAGGATGAAGGCATATCCAATCTTGTATTTGAAGGTTCTGTAGATCCTAAATTTACTGGTGGGTTTTCAAATACTTTTAACTACAAATCCTTTTCACTAAATATTTTCGTTACTTACCAGGCCGGTAATAAGATCAGGTTATATCCTGCATTCAGGACATCTTATTCTGATTTTGATGCTATGCCCAAAGAGTTTTTAGACAGGTGGGTTATGCCGGGAGACGAACTGGTAACCAATGTTCCTTCTGTGCTGGATGCTTACGAGCGTTATTTAGTTAATGCAAGCGGCGCCGCTCCTTATAACAATTATAATTATTCAACAGAAAGAGTTGCTGATGGCGGTTTTGTGCGGTTAAAAACCGTGTCACTGTCTTATAATTTAGATAAGAATTCATTAAAAAAGATTGGATTAAATTCTTTATCTTTTACCGCAGTTTCAGCAAATCCCTGGTTAATTTATGCGGATCCAAAATTAAAGGGACAGGATCCTGAATTTTTTAATACCGGCGGTGTTGCCCAACCTATTCAAAAACAATTTACCCTTTCACTAAAAGCGGGACTTTAAATCGAAAATATGAAACAAATTTTTTTATACGCATCCTGTTGTTTACTGATTACTGCCGGTGTGGGTTGTAATAAATATCTGGATAAAGAACCAGACAACAGGGCAAAAGTTAATACACCGGAAAAGGTATCACAATTATTAGGAACTGCTTATCCACAAAGTAATTACCAGGCATTTGCAGAAACCATGTCGGATAATGTTGCGGATTTAGGTTCCGGTGGAAGTGACAACGTAATTCATGACCCGTTCTATTTTATTGATACCAAGGAAAACCAGCAGGACTCTCCTGAATCATACTGGTATGGATGTTACACAGCTATCGCCGCAGCAAACCAGGCATTGCAAACCATTGGCAAGGCGGATAATCCCAATGATTATATCGCCCAAAAAGGTGAGGCTCTTGTTGCGAGGGCTTATGCGCATTTTATGCTGGTTAACTTTTTTTCTAAATTTTATGATGTTGCTACAGCAGCAACAGATGCAGGCATACCATATGTAACCCAACCTGAAAATGTTTTTATCAGGCAGTACGAAAGGAAAACTGTGCAGTACGTGTACGATATGATAGAGAAAGATTTACTCGAAGGTATTCCCTTAATTAAGGATAACGTTTACGATGTGCCGAAATATCATTTCAATAAAGCTGCCGCCTATGCCTTTGCCTGCCGTTACTACCTGTTTAAAAAGGACTATGCCAAAGTGGTGCAATATGCAGACCTCGCAGTTCCCGGTAATAATTTTGTTACGAATTTAAGAGGCTGGAATACTACCTATAAAAATATAACTGATGTAACCGAATTATTTAAAATTTATGCCAAAGCCTCAGAAAATGCCAACCTGCTGATAGTTGAAACACAGTCTTTATGGGCCCGCTATTATTACAGCAGCCGCTATGGTGTGGATGCCAATAAACAAAACCTGATTTTCCCGAGACCAGATCGCTTAACGGGTGGTAATTTTGCTTTCTCCCAGTACTCCTTAGGTGATAACAAACTGATTCCGAAAATTGATGAATATTTTGTAAAAGTATCTGTAAATGCGGAGATAGGTTATCCTTACGTGATGGTTCCTTTATTTTCGGTAGAAGAAGTATTATTTAACCGTGCTGAAGCATATACCTACCTGAATAACACGGCGGGCGCCGTTGCCGATTTAAATACCTATGCGAGTGCAAGAATTACTAACTATTCAGCAACTACCCATAGTATTACTGAAGCTAAAATTAATACCACTTTCGGAACAACCGCAATAAAGGATGGTTTAATACAAGCCATTCTATATTATAAAAGGGCCGAGTTTATACATGAAGGATTGCGTTGGTTTGATATATTGCGGTACAAATTACCGGTTGTTCATACTGCCTCTCCAACAGTGCCGGGAGGCACGGGAACTGTTATAGCTACGCTGGCTGCGGATGATTTGCGTAAAGTAATACAAATACCACCATCAACTTCTCTTGCCGGATTAGCGCCTAACCCAAGATAAAAATTAATTTAAACTGTTATAACTATAATATGAAAGCATTAAAAATAATATTAATCGGATTATCATTCGGACTCTTTATCACCTCCTGTAAAAAGGAAGATCCGTTGGGGAGTGTTGAAAATATTCCCGGTCTCGGAGGCGATACCTGGGCACCTGGTGCAATAGATAAATGGATATATGACAGTTTAACCGCTCCATATAATATTGCCGTTAAATATAAATGGGACCAGTTTGAACTTTCTTTAAACAGGACGCTTGTACCACCTAAAGAGGAAAAAGTAATCCCTGCATTAAGTTCAATTGCAAAGGGATGGATCAACCCATATGTTAAAGAAGCAGGCCTGCCCTTCTTTAAAAATGTAAGTCCTAAATTTTTTGACCTGGTTGGAAGCGCATCTTACAATAGTGATGGATCTATTACCTTAGGTACCGCTGAAGGTGGCCGGAAAGTTGTTTTATATGTTTTAAATAACTTTAGGATTAAAGGAATGCCAGGTTATACGTTAAGTGATACCAGTACGGTGATTGAAATGTTTCATACTATCCAGCATGAATACGCACATATACTGGATCAGAATGTAAAGATCCCAACTGAATTCAGCCAGTCAAGTGCAAGTGCTTATACCTCAGACTGGACAAACGTTAATCCGCAGGAAGCATTATATGATGGTTTTATATCACAATATTCAATTTCGCAGAAAGGGGAAGATTGGGCGGAAATGGTTTCATTGATGCTTGTTAAAGGACGCCCCTGGTTCGAAAACTTAGTTAATAGCATAAATTATACCGGTACAACCCCTAACGGAACTACTGCCGCGGTAGCAAAAGCAAGATTAAGACAGAAAGAATCTGCAGTGGTGAGTTATTTTAAACAGGCCTGGAATATTGATTTTTACAGCCTGCAGACCAGGGTTAAAACTGCAATCAACGCCCTTCTTTATTAATTGATACAAAAACTATCCCGTTAAAAAATACAAAATGAAAAAAGTTTTAATATTTATTTTTATAGTAGCCGTTGGTATATCCTCCTGTAAAAAAGAGGATAAAGCTGTATTTGAAAAATCAGCGGACGAACGCCTAAATGAAAAACTTGCGGCCTACCAATCCCAGCTTTCCGGCGCTTTAAATGGCTGGAAGGGATTGTTAACCACTGATAGTGGCAAGGGCGGAGTTTTCAGTTTCTACTTTAAGTTCAATGCTGTTAACAGGGTGATGATGCTTTCAGACTTTGATACCACATCCGCTGTTACGTTGAAAGAAAGCAGCTATCGTTTAAAGGCTTTACAACAGCCGAGCCTGATATTTGACACTTATTCTTACCTCCATGTGTTATCAGACCCTGATGCTTCTTTAAACGGGGGTGGATATGGCGCGGGCCTTTCTTCAGATTTTGAGTTTTACTTTGATTCCGGGTCAACAGATACTATTAAATTAGTAGGGAGGTTTAATGCCAGTAAACTGGTGTTGGTAAGGGCTAGCAAGCCTGAAGAAGATGCATATAACGCCGGTGCATTGGGAATAGGTTTGTCCATCAATAAAATTTTAACCTATTTCAAACGGTTAACAATAGGTACCCAGTTGTATGATGTTAAAATTGATCCCCTTACCCGCAAGTTTACTTTTAGCTGGCTGGATGCAAGCGGGAACCTGGTCACTTTTACCACAGGCTATTATTTTACCCCTGGTGGAATAGTTTTCACCACCCCGCTTGTAAATGGATCGCAAACAATTCCAGGCTTTACCAATATAACATGGACCGCCGCAACTGAAACAATTAATTTAACGGTAAATGCAACTGCCGCCACCATTACTGGTATTGTAATTCCGCTAAAAGTGGATATTGCGGCACCCAAAAGATGGTGGGATTATGCAGCTAACTTAAGTGACTACTGGATTTCCAGAAAGGGCTTCCATGTAAATGGTGTTGATGATGCTTATGGAATTCAAACACTCACCAGCGGCACCCCCCCAAATACCTATTACTATTTAATTTATTGGCCTAAGTACGCTCCCGCCAATGATTTTTTTGGTCCTGTTTTTCTTAATCCGGCACAAACCGGACTTACCCTTATATATGGAACCGCGCCGCGGGTACCAACATTTACGGCCGATGGACGGGCTGTTTTTTTACAATTGGGTAATTATGGCACACACCCTACCACAGGTCCTGCAGGGCTAACCAGGACACTGTTGTACAATACCAGCGGGTATTATTTTGTGCAAACCGGTGCAACCACTTACGACATGGTAAGCGCTTTTAACGGCAAATCCTGGATTAACTGGGTGTTTTAATAAAATTGATTCCGATTTTTTTTCGAATAAACAAAATCCCCGTTCATATTAAATGAACGGGGATTTTGTTTTATAAAAAGCCCAACTCCAGTTTAGCTTCCTCACTCATCATCTCCCTGTTCCAGGGCGGGTCAAAAGTAAGCATCACGTTTACATCGGTTATACCTTCAATAGCACGGATTTTATTGTCCACTTCCATGATGATATCACCGGCAACCGGGCAGCCGGGTGCGGTCAGTGTCATCTTAATATGTACAAAGCCATTGTCACTTATATCAATAGCATAAATCAGCCCCAGTTCATAAACATCCGCCGACAATTCAGGGTCATTCACTGTCTTCAGTGTTTCGATGATCTTTATTTCTAAACTAACCTTATCAATCATAACCAATCAATTTACGTTTTGTGTGGATTGCAGCGCCAGGGCATACATTTTCATCTGCTTTAACATAGATAATAATCCATTGGAGCGGGTCATGGAAAGATGCTCTTTCAACCCGATGGCATCAACAAAATAAAGATCAGCATGAACAATTTCTGCAGGGGTATGATTTGACAAAATACGAACTACCATGCTTACCAGGCCTTTGGTAATGATGGCATCACTGTCGGCGCTGAATAGTATTTTGCCATCCTTAAAATCTGGGTGCAGCCATACTTTTGCCTGGCATCCTTTTATCAGGTTTTCGTCAAGCTTATACCGTTCCGCTATCACCGGCAGTTCCTTTGCCATCTGGATGATGTGTTCATATTTTTCCATCCAGTCACCAAAGAGGGAAAACTCTTCAATCAATTCATCCTGTATTTCGTTGATTGTCATTGGGTTGATTTAGAATAGTTGTTTGGGGGTTGGTTGTTGGGGGTTGGTCGTTGTTTGTTGGTCGTTGTTTGTTGTTTGTTGGTCGTTGTTTGTTGGTCGTTGTTTGTTGGCCGATGATCGTTGGATGTATTACCCATTCACCATTGACCATTCACCTATCGATGATTCATTTTACCGCTAACATAGACACGGCTTTACGCACGCCTTCCACCAAAGTATCAATCTCTGCTCTGGTATTATAAAAAGCAAAGGAGGCCCTCACGGTACCAGGTATCCCATAAAAATCCATGAGGGGTTGCGTGCAGTGATGGCCTGTTCGTACGGCTATACCGAGTTGATCGAGGATAACGCCTACATCATAAGGATGTACATTCTCTATAATAAATGACACAAGGCTTGCTTTGTTATCTGAAGTCCCTATAAACTTTATTCCGTCAATTTCCGATAATTTACCGGTGGCGTATTCCAGCAATTCCTGCTCATAATGTTGAATATTCTCCAACCCCGTTTCATTAATATAATCAACAGCGGCACCTAAACAAATGGCCGCTTCGATATTGGGAGTGCCGGCCTCAAATTTAAAAGGTAATTCGTTGTAAGTGGTTGCTTCAAAACTTACAGATTTTATCATTTCCCCCCCACCCTGGTAAGGCGGCATTTGATTCAGCCATTTTTGCTTGCCGTATAAAACACCAATACCCGTTGGGCCGTACATTTTGTGACCGGAGAAAGCAAGGAAATCTACATCCAATTCCTGCACATCAATCGGGATATGCTGTACCGCCTGCGCCGCATCCAGTAAAACCGGGATGTTTTTCCGATGGGCAAGTTCAATAATTTCCCTTACTGGGTTAATGCTGCCCAACGAATTGGAAACATAGGTAACTGAAACGAGCTTTACTTTTTCATCCAGCATTGCTTTAAATGCATCTAATAACAACTCTCCCTTTTCATTGATGGGTATAATTTTCAGTGTTGCTTTTCTGTCTTCACAAAGTAATTGCCAGGGAACAATATTGGAGTGATGTTCCATAGCGGATATAATGATCGTGTCGCCCTGCTGCACAAATTTTTTCCCATAGCTATGCGCCACCAGGTTAATGCCTTCCGTAGTGCCCTTTGTAAAGATCACTTCATGATCATATGCCGCATTGATAAAATCAGCTATTTTTTTGCGTGAAGCTTCAAAAGCATTTGTTGCCTGCTGACTTAAATGATGTACACCCCTGTGCACGTTACTGTTGAGGTCAGTATAATAATGTTCAATAGCTTTAATAACGCTCCATGGTTTTTGTGAGGTGGCCGCATTATCAAAGTAAACTAAGGGTCTGCCATTTATTATTGAATCAAGTATGGGAAAATCTTTCCGGATTTTTTGTATGTCTATAATTTCCTTCAATATATCAGTATTTGTTTTCATAAACCGCGCTGTAGCTGTTTTTATAGTCAATGCTTTTAGAAAAATTATGGTTGTTGAATGGTGATGGGTTTACTTGAATTGTATTTTTTTCAACGAAAACGTGCCGACAACGCAACCCAATGATATCGCAACGGGCTTCACCCGCTGCTTTTGTATTAAGCCCTTTCAGGGTTAAATTATCTTTTACGATGGGTTATTGGCTTCACCCATCGCTTGGATATTGCATCCTTTCAGGGCTGGATAGGCCGATTATCAAAAATTATTTCTTATTACTAATCATTTCAATCCCTCTTCAATCAACTCATTAATGTAGGCTTTTACTGCCGGGATTGGTATCTTCTCTGTTACATCATAGGCAAAAGCATGGATCAATAATGCCTTTGCCTTTTCCTCCCCTATTCCGCGCGCCTTCAGGTAAAATAACGCGTCTTCATTGAATTGCCCGATGGTGGAGCCATGACTGCATTTTACATCATCAGCAAAGATCTCCAATTGCGGTTTGGAATCTACCACAGCTTTTTTACTCAGCATCAGGTTGTTATTCTTCTGGAATGCATTGGTTTTCTGGGCGCCTTTTCTTACAAATATTTTACCGTTGAAGATTGCAACGGCTTCATCTTTCATTACGCCCTTGTATAATTCATTGCTTTGGCAATTTGGTTTCAGGTGGTCTACAATGGTATGGTTATCTATCAACTGCCGCCCGCCCGCAAGATATAAACCGTATAAATGGCTTTCAATATGTTCCCCATTTAATGATACATTCAGGTTATTGCGCAATAACCCTGTTCCGGGAAAAGATGACTTGTAATTATTGTAAAGGCTGTAAGCCTCCTGCACGATTTCTGTATGGTGGATATAACTGGTGTTTTCATTACCTGTCTGGATATAATAATGCTGCAATTTTGCCCTTTCGCCCAACACTATTTCTGAAACATTGTTCACGAAAATTTTTGCGCCGCCCATGGCGGAACTGTCGCCGGATATAAAGCTTTCAACAATTTGTAGTGCTGCCCCTGCCCCCATTACAAAAAGGTGGCGTGGTTGTAAAAACAGGTTATTATCCGAAGAAACGATGTGAATGATATGTATAGGTTTATCAACCACCGCTTTGTCTTTTATTGATATAAATAAACCATCCCGGAACAAGGCAGTATTTAAAGCGGCAAAATGATTTTTATCCAGGGGGATGTATTTCCCAAAATGCGCCTTAAACGAGGGCTGGTTTGTTGCTGCTGAAAGAGACGACAGTGAAATTTCTTCGCCCGGAATGGTATCAGACAAGGCTGAAAGGTATTGGCCATTCACCAGCACTATACTATAAGCATCCAGATTTTTTATCTTTGCCTTAGCTATCACTTCATCACGGGTCATCGATAGCTCATCTCCCGGTTCTGTAATGAAATCTTCCTTTAAAAAAGGGGTGAGATTAATGTATTTCCAGTCCTCCACTTTTGTATTCGGAAAACCTATTTGTTTAAACTGTTCGAAAGCAGTTTCCCTGAGCGTATGCAATTCAGTTGTTTCAGCAGACGCAGATATAAGAGAACGCAGTTCAAAATCAGCAATGAACTGATCGAATAAAGTATTTGTTATTTGTTTAACCATGAATATGCTGTTATACAAGTTCTGTTTCTTTGGATGCTTCTTTCAGCCAGTCGTATCCTTTTTCTTCCAGTTCAAGGGCCAGTTCTTTACCGCCAGTTTTTACAATCTGCCCATTGTACAAAACGTGTACAAAATCGGGAACGATATAATCCAATAAACGCTGGTAGTGCGTTATGATGATAAAGGCATTTTTTTCGGTACGCAGTTTATTTACGCCATTTGAAACGATTCTCAACGCGTCAATATCAAGACCAGAGTCCGTTTCATCCAAAATAGCTAATTTAGGATCAAGCATCGCCAGTTGAAAGATCTCATTTCTCTTCTTCTCACCGCCGGAAAACCCTTCATTTAGCGAGCGGTTGGTAAGGGCCGCGTCAAATTCAACCAGCTTTTGTTTTTCCTTTACCAATTTCAAAAATTCTTTTGATTCCATTGGGGGCAGGTTGCGGTACGTCCTGATCTCATTCATGGCAGTTCTTAAAAAATTAATATTAGATACACCGGGTATTTCAACAGGGTATTGAAATGCTAAAAACACCCCCTCCCTTGCACGGTCTTCCGGCGTCTTTTCAAGCAGGTTATTACCGTCTAGCGTCACTTCCCCGGCTAACACTTCATAATTTTGGTTTCCCGCCAATACTGCAGCCAGGGTACTTTTGCCCGAACCATTTGGTCCCATGATGGCATGGACCTCCCCCGCCTTTATCTCCAGGTTAACGCCTTTTAAAATCTCTTTTCCCTCAACAGATGCCTTCAGGTTTTTTATAATTAACATGTTGTTCGTGTATTAATTTTTGTTTTGCATTTTTATAAAAGATTATTCATCATTTGCTGACCCCGCAAAAAATAAATCATGAATATCCGGCCAATAATCAAATCTAATATTACCTTTTAAGTCAACCGAAATTTCAATAGACGCTTCGAAGACCTACCTTTTAGGGACCGGAGGCATCACCCCACACTTCCCTCCAGAGAAATCGCCAGCAATTTCTGTGCCTCTACTGCAAACTCCATGGGTAACTGGTTCAATACTTCTTTGGCGTAACCATTAACGATCAGTGCCACCGCCTTTTCTGTAGCAATGCCCCTTTGATTGAGATAAAATATCTGGTCTTCGCCAATTTTTGAAGTAGTGGCTTCATGCTCAACGATGGCTGAACTATTCTTCGATTCTATATAAGGAAAAGTATGCGCGCCACACTCGTCACCAATCAGCAATGAATCGCATTGAGTAAAGTTGCGGGCATTTTCAGCGCCAATACCCACCTGCACAAGACCGCGATAACTGTTATTGCCCTGGCCCGCGGAAATACCTTTTGAAATGATCCTGCTGCGGGTGTTTTTACCGATATGGAACATCTTTGTACCAGTGTCGGCTATCTGCTTATTTTTTGTAAGCGCCACGGAATAAAATTCGCCTGTTGAATTATCGCCACGCAGGATAACGCTGGGGTATTTCCAGGTGATGGCAGAACCGGTTTCTACCTGCGTCCAGGATATTTTTGAATTAACGCCTTTACAGATACCCCGTTTGGTAACAAAATTGAAAATACCGCCTTTGCCGTCTTTATCACCCGGGTACCAGTTTTGCACTGTGGAGTACTTGATCTCTGCATTGTCGAGTGCAATGAGTTCCACTACCGCGGCATGCAACTGGTTCTCATCGCGCATGGGCGCAGTGCAACCTTCAAGGTAACTTACATAACTTCCTTCATCTGCAATTATTAGCGTTCTTTCAAACTGCCCGGTATTTTTTGCGTTGATACGGAAATAAGTAGACAATTCCATGGGGCAGCGAACACCTTTTGGAATATAGGCGAAAGACCCATCCGATACCACCGCAGCATTAAGGGAAGCAAAAACATTATCCGTATAGGGCACTACGCTACCGAGATATTTTTTCACCAGATCAGGATGCTCTTTTACCGCATCGCTGAAAGAACAAAAAATAATACCCAGCTCCTGTAACTTCTCCCTGAAAGTAGTGGCAACGGATACGCTGTCAAATACCACATCTACCGCTACCCCCGACAAGGCTTTCTGTTCGTTTAAAGGAATGCCCAGCTTTTCAAAAGTGGCCAGCAGTTCAGGATCTACTTCATCCAAACTGTTGTACTTCGCCTTTTTGCTGGGCGCCGCATAATAGGATATGCCCTGGAAATCAATGGCAGGCATTTCAAAATTTTGCCAGTTGGGCATTTCGCCCTGCTGAAATTGACGCAATCCTTTAAGCCGCCATTCGAGTAACCATCCTGGTTCATTTTTCTTTGCAGAGATAAACCGTACCGTTTCTTCATTCAACCCGTTGGGTGCGATATCCATTTCGATATCAGTAACGAATCCGTATTCGTATACCTCAGTGGTTAACCGCTCCAGTATTTCATTATTATTATTCATTATAATAGTATTCTTTCATTACAAAGTTACACCGCAAAACTTTCACCGCAACCACCTGTTCCTGACTTACTGATGGGAAAAGACCTTTACATAGATTTCACCAATTAACAAATACTATTGTAGTTAAATTCGATCAATTTTGGATATTTGCTATACGCTCAGGTGATTCCCTATCAACACATCAACGACACCTTTTGTTTAGGAAACCTGTTTCAACTGGTATTTCAAAACAGGAAAAGCACCCGTTTATATCCCAAGCTAGCGAAATAGAATCCGGCTAATTTATAATCAATAGACAATGCAAAAATATGACAAAATGTATGTATGTGTGTTCAACTGGTGTCCTAAATTCATTCGCCCGCCTAAAGTTTTACCGGATTGCAGGCCCGGGCAAGCATTGTTGCTGCATTACAACCTTTTAGTGCGGGCAACCCCGCGACAAATGAGGATTTATATCAATTGATTCTGAATGATGCGGAGAAAAGACCGAACTCTGTGAGCTGGGCAGGAATGCAAACCGGGCAGGATCGGGTTTATAAATGCACGGTGAAAAATGATAGATGGAGACGTGGTAATCAATAGTAAAGGAGAATAATATTCGGAAATTTTATTTTTTCCAACCGTTGCTTTCTTTTACTTTATTAATTCGGGATTAGCCGCTGTAGTTCGCAAACCTGTTACCCGGTTGTTTCAGACAGAATCTATTCTTTTGACAAAACACTTCAGCTTCGCAGGATAAAATAAAAAAGTCTGCCTGGTGCATCAAGGCCGACAGGTGTATATTTTTAAGGCCATCGAAATAATATTGTATAATTTAAATATCAGTACCCGGTAATTCATATCATGTATCCAGAATCATGTATCCAGAATCAAGTATCCAGAATCCGGCACCCAATACCCAATCTAAGCCGCGATCCTTTGCAATATAACTTTACAGGGGATGGAAGAAGTAACAATTACCCGGTGATTTTCATGAAGGGGAATCGAAAAATAATCTCCCGGCAGTAAAGGATGCATGGCTTCGCCAACACTAATAGTGCAGCTACCTTCTACTACCAGGAATTTCTCATATTCATTGTCATGTACCTCCTGTGGCGCCAGCTCCTTTATCCATACAATTGCTGTAATTGAACTGGGTGTATAGCCTATTATTTTAGCGTGCAGGTCTTTGAAATCCTGTGGTAAAACCATATCCGCCTTGCTTAGCCATTGGGAGAAATCGCTGATTGTTGAACCTTCCTTTAATTCGGGTGGAAAAGAGGGCTGCTCTCCATTTTTGAGCCGTTCAGTAAAATCGATCGTTGCTAACAAAAAGGGCTTAACTATTGGATCCGGCGCTACTGCGTGTGAAAAAGCATAAAATTCAATCGCTTCACTGATCGAATCGATCTCTGCCCTGACCTCGATAAAACTCGCGGCCATTTGCTCAACGAGGTCAGTTTCCTCAAGCGTTACGGCACCCATTACATAGGATTCCAATATACCTGATTCAATAAATAATTTCAAATCCTTCATAATGGTTCACTTCTAATTAACAGCTTCCTGTTATTTCTTATTTTTAAGTGTTTGGATAAAAATTGAAATTACTGAAGATTTCGCAAACTTTCATATTTGATCTTCAGCAAAGTAAATTCATACACGGGCAAGCTTGCTTATAGTTGAATGGTTACCCAATTGCATAATTCCCACACATATACTAAATTATCAGGTTCATGGATTGCAAATCCCGGATATTTAGCGGTTCAATCAATACTAGATGAAGGGCATATCTTATTTTTCGCGGAAAAGTAATCATTAAAACTTCTCAGAAAATATTCCGGTTAATCTCCTTCATGTTTAATATGATACTCAACACAATAATGCAGAAATTGACAACAATCACCTTTAAAACTGATAAGGCTTACCTTATCGGAAAAAATAACCGTTAACTTTGCAGAATACTTCATCCGCATCTTAAAAAATCTGTTGACATAAGAAATTTCTTTCAAAAAGAACCTAAGTCTTAATTCCGCCTTTTATGCCAGCTAAAAAACATCCTTACTAATAGAACAATATACATTCAATATCAAATAAAATTCAAATTCATTATGCTCTCTGTAGCAACTCCGGCTATTTCACAAACCGATAAATGGTTTAGTTCAGACGAAAAATTTCATTTATTGTACCCGGCTTCAATACAGTCGCTTGCAACAAAACACTGGACCCCATTAAACGTTGCACGGAAAGCGGCGAGGTTTCTTGCTGCTGAAAAAAACGTCCGGATACTGGACATCGGAAGCGGGGTAGGTAAATTTTGTATAGGCGCCGCTCAATCGATGCCCAATGCATTTTACACGGGTGTGGAACAACGGAAAAAATTAGTTGATCATGCGAAAAATGCAGTTAATAATTTAGGATTAAAAAATATTGATTTTATTCATGGTAATTTTACACAACTGAATTTTAAAAACTATGATCATTTCTATTTCTATAATTCCTTTTATGAAAATTTTGACTTTTCCGAAAAAATTGATAGCAGTATAACTTACTCTCCAGAATTATATCATTATTACAGCCGCTACCTATTGAAACAACTGGAACAAAAGCCTGCCGGAACAAGGTTAGCAACATTTCATAGTCTCGAAGACGAAGTGCCGGAAGATTTCCTGGTAGTAGGCACTGAAATAGATAACACCTTAAAATTCTGGATAAAAATATGAGCACCGGTAAAGCGGCTTCTCATTATACATGCAAGCTAATACAGCTTCATATCTGCTTTATTATATTCCGGCACCATCATCAACACCGGCACAAAAAAGCGAAGGGGATTTAAAAAAGCAGAGGCCACCTGCATACACTAATATTACTTTAATAAAAAAAATACTAACAGTCATGTCAATTTCTCTAAATGATTACCAGGCAACACTATTCAATAAAATCCTGGTTGCCGGTTCACAGGAAGAAGTGAAAATTTTGATAGATAACTCGCTAAAAAAACTGGAACAAAATAAAATGGATACAGGGAAAGTTGCCGACTTTGTTAATGAAAACATTACTCATCTGGAAACTTTAAACCCAATGAATATGGATGCCTTGCAATGGAGTAATTCGAATATGGCAAGAATATATTTTCAACATATCAAAAGGGAATTTGCTTTAACGTTAACTAATGAATAAGGGATGTTTAAACCAAAGATACTTGATACATTAAAAAACTATAGCCGGCAGCAGTTTGGCAAAGACCTGCTAGCAGGTTTAATAGTTGGAATAGTAGCATTACCGCTTGCGATTGCTTTCGCGATTGCTTCAGGAGTATCACCGGAAAAAGGGTTGTTTACAGCGGTAATAGCCGGATTCATCGTTTCAGCGCTGGGAGGCAGTAAGGTGCAAATAGGCGGTCCTACCGGCGCCTTTATCGTAATTGTGTATGGCATTGTGCAGGTTTATGGCATTGATGGACTGATCATCGCCACTTTTATGGCCGGCATTATGCTGATCATTATGGGATTTGCCAGGTTGGGATCTATTATTAAATTCATTCCTCACCCGTTGATCGTTGGATTTACAAGTGGTATTGCCTTAATCATCTTTTCCTCGCAAATGAAAGATTTTTTTGGTTTACAAATGGGTAATGTACCGGCCGACTTTATTAATAAATGGCAGGCTTACTTTCTTTCTTTCAGCAGTTTTAGCATTACCGCAACCATCATTGGAATGGTAACCGTAATTACCATATTAGCCTGGCCATATATAACCCATAAAATACCGGGTTCATTAATTGCCATACTCATTACCACCGCCATCGTACAAATTTTTCATTTGCCCGTAGAAACTATTGGCAGCCGCTTTGGCAGCATCCATTCATCCTTTCCAACGCCTTCCCTGCCACATATAGATTTCCTGACCATCAAACACCTGGTACAACCTGCATTTACAATTGCATTGCTTTGTGGCATTGAGTCCTTACTGTCTGCAGTAGTAGCCGACAGCATGATCGGTGGCAGCCATCGTTCTAATATGGAACTGGTTGCGCAGGGAACGGCTAATATCTTTTCGGCATTGTTTGGTGGTATTCCCGCTACCGGCGCCATTGCCCGTACCGCTACCAACGTAAAAAATGGCGGGCGTACACCCATTGCCGGTATTGTTCACGCAATTGTTTTATTAATCATTATCCTGTTTGTGGGCAAATGGGCCGCCCTGATCCCGATGGCCACGCTGGCTGGTATATTAGTGGTAGTAGCTTATAATATGAGTGAGTGGCATAGTTTTATTTCGGTGGTGAAAGGCCCGCGTAGTGATGTGGCTGTATTGCTCATCACATTCCTGTTAACCGTGATTGTGGATTTAACGGTTGCTATCGAAATAGGAATGGTATTGGCAGCATTCCTGTTTATGCGAAACATGACCAAATCGAGCAATGTAAATATTCTTACGCGGGAGATGAATAAAGAAGAACAGGAAGAGGATAATGAGCCGGTCGGCAATTATTCAATCCCCGAGGGAGTTGAAGTATTTGAAATAAACGGCCCCTTATTTTTTGGCGCCGCTTATAAATTCAAAGACGCGATGAAATTCATTGAAAAAACACCAAAAGTGCTCATCGTCCGTATGCGGCGGGTGCCCATTATTGATTCAACCGGCATACGGATGCTGGCAGATCTGCATAAAGAGACCAGGAATAGCGGCACCAAACTCATCCTTTCGGAACTGGAAAGTGAACAGGTTACCCAGGAGTTGAAAAAAGCCCGGCTATTGTTTAAAATCGGGAAAGGCAATGTGCTGGCGACATTTGACCGTGCATTACAAAGAAGCAGGATTGTACTCACTGATAAATGATAACCATCAATTATACCAACCACTTTTTATTGTTGCAATCATGGGGCAAAACATTTCTGCTGGGGTAAAAGAGTTATGGGCCCGGCTTCACGACAATTATATGACTTCATTGGCGTCGCACGCTTGTACATAAGTACATGACTGAACTTTTTAACGCTCCGTATTAATTTTTTTCCAGCTTAGCACCCAGCATGGCAACAGGCATTGTTATAATTGTCGCCTGGATTACATATTTAATACCCTGCACTTATTAATTTTGCAGGATCATTGTATTCGGGTACATGCCAACCCTAACAAAGCTTTCACATTCTTATTCAACTAAACTTAGCAACAATACGTATGTGGCGATACCTTTAACTAGTTTCAAAAAAATACATAAACATAAAAATGAAAAATTTAATCCTCGCATTATTTATTACTCAGGGCTTTTTCAGTTGCACCCAACCTTCAAAAGGTTCAGCAAATGCAGGAACAACCCTTATGGATAATTTGATCCCGGATACCACCTGGACCACAAAAGTTGAGAAAACCAGGGAGGAATGGAAAAAAATTCTTACTGCTGCTCAATTTAATATCACAAGGGAGCAAGGCACGGAAAAGCCATTTTCAAGTGAGTATGAAAAAAATAAAGAAACGGGTATTTATTATTGCGTAAGCTGCAAAAACCCTTTATTCAGATCAACCACCAAGTTTGATTCGGGTACGGGCTGGCCAAGTTTTTATGCTCCTTATTCTACTAAAAGTGTACAGGTATCAACAGACAATTCTGAAGGAACTTCCAGGGATGAAATTTCCTGCCAGCGATGCGATGCGCATTTAGGCCATGTATTTAACGATGGGCCAAAACCAACGGGATTAAGGTATTGCATGGATGGCGTTGCATTATTATTTCAAAAAGAAGATATCAATGTAAAGCTCAGTAAAGCCACATTTGCCGCAGGATGCTTTTGGTGCGAAGAAGCGGTTTTTGAAAGCGTAAAGGGTGTAAAAGAAGTGATCTCAGGCTATGCGGGTGGAAATGAAGAAAATCCAACATACGAGCAAGTGGGGAGCGGAGCTACAGGTCATGCTGAAGCGATAGAAGTGTATTACGATTCAGCATTGGTAAGCTTTCCTTCGCTGCTCAAAGTATTTTTTGCTTCGCAGGATCCAACACAGGTCAATGGCCAGGGCCCTGATAATGGCAAACAATACCGCTCTATTGCCTTTTACCGCAATGCCGCTGAAAAACAATTAATAGAGGAGTACATCGGGCAATTAACCAAATCAGGTAAATACACAAAGCCTATTGCAGCGCAGGTTGTGCCCTATACTAAATTCTGGCAGGCGGAGGATTATCATCAGAATTATGTACAGCACAACCCCAATGAAAGATACGTTCAAATGGAATCCATCCCCCGTTTACGCAGGACACAGAAGGCAGTTCCGGAATTAATTAAGCCCGATAAAATGGTCAAATAATTATTGTAAGATTCGTGATAATACCGGCGGCACCTGATTGCGACCAATATTCATTTCTCATAATATTTGCACATTGTTGATTCAATGTCGTTTAGTTAAGGTTGAATTACCCTGAAAGGGTAAAATTTGAATAGCTACTGGTGCAACCCGTGGATAATATATGGCCGCGGATAACAACCCCTTCGGGGTTGAACAAATGAAAACAGACGGCGAAATAAAATTCAACCCCGAAGGGGTTGCTATCTGGTTACCTTATTCTTCCGCCGGTGAAACCGCCGGCTATTCAAATTAAAGGCCTTCAGGCTTAACCAAACAACATTAATTATTCATCCGTCTCAATAAAACCCCACTCTTCCCGTAGGGATATTAATTTTTCTCCTTCCAGTTTTGCAGACGCATAATGTCCGGCATTAAGCTTCTGCCGGAATGCTTCATAGAGGGTAACAGCACAAGCCACGGATATATTCAACGATTTTATAATGCCCACCTGCGGTATGATAAAGTTACCATCGGCCATGGCGATAATCTCTTCGCTAACGCCACTGTGTTCGTTGCCAAACACCAATGCTACTGATTCTGTTAAATCTATCTCATGCAGGCTAAACGCATCTGTGCTTAAATGGGTGGTATAAATTTTTTTATATTGTTTTCTTAGTTCAGCCAAACATGCAGCCGCATCCGTAAACTGGTGAATAGTGAGCCATTTGGCCGCGCTCGAAGAACTCTTTGCCCCCCATTTTCTATGCGGCGGAATTTTATGGTTCAAAATATAAATATCCTGTATACCTACTGCATCACAGGTACGCATAACTGCAGAAATATTGTGGGGATCAAATACATTTTCCAACACTACAGTAAGGTCTGGCTGTCTTTTATTTAAAACAGCGGTAAGCCGTTCATTTCGTTCCGTGGTCATATAAATGGGATAAGAAGGTAAAAATAAGGAATTTGAAAGTTGAGTGGTATTTCGTAAGCAAAAGAACAACGTAATTTATTTCCAAAAAATAAGATCTGTTTTATTTACAAAGGCCAGGGGCGAAAGTTAATTTCCATTTATAAAAATTTTCATCCGTTACCCGAATCATTGCTTACTTTTAAAAAATAAAATATTATTAAATAATCTACTTCCGGGTAATATTACTGAACCTGTACCTGGCAATTACCGCCCGATAATTCAACCCCGTATTAGCACAAAAAATGGATGATAATTTATGAGAACCGAATTAAAAAAAGACGAAAAAATTTTACTCATCACAAGACAGCACTGGATCAGGCTGCTATTGCCGGTGTTTGTATGGATGGTAGCTGCTACCCTCTTACTATGGCTGCCGGAAAATAAGGTCACTGGGTTTATCATTACCCTGGTGGCCTCCATATACCCTCTCTACGAATACCTTAACTACAAAAGTAATTTATGGTGTGTAACCAACCTGAGGGTGGTAGACGAGAGCGGTTTTTTTAGCCGGTATTCAAAAGAAAGTCCGCTCGACAAAATAAACAACGTGGAGTATGATCAAAGTATCCTGGGCAGGATTTTTGGCTTCGGCGATGTGGATATTCAAACCGCTGCGGAACTGGGCGAAACAACCTACGAACTCATTCACCATCCCAAATTATTAAAAGATACCATTACGCATGCACAGGAAGAATATAAAAAAACACAGATCAGTAACCAGGCCACGCAGTTGGCCAGGGCAATTGCATCCTCCCATATTATGCCTTCGGCGCCCTCCCAGCAAATGATTGCGGATGAATTGCATAAGTTGTTTGAGCTGCTACAGAAAGGAGCGATAACCCAGGAAGAATATGTTGCGCAAAAAAGGAAGTTGATGGCCGGTTAAATCCTTATTGAACTTTTTCCTTGTGCCTGGCAATCAACACATCCTGTATCTCGCTCAATGTATGACCCTTGGCCTGCAACAATATTAAATAATGAAACAAGAGGTCAGCCGCTTCATTTTTAAAAAGATCTTCATTATCATCTTTTGCTTCAATTACTAATTCCACCGCTTCTTCACCTACTTTCTGCGCGATTTTATTGATCCCTTTTTCGAATAAAGAACTGGTGTAGGATTTTTCAGCAGGATTATTTTTTCTATCCCTGATGATTTCTTCCAGTTGAAACAAAAAATTATCGTTGATATTTTTTTCATTCCAGCAGGTATCCGCGCCGGTATGGCAAACCGGGCCAACAGGCTTTACCTTTATTAACAGGGTATCGTTATCACAATCCGACTTGATATCTTTTAGTAAAAGAAAATTACCGCTTTCCTCTCCTTTTGTCCATAGCCTGTTTTTACCCCTGCTAAAGAAAGTAACCTTTTGCAACTCCTTTGTTTTAGCCAGCGCTTCATCGTTCATAAAGCCAAGCATTAGCACTTTTCCGGTAACATCATCCTGTATTATAGCTGGTACAAGTCCATCGGCATATTTGCTAAAATCAATATTCATTATCCGTTTTTTTCTGGTGGTAAATTATTTATTTGGATTAGGTGGATGATTCGCATATGCTTTTCTATATTGGGTATTCCTTTTAGAATGCTAACTTTCGCCTCCCCAGCCGGCGGGGCTGCGTAACTGCAACGCAGCTGCTTTTGCATCTTTCAACATTTCGGCTACGCTCAATATTATGTTATTGAAGCATTGAGCGTAGCCGAAATGCTGAATCACGGCTTCGCCGTGACCGATCCAAAAGAGGCTGCTTATGCAGTTACTGATTTAAAATCGACCATGGCGCATTTACCAAAATCATACTAGCACTGCTTTTGCGAACTATCTACTTAATCCTATTATTTATTTTCAATAAACCTGTTGCGATGGGGTTACCAGCGCAGCCGTATAATTTGTCTAAGGGTAAATGGGCACTGGTGAATAATTGCACTGTCTTTTGCCTATTCACCATTCACCAATTCACTCACAACCTAACCCTTATCCCCTGTTCGGATAAATAGTTTTTCAGGTCTGTTATTTCAATTTCCTTGTAATGAAATATACTGGCGGCCAGCGCCGCATCCGCATTGCCGGATTCAAATACTTCTTTAAAATGCGCCATGCTTCCCGCTCCGCCGGATGCAATCACCGGAACGGGTAATGTATTGGAAAGGGTTGCGGTGATATCCAAAGCAAAGCCATTTTTGGTGCCATCGTTATTCATGGACGTTAGTAATATTTCACCTGCCCCTAAAGCTACTGCACTGCCCGCCCATTCCGTTGTTTTCATTTCAGTTTTTGTTCTTCCACCATCCAGGTAAACATACCATTCCCCATCTTGCTCTTTTTTGGTATCAATCGCCAAAACCACACACTGACTGCCAAATTCATTACTCAATTGCTCTATTAAAGCGGGATGCTTAAACGCCGCGGTATTGACAGAAACCTTATCGGCGCCATTTTTCAGCAAAACGCCCACATCTTCTACCGTACTGATACCACCTCCTACCGTAAATGGTATATTGATATTGGCGGCAATACGTTTTACCAGTTCAACCAGGGTTTTTCTTTTTTCTATAGTTGCGGTGATATCCAGGAAAACCAATTCATCCGCTCCTTTTCCTGAATACAATATGGCCAGTTCAACCGGGTCACCGGCATCGCGGATATCTTCGAAGTTGATGCCTTTCACGGTTCTGCCGTCTTTAATATCCAGGCATGGAATGATCCTCTTTGTAAGGCCGTGAACTCCTGCACCTAAATGGGTGTTGAGTAAAGTTTCAGTATTTGCAGGGCCATCATTCATTATAAGCCGGGATTAATCCTGATAATAAAATCATTTGAAATATTTATATGCATTTAAGTCAGCTTCAAAGGGATTCAGGGGTATTTTACCTTCATAGATTGCTTTTCCAATAATCGCACCTTTACATCCTGTCTCTTTTAATAACAGCACATCATCGATATTACTTACACCACCACTCGCTATCAAGCTGACTTCAGGATGTTCCTCAATTATTTTTTTATACAAGTCCGCGGAGGGCCCTTCCATAGCACCGTCTTTTGAAATATCAGTGCAGAAAATATTGGTGACCCCAAGACTGAGCATTTTACCAATAAAATCAAAAATACCGATATCCCCGTCTTCGAGCCAGCCGCTGATTTTTATTTTACCATCCAGTACATCTGCCCCAATTAGAAACTGCTCCGTCCCGAATTCCATCAGCCATTCTTCCAGCAATTCAGGATGCTTTACCGCCATGCTGCCAATGGTTACAATGGCGGCACCTGCATTGAATATATTGCTTACATCAGTGATGGTTTTTACCCCCCCTCCAAAATCGATCACCAGCCCTGTTGCTAACGCGATATTTTCCAACACTTTTAAATTTATTATCCTGCCCTCCTTTGCGCCGTCAAGGTCAACGATATGCAATCTTTTTATCCCCGCTCCCTCAAACTGCTTAGCCACTTCCACCGGGTTATCGTTGTACACTACCTGTTGAGCGTAATCGCCCCTGGTAAGCCTGACGCATTTGCCATTAATAATATCTATTGCAGGGATGATGATCATGGTATATTGATAAAGTTTTTTAATATCGATTCCCCTACCCTTCCTGATTTTTCAGGATGAAACTGCACCGCATAAAAATTATCCTTCTCAAGTGCGGCACTGTAAGGAAGGATATAGTCCGTTGTGGCAATGGTTTCCTTACCCTCCGCGGCAAAATAACTATGAACGGTATAAACAAATGCGTTTTCGCTGAGGCCATTAAATAATACCGACTTATAATCGTAAATATTATTCCAGCCTATCTGCGGTATTTTTAGTTTCATCTTGCCCGATGTTGGAAATAGAATAACGTTCTCGTCAAATATACCCAGGCACGAGGTATCGCCTTCTTCAGAGTGCCTGCACATTAACTGGAGGCCGAGGCAAATCCCGAGTACCGGTTGTTGTAAAGATATGATCAGTTTATCCAATCCCCTTTCCCTCAAATACCGCATAGCTGCATGGGCATGACCAACACCGGGAAAAATCACTTTATCCGCACGTTGTATTAACATCGCATCATCCGTAACTACAGACGCTACGCCAATCCGTTCTAAAGCATATTGCACGCTTTGCACGTTACCCGCATTGTATTTAATTATTGCTATCATTTTGATTGATGCTCGTGGTTGATGGTTGATGGTTGTTAGTTGATGGTTGTTAGTTGAGCGCTGTTAGTTGATGTTCTGTTTCTTTCAGTGATGCACCAGCCCCTATATCCTAAAGCACCCCTTTTGTGCTTGGTAAAGAATTATTGTTGACGTCTTTTTTGACGGCCATTTTAATTGCTTTTGCAAATGCCTTAAAAATAGATTCAATTTTATGATGTTCATTGTCGCCTGTTGCCTTTATATTGATATTGCATTTGGCCGCATCGCTGAATGATTTGAAGAAATGAAAAAACATTTCCGTAGGCATTTCACCAATTTTTTCTCTTTTAAATTCCGCTTCCCATACCAGCCAGCTCCGGCCGCCAAAATCAATGGCTACCTGTGCCAGGCAATCATCCATGGGTAATAAAAACCCGTACCTTTCGATACCCCTTTTATCGCCTAAGACTTTTACAAAAGCTTCACCCAATGCAATGCCCGTATCTTCAATACTGTGGTGCTCATCAATTTGCAGATCGCCCCGGCATTCAACGGTCAGATCAATATTTCCATGCCGGGCAAGCTGGTCGAGCATATGATCAAAAAAAGCCAGTCCTGTCTGGATAGCTGATTTACCGGTTCCATCAAGATTTATGGTTACTTTTATTTTTGTCTCGTTGGTATTTCGCTCGTGTGTAATAATTCGTGGCGGCAATTTTAAATAGTTGTAGATGTCTTTCCAATGGGGCGACTCCAGCACAATCACTTCTTTTCTTAAATCTTCAATAGTACTGTTAATTTCTGTGGCGCCTAAACTTGCATCGTTATTTAACCAGCAACCTTTACAACCTAAATTTTTTGCCAGTTGCATATCCGTGACCCTGTCGCCAATTACAAACGAGTTGGTAAGATCATAACGAGGATTGTTCAAATATTTTGTGAGCATCCCGGTTCCCGGTTTGCGGGTAGGCGATTTATCCTTCGCAAATGTTCTGTCAATATACACTTCACTAAAATGAATGCCTTCATTCGCGAGACTGTTTATTACAAAATTATGAACGGGCAAAAATGTGTTCTCCGGGAAGGAAGGGGTTCCTAATCCATCCTGGTTGGTAACCATTATCAATTCGTACTCGAGTTCAGTGGCGATTTTCCTTAAATATTCAAATACACCCGGGTAAAACTGCAATTTCTCAAAAGAATCGAGCTGGTAAGTTGGCGGAGCTTCTTTTATCAATACCCCATCGCGGTCAATAAATAATATTTTAACCCGTTTCAACCCTGCCGCCTGATCGGGGATTTGGGTAGTTATTGCTTGGGCATTGTCATTCATACGCTTTAATTATTCTTGTTAATTGTAAATTTTCTTCCGGTGTGCCAATGGTTATCCTCAGGCAATTATCACATAATACTTCTTTGCTCCGGTTTCTTACCACGATCTCATTTTTTGCCAGGTACTGGTATAAGGCATCAGCATCTTTAACTTTTACTAATAAAAAATTTGCATCGCTCGGGTGAATTTTTTCAACAAAACGGCATTCCAACAATTTTTTGATAAGAAAATTCTTCTGCGTAACCACTTCCTTTATCCAGTTATTTACCTGCTCTGTATGCTGCAGCGCTTCCAAAGCAAGTTCCTGTGATGCTTCATTGATATTATAAGGGGGCTTTACTTTATTATACAGGTTAATGATATCGCCGGAGGCATAGCAAATCCCTAAACGCAATGCGGCAAGTCCCCATGCTTTAGATAATGTTTGCATAACCACCAGGTTAGGATATTCCGTCAGCTCCTGTATAAATGTTTTTTGTTTGGAGTAATTGATATAAGCTTCATCAATTAAAATAATTCCCGGAAAATTATTCAACAATACTTCCACATCACCCCGGTTCATATTATTGGCAGTTGGATTATTGGGGGAACAGATGAATAATAATTTTGTACTGTCATCTACGGCATTTAATATCCCCTGCACATCTAACTGGAAACCCGGTGTAAGATTTACCTTCCTGATATCCACATTATTGATATTGGCACTCACTTCATACATGCCGTAAGTAGGCGGACAGATAATTACATTATCTTTTAACGGGTCGCAAAAAATACGGTAAGCAATATCGATCACTTCATCGCTTCCGTTTCCAATAAAGATATTTTCTGCAGGTACTCCTTTAATCCCGGCAATCGCATATTTCAATTGCCATTGCAATGGATCGGGGTAACGGTTGAAGTTATCTTCGAGCGGCGAACCATAAGCGTTTTCATTCGCGTCTAATAAAACGCTGGCCCTGCCGGTAAACTCGTGACGGGCGGTGGAATAAGGTACAAGTTTTTTGATATTTTTTCGTACCAAAAAATCGAGTGCCAGCGGTCCTTCACCTTCAGGGAGTTTAGCAGATGCGTCTTTATCTTCAGCGTCGTTCATATGTAGAATTTTATTTCGTTTAAAAAGCAGGCAGGTTAATTTTTTGCTTGTTCAATAGCCATCCGTTACCGACTTTTTCGGATCTTTTCTAACCTCAAAGTCACTGCATTTTTATGTGCATCCAGTCCCTCCGCAGCCGCCATTATTTCAATGGTATTACCGATATTCTGAATACCCTCTTTATCCATATATTGAAAAGTGATTTTCTTAACAAAGCTATCCAAAGATACACCACTATAGGCTTTTGCATATCCATTGGTGGGAAGTGTATGATTGGTACCTGAAGCATAATCACCTGCACTTTCAGGAGAATAATTGCCTAAAAATACACTCCCTGCATTTATTACCTTAACTGACAATTCCAGGGCATTACCTGAAGCAATGATCAAATGCTCGGGGGCGTATTCATTCAGCAAATCGAATGCTGCACCTGCATTTTCCATTACCACAAAGCGGCTGTTTTGTAATGCTGTTCCTGCAATTTTATTTCTTGAAAGCAAGGGCAACTGGTGGTTAATTTCTTTTATTACTGCGTCAACTACAAACCGCGAACCTGCAACCAATAGTACCTGGCTATCAACCCCATGCTCCGCCTGGCTCAACAGATCGGAAGCCACAAAAGCAGGATCACAGGTTTCATCTGCATATACGGCTACCTCGCTTGGGCCTGCGGGCATGTCAATTGCCAAACCCTCCCTGTTCACCAATTGTTTTGCGCAGGTTACATATTGGTTACCTGGCCCAAATATTTTATTTACCTGTTTAATGGTAGTTGTTCCATACGCCATCGCCCCTATTGCCTGCGCACCACCAATTTTATAAATATTTCTTATCCCGATCAAATGGGCCACATACAAAACTACAGGGTTTACTTTTCCATTTTTATCGCAGGGCGTACACACTATAATCTCTTTGCAACCAGCCAGCACTGCCGGCACGCCCAGCATCAGCAAAGTAGAAAACAAAGCCGCGGTACCCCCGGGAATATACAATCCAATTTTTTGTATGGCAATTGATTTTCTCCAGCACAACACCCCCCTGGTGGTTTCGATCTGCGCTGGATGCTGCGCCTGCGCCTCGTGAAATTTCTGTATATTATCTTTAGCTACCAATATAGCTGCCTTCAATTCATCGCTCACCATTTTTAACGCCTCTTCTATTTCTCCATCGTTCACTTTTACATCATCCAGTTCAACTCCGTCAAACCGGGCCGCATATTTTTTTATTGCTTCGTCTCCATTTAATTTTATATCCGTTAATATCGCCGACACGGTCCCTTCCAATGCTTTGCTATCAAAAACCGGCCGTTGCAAAATGCCGGCCCAGTCTTTTTTATCGGGGTTAATAAATATTCTCTCCATAATACATTTTATCAGTTCATCATCGATAGGAAAATGTTCAATGCTCAATATTCAAATAAAACAATTACAGGCCTCAACGATATCCATTTCCGGGTGGTTGCAAGCCTAAACAATCATCTTCTCAATCGGGATTACAATAATGCCCTGCGCTTCATATTGTTTTAATTTTTCAATTACTTCCCAAAAATCATTTTCGTTCACCACGCTTTGTACACTGCTCCACCCAGCCTCAGCAAGCGGCACTACCGTTGGGCTCTTCATACCCGGCAATAGCGAAAAGATATTCTTTAACTGGTGATTAGGTGCATTCAGTAAAATGTATTTATTGTTTTTAGCTGTTTTTACTGCATTGATACGCAACAATAATTTATCCAGTACCTGTTTCTTTTCTTCAGATAAATTTTTATTAGCAGTCAAAACAGCTTCAGACCGCAGTATTACTTCCACTTCTTTCAACCCATTAGTAAAAAGTGTGCTGCCACTGCTTACCAGGTCGCAGATCGCATCTGCCAGTCCGATACCCGGTGCAATCTCCACCGAACCACTGATCTCATGAATCTCAGCGTTCACCTGCTTTTGGGATAAATATTCCTGGAGGATAGTCGAATAAGTTGTGGCAATTTTCAAACCTCTTAAATCATCCAAGGATTCATACTGCATGGCCTTTGGAACGGCAATACTCAACCTGCACCTTCCAAAACCAAGGCGGTAAACCAGGTCGATATCTTTAGTTTTTTCCAACAATACATTTTCGCCAACAATTCCAATATCTGCAACCCCGTCATATACATACTGGGGAATATCATCATCCCTTAAAAAATATACTTCCAGGGGGAAATTAAATGCAACCGCTTTTAATTGTTTGTTACCGTTGTTTAATTCTATTCCGCATTCCTTTAATAACCTGATAGAGTCTTCATAAAGTCTCCCGGATTTTTGAATCGCAATTTTCAGCATAATTATTTTTTATCCATGTTTATATGGCTTTCAGTAAAATGACAGCGTTTTTTCGTCAATGGTGAATGGGCAATGGTGAAAACCAGAACATTATTTTTACTCATTCGCGAGACAAAAAAAGGGCTTACCTTTTGAGTAAGCCCTTTTTTGAAAATATGTTTGATTACATACCAATCAGCATAGCTTACCCTTCGGCAAAATAATGATGATGGTTTATATGAATATTTTGTTTCATTTGCAATGCAAAGTAAAGACTGATAAATTATTTCACCAAATAAAATTTACAACGGTTCAATTTCAAGTCCTAAACCGGGTGAAGCAGTATAAATAATTTTACCAAAATCAAAACCCACCCCCCTGGCAATATCTTCTGCCAGCAAAAGGGGCCCGTCCATGTCCACGTAGTCCACTAATGGCGCCAGTTGTGCAATGGCGGCAGTTCCTACAGAACTTTCATTCATACATCCAATCATGATGTCCATCTGCAGTTCGCGCGCTTTTGTAATCATTCTGCGGGCCGGCGTAATACCCCCGCACTTGGTTAGTTTGATATTAATACCATGAAAATGCTTATGGCATTTTTTTACATCGGCTTCCGAAACGCAACTTTCATCCGCAATTAGCGGTATGGCAGACACGGTATACAGGGTTTTCATACCTTCCCAGTCCTGTTTGGCCAACGGTTGCTCCAGCAATTCTACGCCCAGCTTTTTTAATACAGGAATTTTTTCTAAGGCCTGTTCCAAACTCCAGCCTGCATTGGCATCTACCCTAAAAACTGCATCCGTATGTTTGCGCAGTTCAGCTACCATTTCCATGTCATTCTCCACCCCTACCTTTATTTTATAAATGGGCCAGGGTTGTTCTTTCATTTTTGCCACCATATTTTCAATAGTATCTATACCAATAGTGAAATCGGTAACAGGGGCTTTCTCGATATCCAATCCCCATAATTCATGCAATTGTTTTCTTTTTATTTTACCGTAAAGATCCCAGCCTGCCATATCCAGCGCACATACTAAAAAAGAATTATCGGGAAAAAGGTGATGCAGGTAATGCCAGTATCGTTCAGGGTCGGAGAAAGCGAATTTTTCAAGAAAGCTTTTCTTCTTTTCCATGTCTTCGAGCATTTTTTCAACAGTAATATTATAGTAGCTGATCATCGGCGCTTCACCATATCCTTTAACGCCAAAATGATCAAGTTCAACTATTATAATAGACTGGTGGGTCTTGCTTCCCTTGGAAATAGTAAACTTATGTTTAAACAATAAATTAAAATGCTTAATTTTAACCTCCATAATCTGTTAAAGTTACTTATAATTCCAAATAAAGTAATTATTAACCTGATCCACAATATCTTATAAAATTAACCTGACCACTATGAAAAAATCTTTACTTGCGTTATTCTTCGCAATTTGTTTTATTCCGGCATTTTCACAAACCCAATACACGGGATCTCTTACAAATACTGATCTTACATTTAACCGTCCGGACGAAGGAATTCCTCCCACTGCTTTATCTCCTGTAGGTACAAATGTATACTATAAGGTAGTTCCAATCATTGTGCCTGCGGCGGGACTTATAACCATTAGTTGCAACAGTATATGGGATAATTTTGCTATATTATATAATTCGGTTGGATTTAATCCTGCACTACCCCTTAATAATTCCTTGTGTGCAAATGATGATTTTGGGGGACTCCCCAATTCGGGATTTATTTATAATTTTCCTGCTGCCGGAACTTACTATGTAGTTATTTGCTCCTATAAAAATAATGTAACCGGTCCTTATGCTGTTTCTACATCCGCAGCCCTGGTTTTACCCCTCAGGTTGCTTTCCTTCACTGTAGTAAATGCGAGTAGTAACAGCAATATAATAAAATGGTCAAGTTCGGAAGAGAGTAACCTTAATACCTACCAGGTTCAGCACAGTATGGATGATAACCACTTCACTGATTTGATAAACGGGAGTTTTGCAGCAAGGAATACGAGTGCCAACGCAGTATATAGCTTTGCCGACGATAATGTTGTAAAAGGATATAATTATTACCGGCTTAAAATAACAGAAAGATCCGGGCATATTTCGTACAGTCCTGTTGTACTTATTAGAAATTATAAAGCTGGAATTACCAGCCTGAAAATATTCCCAAACCCTGCATCCGACTACCTGAAAATTGAAGTAAAGTCAATGCAAAATAAAAAAGCACTGATTGTTATAATAGGCGCAGGCGGAGAAATAATGCTCAGGGGGCAATACTATTTCAATAATCAATCGGTTTTATCTGTAGATATAAGGAATTTACCAGCGGGCAAATATTTCTTAAAAACAAACATCGAAAATGAGGAAATTGCGATGGTTTTTATAAAGCTGTAAACTAATACAGTCATATAAAACCGGCATCTTTTGGCTTCGGCAGGTTATCAGTGGATCAGTTATTTTTAACTCCCTGTACCTGAATGATGCCTTAAGAAGATGTTTAACTCCAGCGCATGATACGCTGCGTTAGAACAAAGCGAGATTAACATCAATGCTGACAGGCTTAAAAACTCCTTTTAAAAAATAAGCGCTGTTAAATATTCAGAGTCAGTTTTTTGCATTATCGTATCACCGCAGGGCTATTACAGATGAATGCCGGATCCACTGTTTATGCCAGTTAGCAGCTCACAGGTAATAGGCTGCCATAGCGCAAAAGCCCTCCAGCGAACAGTTACAATGCTCCTGCTTTACCACTGTAATAGTGTTGAAGTGTAAAATTCTGATATTGCATTGGTTGCAAGGGCTCATTTCCAGGAGTTGTTCAGCACTGTACCCGTGTTTAACTTTGCCATGCGCTATGGGCTATAGATATCATTGCAAAACAGCAAAGAAGTAAAGCCTCCAACTGTTTTCGGCTGATGAAAGATGCTTAAATATATTTGCAATCAACCCGGCTTTAATGCAACCACTTCCGCAAACCACGATTGCTTCCTTTCCAGGCGTTTCGCCTGAAACATTAAGCCGCATCCGCAATAAAGCGAATCGATGTAAAACCCCTCCCTGTTATTTAATGCGCCCTCATTGACATATGTCAAGTTAATTTCCTGCTATTTATCATTTGAAAAGGCTTCTCTTTTCCTGCACCTTTGTAAAGTAAATTTTTAAGAAACTAAAGATTAACAATCTTTACCTGTCGTGGACCCCGTTCAAAGCTGGTGGTAACAGCGTTTACCAGTTATGAAGATGCAATAGCCTGCTACCATTCACCGGAATATGGAGCAGCGCATAAATTAAGGTTGTATGGAGTAGCCCTCGCTGAAATGGTAATTATCGGGGATTCAATGATCCACGACCAAAGCAATAACTTTGTAAAAAAAAGAAATGGAAATAGGAATTGACAGTTTTGCCGCAAACTTCGATGAGCCCGATACAAATATAAGCAGCCAGGATGCAATGGCACTGCTGCTGGACAGGATTGAGTTTGCAGATAAAATGGGCCTCGATGTTTTTGGCATTGGGGAGCATCACCGCAAAGAATTTTTGGACGCTGCACCCGTGATGATACTCGCAGCAGCAGCGGCACGTACCAAACGAATCCGGCTCACGAGTGCGGTTACGGTGCTGAGTGCCGCAGACCCGGTTAGGGTTTTTCAAAATTTTGCCACTTTGGATTTATTATCAAAAGGCCGGGCCGAAATAGTGGCGGGGCGGGGTTCATTTATAGAAGCATATCCGCTCTTCGGGTTAAACCTGCAGGACTATGACGCCCTCTTTGCGGAAAAACTCGACCTGCTCCTGAAAATCCGTGATAATGAGTTTGTGACCTGGTCCGGGAAGTTTCGCCCGGCTATGAAAAATCAACCTGTGTACCCGAGGCCTGTACAGCAATCTTTGCCCATATGGCTTGGTGTGGGCGGCACCCCGGAGTCTTTTGTAAGAGCAGGTGTGCTGGGCTTGCCCTTAATGGTAGCCATCATAGGTGGCGAAACGCATCGTTTCAGGCCATTGGTTGACCTTTACCGGCAGGCAGGCCTGCGTGCGGGTCATAAACCGGAGCAACTTATTGTTGGTATGCATGCTTTTGGTTATGTAGCCGAAACAACCAGGCAGGCTGCAGATGAAATGTACGAAGGATATAGAATTGCCATGTCGGGCAGTGTGGCAAAAGACCGCAATTTTCCTCCTGTAACAAGGTCCCGTTTTGATGCACAGGCCGGGCCCCTCGGCGCATTTTTATTGGGCAGCCCGCAAGATGTTGCCGAAAAAATAAAACGGCACAGTGATGCATTAGGCGGATTGAACAGGGTTAGTTTTCAAATGGATACGGCCAACATGCCACACGACAAATTAATGAATGCGATCGAGCTTATTGGTACAGTTTTGATACCAATGGTTAAAGAAAAAGGATTATAAATAAATAAGCAGTAAATTGAAAAACTATGTTAGCAATCGGAACAAAAGCACCGGACTTTGAACTTAATTCTACTCCGGATCAGCAATTAAAATTAAGTGACTTCAGGGGAAAACGGATTATTCTTTCATTTTATCCCGCAGACTGGAGCCCGGTATGCGGCGATCAGATGTCGTTGTATAATGAAACCCTGAAATTATTTCAAAAGTACAAAGCGCAAATACTCGGTATTTCTGTTGACAGTAAATGGTGCCACATGGCATTTGCAGAAAGCCGCAAACTCCATTTTCCGTTGCTGGCGGATTTTGAACCAAAGGGTGCGATGGCAAAAAACTATGAAGTTTATCATGAACAGGAAGGGCAGGCTCAACGTGCATTGTTTGTAATTGATGAAGAAGGAATTATCCAATGGAGTTATTTATCGCCTGATGGCATTAATCCGGGTGCTGACGGAATATTAGGTGCATTAGAAGAATTGGATAACAAAAACCAATCGTAAATTTTTAATAATACAAGCATGCTAAAACCTTCAATTAACAATAGGGATAATATTTCCGGTCCGGATAACGCCATTATTACATTAGTCGAATATGGCGACTATGAATGTCCGCATTGCGGTCGTGCTCACGGGATTATTAAAAATATTCAGGTGCAAATGGAGGGTATCTTACGTTTTGTGTTTAGAAATTTCCCTTTACAGGAATCTCATCCAAATGCCTTTATGGCTGCGGTGGCTACTGAAGCTGCTGCGAGGCAAAAGGCCTTTTGGCCAATGCACAATGTGATATTTGAAAACCAGGAAAGATTAAGCCATGATGATTTGGAGGCTTATGCAGGCAAACTAAAATTGAATTTGAAAACTTTTGATATTGACATGAAAGACGAAGCGCTGAAAGAAAAAGTAGAGGCTGACTTTGAAAGCGGTGTAATGAGTGGCGTAAATGGCACACCTACTTTTTTCATCAACGGTACCAGGTACGATGGAAACTGGGAAGAAATAGAATTGCTGAAAGTTTTGAATAAAATGGCGCAAAAATAAAATACGATTTTACATAAATGCAGAATGACAGTCAATGGAGAGTAATGAATATTGTGGGTTAAAAAAATACGGCTGATGTAAATGCAGGAGCGATAATAGCTCAGAAGCCAGGTATCGCCACCAACTGCATTTTGGGTAATATCATCCTTATATAAATTAAATATTGCGCCCCTTGCCCTTTACTTACCCGCCAATAACAATCCTCTATTTTCACATTTTCAAATTATCAGCGTATCTCCCTATCTCCCGCTTGCCTTTATGTAGGTTTGTAACTCTTTATTAAATTCTTTTTTATTAATTAATTCTTCAAGACCTATGTGCATCCTGTACTTCCAATAATGTTTTGGATCTGCGGGGATATTGATCCGTTCCTCCTCCGGATTATTTCGCCTCAGGGTTTCATCTATGCCCATGATATCCTGGAGTTGAAAAATGCTCCACATTGCCGGAGAAAACAAATGCCCGATTATTATTTCTTTATTGATTTTTGCTTCGCAATAAAACGGGGAGGGACCGTAGTGGCCTAATACAGCATTATAAAAACGCTGCGTTTTCCCGGCATCCTCTTCCCACCACCCACGGATGGTACTCATGTCGTGCGTAGAGGGGGTCACCACTGATAAATAGGGCGCATCAGCGGGGTGGAAAAATTCTCTTTGGGCATCTTTCGGCATGCGTTGTATCTCTAAACTCAATATTCCCAATTGTCGCATTACATCCGGCACGCAGTCAGGAACCATACCCAGATCTTCGCCACAAACCAGCATGTTAGTACTCCTTTTCAGGTCGGGCAATTTATTCAAGCCTTCTTTCTTCCAAAAATCATCCTGGCGATGGAAAAAATAATTGATATAAAGTTGTTTTAGCTTTTGTTTTGTATAATCATCAAGATCCCTGAAAGATGTTGTCTGGTGCATATTGATGCGAAAATGAAACCGCTGCATTTGTGAGCCCTCTTCTTCAAAAAATATCACATTACTGACCATATCAAAGAGGCCTTGTTTAACCAGGTGAAATTGAGTTGATTCCGGTTGCAGGCTAAAATAATGTTCTATTTTTCTTTGCGTATCAAAATCGGGTTTTAACTGAAAACTGCCATCCTTCCAGAAAAGGAAATGCTCTTTTACATAATCCGCCTCCTGCCCAAATCTTTCATTAACCACATGATCGGGGATATAGGGTCTGCAGTAACGGTTAGGCAAAAACGAAATTGACTGATTGTTCAGTTCGTTGATATGGACAGGGATGGCGGGTACGAATTTCCCCATGATCCCTTCAACTGCATTTAACGGGATACTCCAGATCCTAAAAAATCCAAGAATATGATCAATACGAAAAGCGTCAAAATATTCACTCATCTGTTCAAAACGTTTACGCCACCACGCAAAGCCGTCTTCCTGCATTTTTTTCCAGTTATAGGTTGGAAATCCCCAGTTTTGTCCTTTGATGGCGAAATCATCCGGTGGCGCACCTGCCTGTGTATTCATATTGTACAATTCCGGCGCCATCCATGCATCGCAGCCATACCGGTAAATGCCAATAGGCAGATCGCCTTTAACAACAATACCATTCCTGTGAGCGTAGGCAGTGGCATCTTTTAATTGCAGGTAAAGATGGTACTGGATAAAATAATGGAGTGCAATACTATCGTAATGCTTTTGAGTGGGTGAAGCCAGCCGTTGAATGGCCGCTTCATCAAAAATGCGTTGCGACTTCCATTGATTGTAATCCGCCGTCTTGTATTTTTCCCTTAAGTAACAAAATGCAGCATAAGGTACCAGCCAATGGCGGTTCAATTCAAAAAATTCAAAATATTTAGCATCATTTAAAAATTCATCCTGCTGTAAAATAAATAGTTCCCTTGCGACAGAAAATTTTACTTTCATCACCTGTTCATAATCAACCTCCGGTAAATTATTCAGGTCGGCCTGCTTTTTCTTTAATAATTTAATGACCCCGGTATTTTTGCTTCCCGCCATTTTTCCAAGGTTCAGGTACAAAGGATGTAAAGCAAAACTGGAGATAGCCGCATAAGGATACGAGTCCGCGAAACTATGGGTTGCCGTTGTATCATTGATGGGCAGCAACTGAATTAATTTTAGTCCGCTGATTTTCGCCCAATCCACTAATAATTTAATGTCCGAAAATTCGCCCGTACCAAAGCCGGTTTCACTGCGCAGACTAAAAACAGGAATTGCCACCCCTGCCCCCTTCCAGTTTGGAAAAGCAAATTGCGCAAATCCATCATGAATAACCGTGAGTGCTGGTTTGCCGCTTTCGCTGTTCAATGTCCTGTTCTTCCCTGATTCATAACTGCTGAACATTTTTTGCCGGGTATTATACACTCCATACTTATAAGCAATGGGGAAAATTTCACTGGTAAGATTTAGCCTGATTGTCCACCAATTTCCTTCTTTTGAAAGTAGCAATGGCTGATTGGTTTGCCATTCGCCCAATTGCAGGCCGCTCCCGCCTATGCATACTACCTCATCCTCCTTTAACAGGGGAGCCTTTACCTTAAATTCATGGGTATAGGTTTTAATTGATTTTTGTTTTGCGGGAGCAAGGGTTGATACTAGTAAAACCTCCTGGAATGCTTTTGTAAAAAATGCATTTTCAATATCCCCTGCATGGTTCCAGGTATCAATTAATACGATCTCGCTGAAGCTGATTTTACTGAGTTTGATCACCCTGTCGTTACCCCACTCAATTACCCGGGTACCATCCGCCTCTTTAAGCATGTACCTGTATTCAATGTCTGATGAATTAATTTCGGTTGATGGTACATCCACCCTTCCCCGCCAAAATTCCTCATTAAAATACTGTAGTGAAACTG
Organism: Ferruginibacter sp.; assembly: GCA_014379905.1. Lineage (GTDB taxonomy): Bacteria > Bacteroidota > Bacteroidia > Chitinophagales > Chitinophagaceae > Ferruginibacter. The sequence goes on along the minus strand of JACMKX010000169.1, from coordinate 10,749 downwards.
CCTGGGTAAAATCTTCATTTCCCAATGATTTATTGTTCCCGGAAACAAACAGGGTTTGCCCGAATTTTGTTGAAAACCGGATATAAAAGTTAAGTGTCATTGAATGGCAAGGTTAAGAAACAGCAATATAAAACCTTTGTAGCGAAATGTAAAAAATACACAATGAATAAACAGCCTAAAAGGTAAAATAATGGATAATTATCCGATGATAATTGAAAATGTTTTCAAATGTTACACTTCAGGGATATGGAGGCCGGTTTTAGCAAAAAACATTTATCAATTATTCTATCATCAATTATGTTTGTTTTCCCCTATTTTTGTCAAAAAAATTTAAGAATGGAAACTGTAAAAAAATCTACCGGTTTATATTGGATCCTGTTTTTCGTCTCTATAGCGGCTTCTGTTATTGTTTACAAAATTGGCGGCGGATATAGTTCAATGGTACTACCGTTCAACGTTACTTTTTTTGCCAAGGCGATGGATTTAATGTAAACCATTACTACATGCCTGTGTTATTTTTTGAGGCTGTTAACAATGGCTGAGAATTCGGTGGCCACCAATGAGGAACCGCCCACCAACCCCCCATCAACATCTGGTTGCCCAAATAACTCTTTAGCATTGGTGGATTTTACACTGCCCCCGTATAATATGGAAATGCTATCTGCAAGTTCACTGCTATACTGGGCAGCCATTACTGCTCTTATATGTGCGTGCATTTCCTGGGCCTGTTCGCTGGTAGCTGTTTTACCTGTTCCGATGGCCCAGATCGGTTCATATGCTATTACAAATCCTGTTAAGCTTTCCGCCGTTAAATGAAATAAGCTTTCTTTCAATTGATTTTCCACATAACTGTTTTGTGTGCCCGCTTCCCGGATAGCTAAGGCTTCTCCGCAACAGAAGATAGGTTTTAACCCATATTCAAAACATACATTTACTTTTTCAGCAAGCTGGGCATTTGTTTCGTTACAGTATTCCCTGCGCTCACTATGCCCGATTATTACATAGGGTACACCGATACTTTTCAGCATTTCCACGCTTACTTCGCCGGTATAGGCGCCAGACACTTTGCTATAGCAATTCTGCGCGGCTACCAGCATACGCTCCCTCCCTTCTGTCTTTTTTTGGATATCAATTAAATAGGGAAACGGAACCCCAAAAACCAGTTCCTGGTGTTCGCTTATTTCAATGGGTGCAGCCAGTAAATCATTTACTAAAGTTTCTGCCTGGTAAAGCGTAAGGTTCATTTTCCAGTTAGCTGCGGCTATTTGCTTTCTCATGATGTTTTTTTATGATTGAGTATAAAGATGTTTTAATATTTCTATTTCCTGTTCGGTAGTAATTTTTCCTTTAAGCCGTTGCCAGTTACCAATATGTTGAAGCGCTTTATCAATAGTATACCTTTCTTTACCCCATGTAAAATCGCCTACAAATTTTGGTGGAAAATTTTGACCGAAAATATTACAACAAACCCCTATTACCGTGCCAGTATTAAAAGAACTGTTAATGGCACACCTGCTGTAATCGCCCATTAATAAACCACATTTTAAGCCTGCGTTTAAAAAATCCCTTGCGGCATTACTCCATACTTTCACTTCACCGGCAGTGTTCTTCACATTGGAGTTGGTGGTACCTGCACCCAGATTGCACCATTCGCCTATTACACTGTCACCGAGGTAACCATCATGTGCCTTATTACTGTAACCAAATATTACAGAGTTTTTTATTTCTCCCGCCACGGTACAATATGGGCCAATGGTAGTAGCGCCAAATACTTTAGTTCCCATTTTCAAAACAGCTCCTTCACATAAAGCAAAAGCGCCCCGTATCATACAGCCTTCCATCACCTGCGCATTCTTACCAATATAAACAGGACCGGCAGACGCATTTAAAATACTATGTTCAACCACGGCACCTGCTTCTAAAAAAATATTATCACCGCAAACTATTTTATTGGTAGAGGAAAGAGGCTGTGAAACCCTTCCGGAAGTTATCATTTCAAAATCCTTCCTGAGGGCCCAGTCGTTATACTGAAAAATCTGCCAGGGGTAATTCAACTTTTTTATCCTGTCTGAATCAATTAATTGAATTTCGGAAAAATCCTGTTTGCCGGTATTGCTCAATAGTTCATCCAGCCATTCTTTTGTCGGGATGATATTCGCTTCCATTCTAACGGGTAACCCATTTTCAATCCCCGGGTTTTCGGTAAAAAATGTATTTGAATCAGTATAAATATGAAAGCCCGGCAAATATGCCCATTTCTCCCTCGTGGTTAATATACCAATCCGTATATCCGCAGCATGCCTGGTTGCCGTGAAAGGATACAGCCATTGTTTTGCATTTGTATCGTCAAGAATTATGTTCACCGGATAAAAATACTTCAAATAAATGATTGATTAATAAAGCGGAGATACTGTTGTACCCGGCAAGTCCAAAAAAAATCCCCCCGAAAAACCGGAGGGACTTAAAGTATAGCCATGAAAAACAAACTTTAGTAATTTACTAATGCGCTTTCTTTTCGTAACGTTTCTTAAACTTATCAATACGTCCAGCAGTATCCACCAGTACATTTTTTCCTGTATAAAAAGGGTGAGATGTATTCGAGATCTCTAATTTAATTACAGGATAATCTTTACCGTCTTCATGCTTTATGGTTTCATTGGAATTAGCAGTGGAGCGACTTAAAAAAGTAGTGCCATTACTCATGTCTTTAAAAACTACAAAACGGTAATTTTTAGGATGCAAATCTTTTTTCATAATAATAAAAGTTTTGTGCATGGATTTTGCCATGCGTTTTTTAAGACTGCAAATGTAAGGGAAATTGATGAAAAAACGCTAGGCCGAACCCAGTTCCGCAAAAACAAGGCACTTAAACCAATGAGGGATTTTGAATACTTCGGTAATTTTTAATGATTTTCATCTGCCTTAGTCTGTTATTACAACCCGATGAAATTACTATCACAAAATATTATCCCGGTAAATTTGAAATGCAAATGGTTTTTAATAATATCCATTCATACATATGCCATTGAGAAGGCCTCAACTCTTCATATTGGTTTGCTGCAAGGCTATCCCTACGTTCCAGCCTTTTGATGCATGAATGACATCCTGCAGGTCATCAATCTTTTTGCCCGTTACCCTTATAATATCATCCATAATAGCTACCTGCACTTTTAAACCGCTGTCTTTTATCAGCTTCACAATCTTTTTAGCATCATCCTGTTGAATACCATTTCTTACCGGAACTTCTTTTTTTACTACTTTGCCGCTTTGATAAGGCTCCTTGCTCAAATCGTAGATTTCGGCGGCAAGTCCCTGTTTCATACTACGGCTGATCATTACATCAATAATCTGGTTCAGTTTCATTTCACTATCTGCCTCCAGGTTTACCTTGTATTCCTTTTTATTTAAATCTATCACTACCGGCGAACCTTTAAAATCGAACCGGTTGGTTATTTCCTTACTTACGGTATTGATCGCGTTGTCGAGTGTTTGCAAATCAACCTTACTGGCAAAATCGAATGATGGCATAAAAATAATATTAATGACAAAATATATGCAAATATAAAAAACACAGCCCAATGTTGAGCTGTGTTTTTATCTGTCCTTTGGGAAGAAGTGAAAGGCTACCGCAACCTTTGACCTTTAACCATTGACGATTGGCCATCTACAATCAACCATTCACCAAACTAATTCCCTCCTTTCACCCGGTTTTGCTCTGTTCCTGCGCCACCGGTTTTTCTCTTTTGCAATCCTTTTATGGGTTTTCCAAAACGGTATCCAATGCTCAGGGTAACAACTCTTGAATCCCTTTCCTGGTGAAAGGATGCTTCGGTACGCTGAAAATTAATTTCTCCATTGGTACGCATCGTGTACAACATATCCCTGATATTCAATTTCAATGTTCCTTTATTTTTTAACACCTGTTTTTGCACACCTGCATTTAACTGGCCCATTGGCTTGATAATGATCTGGCCTTCGATACCACTTGTTCTGTAAAAGCCGGATAATTCGGCGCTCCAGCCCTTTTTGAACTTAAACTGGTTGTTTACATTAATCAAAAAATTCCCCCCTTTTACATTTACATATTCCCCATTCAACAAGCCTTTATAATTATTGTAATTACCTTCTGTATAAACAATGGCTGTCCACCATTTTTCCACGGTTATTTGCGCACTTACCGATATGCTGGCACTATTTGCCGATCCAAAATTTCCTTGCTTTACTATTGTTGCGTAACCCTTTTGCTCAAAAGTTTCGTTAAAGAGATTTTTTGTATTTGCATAGTTAATGGTGGTGGTTAAAAACTGGTTATAGGTATGCGATACTTCAAAACTATGTGCATAGGAGGGTTTTAAAAACGGGTTGCCAGAGCCATAAGTATATTTATCAAGGAAAAATAAGAACGGATTGAGGTCCTCGTAATCCGGTCGGTTAATACGGCGGCCATAAGAAAATCCAAATTGATTTTTTTCATTGGCCGCATAGCTTACAAACATTGTTGGAAAAAGTCCGGTGTAGCTTTTCTTAAATGAACTATCCTGTCGCAGGGGGTTGCCAAACTGCCGGCCATTGTAGTTGGTATTTTCAGCGCGCAGGCCCGCCTGTAGTCCCCATTTCTTCAATTGTTTGTTCATATTCAGGTACGCAGCATTAATATTTTCTTTATATACAAACTGATTTGTCTTGTCGTAATCTGGGGTCCTGGTATTTCCAGTGATATTAAAATAGCCTGCAGTATTATCTGTTTCAACAAAACTCGTCTTCAACCCTGTTTCAATTTTTAACCCACTTTTTAAAGGATGCGAATAGTCAATTTTGCCGGAGTATATACTAATTATTGAGGGTAGCACACCCATTAGCTGATCATAGTTTTTTAGCGTCCAGTCAGGTGCATAGGAGGTGTTGGTGAAATGTTGGTCCCGGTGTGCGTGGTAAGTAAGGTAATCGAGGTCTGCAGTTAATTCTTTCCCCGCAGAATCAAACTGGTGGCGAAAATTTAGATTTACAGCGCCGTTCTTCCAGGTAGATTTTTCGTAACTGGCTGCCGTCACAATAGAATCTATTACACCCAGGTTGCTTTTAAGATAACTCGTATTATTGGCACCCTGGCTTGAGGGCGTGGTAAAGCCCGTTAAAACAATCCCGATCGTTGTATTTTTACCCGCATAAAAATCTGCTCCCAATTTTGTATTGTAATTACTGTTGAACCTCATTTCATCGGAAGTTTGTTCAAAAATCGCATTCAGGGATTTGTCCTCATTTTTGTATTTCCGCTTAATGGTAAGCTTGTTAAAATTTTCCCGGTAATTACCACTCACATTTGCGAACAAATTGAATTTCCCATTTCGGTAATTCAGGTTAAGGCTGTTATTTGTCTTTTCGTATACTCCCTGGCCATAGGCAAGGTTTACACTTCCGTTAAAGCCCTTTTGCTTGTTCTTTTTTGTTTTGATATTGATAATTCCCGAATTACCCGCTGCGTCGTATTTTGCGGAGGGATTCGTCATAATCTCTATCTGGTCAAGGTTATTGGAAGGCATTGATCTTAAAAGATTAGCCAGTTCGGGACCGGTAAGATAAGAAGGCTTACCATCGAGCATAATCATCACTCCCTGCTTACCTTTCAAACTTATGTTTCCGTCTTTATCTACCGTTACCCCGGGGCTTTTTTCCAACACTTCCATCGCGGTGCTCCCTTCATTGCTTATTGCTGCGTCTACATTAACAACAGTTTTGTCAATTTTGCGTTCGATAAGCATCTTTTTTGAAGTCACCGTTACCTCCTTCAAATTTTTATCAGCCGCAACAAGTTGCAAAACCCCCAGGTTAAATTCTTTTTGAGTGGGGGAAATGGTAAATCTGCTACTGTACACTTTGTTATGACCAATAGAAGTTGCCGAAACCAGGTAGGCGCCATCCTTCAGATTTTCGAAAATAAAATTCCCTCCTTTGTCGGTAAGGGCAACTTTCGCGATACTACTATCCTTAGCTTTTAGTAAGGAAATGGTAGCGGCGTCGATAATTTTTTGATTACCGCCATCTTTTATTGATCCGGATACTTTGCCCGGATGCTGGGCGAAACTGACAAGACTTACACCCATTGCAGCTAGTATGTTAAAAAAATGTTTCATGGCTATACTTTATACTTTGTTTTAAATTGTACATTACAAAAGTAGGTACTTTGTATAGCAAGGAACATTGGTTTACACAGACGGTTACATATTATGGATGATCGGTAATAACAGGTATGGTCAATGAGTTCCGGAATAAAAATTTATTCCTTTACACAATGTTAAAAAATGTAATTTAAAAAGAAACTAGCTCTTTCGTGGAGATTTTACGTGTACTGTTATAATAATAATAACACCCGTCAAAATAAGAAAGAAGGAAATGATCTCGGCCTGGCTGGGATGAATGCCCCAAAAATGGTACTGGTTATTTACCCGTATCTTTTCAACAAGAAAACGCTCTAACCCATTTATAATGAAGTATATACCAGAAATTGTACCCGCAACATGTATGCGTTTTCTGAATGCCCATACAATTAAAAATAGTAATGTGCAAACAACCGTTTCGTAAAAAGGTGTCGGAAAAACCGGCTGGGGAAGCACCCTGTTATGATCATCATAATTGCCTGGAATTAATACGCCATCATTGTTTACATTTTGGGGGTAATTATAAGCAACCATCCAAACCGGCATGAAAGAAAGCGCCTTTACATAACGATGCGGTACAGCCTGGAGGCTGGCGCTTTTTCTGTCGGTAACAAATGTGGGGGTTGTTTTGCCGGAATCTAAAACTGTTCCATCTAAAAAATACGTCTTATACCTTTCCAGTTGCGCCTGGAAATCACCGTCTTTTGCAAGGGCTACTTTCCCACTCGCATCGGTGACGTAAGCACTGTTATACACACCCCAGTCGCCATCACCTGAAACCTGGCAGCCTATCCGGCCTACCGCATAGGCAAGTAACATTGCGATTGAAATAGCATCTACGAGGTGGATCAGTTTGATACCTTTTTTTGCAGCATACACACAAATAGCGATCCCTGCTGCTATTAAACCTCCATAAAAAGTTAGTCCGCCTGCAGAAAAAATTCTCTCAAGCGGGTTTTGTATAAAATCCTCCCAGTTTTCGAGGTTATCAAATAACTTGGCCCCCAAAATCCCAAATACCAGTGAAATGATAACAATATCACCTACCCTGTCATGCGGCCATATGCGTATGCCCCTTTGTTCAGGTTCTTTTAATTTTTGCTTATTCTTTTCCCACCATTTTAACCCTGCTAAAAAAATTGCCAATACCAAACCTCCTGCGATACTACCTTCAAGGGAAAAGATATAGGATTGCGGGCTTGTCCCAGCAGGCATATTAAAGTTGAATCCAAATACTTTAAAGCCAAAAATAAATCCAACTATAAAGTTGATCAGCAAATCTACCAGGGTAGCAGGTTTACCAACTGTAATAAATTCCTCCCTGGGAAAAAGCAGGCCTTGTTTCTCTTTACGTTTTAGTTCGCTGGATATTACTATGGCTGCGGTAACGAAACCCATGGCAACCATTAAACCGAATGTGTTCAAAATTTTAAGCGCTTCCCACTCCACACCAAACCAGTCTTTAAAAACGTAAAATAAATTGGGATACATTATTTTGAAAATTAAAATTTATGAGCTGCAAGATATTCAAATATAATCATTCAGCATTTTAGTTTCACCAATAGTATAAATCATCTGTTAAACCTGATTTTTTATTAGCGCGTTTCAATTTTACTGAAGATTAAGGAAGTCATTTAACCAAACTAATCACCGGCGAATACCCATACAAAAAATCCTGTAGTTATTCACTACAGGATCTACACTAACCCATCTGAAAAAAATTGTTTGTTTAGTTGCAGTATTGTTCAAATGCGCCGATCAGGTTTTCTGCTATCATTTGAGCGCTCCGTCCCTCAATATTGTGCCTTTCAATAAAATGCACTAACTCACCGTTTTTAAATAAAGCAATAGAAGGTGAAGACGGTGGATACGGTAAAAGATGTTCTCTTATTTTTTTTACTGCATCTACATCAAATCCGGCAAAACTTGTTGCCAGGTGATCGGGTTTTTTGGCGCTGTTATGCACTGCCAGTAATACACCTGGTCTGGCCGTACCTGCACTGCAACCACAAACCGAATTTATTACCACCAAAGTGGTTCCCTCGTCGGTAATTTTTTCTTCTACATCATTTGCCGTCAACATTTCGGCGAAGCCGTTTTCTGTCAACTCTTCTTTCATTGGTATTACAATTTCTGCTGGATACATATAATTTTATTTTTTTGGAAATACAAATTTACATACTTGCAATGAATTATCTATCGAAGAATTTCAATGTGTTGAAAAAATCTGTTATGCATCAAAAGCGCCATTACGGCGGCAGTTTTTTTATTTAACGTCATTTTGTCTACATTTTCTTTAGATTATTGCCATCTATGCATTAAAAATGTGTTGGAACAGAATTTGAAAAAGTACAATCAAACAATAAATTTTTAAACAAAAAAATTATAATCACTATGACACTCGTAAAAGTAAACAACCCCGCTGCAAAAACATTTGATGGTTTAATGAATGATCTTTTCAATGATTTGCCCGCAAGCTTTGGCAAAACTTTCAGGGAAGATGTATTTAGTTTTCCACCTGTTAATATTGTGGAAAGTACAAATGCTTATCAATTGGAAGTAGCTGTACCGGGATTAGAAAAGGCAGATTTCAATATTAAATTAGATGGTAATTTATTAACTGTCAGCGCTGATAAAAAATCAGCCCCGGTAACAGAAACCGAAAAAGTGATCAGGAAAGAATTCAGCCATAAAGCTTTCACCCGCAGTTTTACACTGGATGAAAAAATTGAAGCTTCGGCCATTGAAGCCAAATATGAAAATGGAATTTTAAAATTAACCTTACCTAAAAAAGAAGTGGCTAAGGTTACAACAAAGGAAATTACTATTCAGTAAAAAGCCCGCAGGTATTAATTTTATAATAACTGCGAGTATAAGGTTGATTTTGGTTAAAAAGCCATCCTGGTTTATCAGGATGGCTTTTTTACTTTTAAAAATTGTAATTTTAGCGCTTAAGTTTTAATTTCCGTTATGGGTATAAAAAATGTGACAGTTGCAGGTTTATTTTTTCTTTTTTGTATTGCAGGACAGGCTCAGATTATATTAGACAGCACACATAAAGTAGTGAATTATGCGGATTCTGCTTTGAGAATCAGGAATATCAATCCGTATTTTACCCTGCACGTAGACTCAACATTAAGATATGCGTTTGAAATAAATAAAGATCAATCCCAATATTACTGGTACTTAAAAAATTCGCCGGTTGGATTAAAAATCAATAAAGACAACGGGCTGTTAACTTTTAAAGCAGAAAAATCATATTTTCTTTCCGGAAAACTGAAGTATGATTTTGAATACAAGGTTAATATCGGTATACAAAATTTGAACACCCCGGCAGAAAGAATAGATACTTCCTTTATACTGTTATTTTACAGCACAGAGATCATTCCTTCTAAAATTAAGCCAACGGTTACCAAAACTTTATATATTGATGAAGGAGATACCATTAGCTTTAAGCTGCAATGCGACAACGGAAGTTTTCCCATTGAAGAAATCACTTATTTCAGCAACTACCAGGCGAAATCACTTACCCCGGTAAACAAATGCAATGATGATTATACCTGGTATGCGCCATTTGACTTTATAAAAGAAGGTGACAAGGATAGGCAAAAAATGCTGGAGTTGTTTTTTGTAGGCACCAATAAATTCAGCAACAGGGATACCGCCATTATACAGGTTTATGTAAGAGAAAATATTAACTATCCGCAAAGGGTAATGGAATTTGAAAAACTTAGAAAAGATGTAATGGATTACATTGTTCAGCTAAAAAGCAGTTTCAGGATAATTGACAAAAAATTAAAAAGAACAAAAAAAACGAGGACAGGTTTTGACCTGGGCTCTGCTGCCACGGGATTGGGAGGAACCGTATTTTCTTCCATGTCTACTCCTGATCAAAAGACAGTAGGTAAAATTTTGCCCAGTGTTGGTGTGGCATTGGTACCTGTAAAAGAAGCCACTGCTCCCAATATCAGTTCTGACCAAAATATGGCCTCTTTAATAAGAAACAGTATTAAAAGGCTGGAATACCTGATAGCAGATAATACCATCGTAGGCGAAAGGGATCCTGAAATATTGATTAAGACAAAAAAACTGAAAGATGAATTAAAGCAAATGCAAATTCAACTGATTGACGTACCAATTGCCGAAGAGAATTTAAACAGTAAGGAACTAGATGAATATTTTAATAACCCCAAAGTGAATAAAAAATATAAGGTTAAAAAGAAATAAATATCGTCCCTCCCTGCTGCGGGGGGTATCCTACTTACTGGCAGGCTTCCCTTCTTCTTGTATCTATAATATATTGAATTTTCCAACCAGCCTTTAGCCTGACGAGCTGGATAGAATTTACACCACAATGGCTGAATTTTCCTTTGTAAAAAAATTGATAGGGGGTCCACACTATTGCCAGTGACCCATCTGTTTTTAAAGTTTCAACAACAATTTGTTCATCGGCTGCGCCCACGGTTTCTTTACCCACAAATGCGATAAAATCAGCAATTTTTCCCTCCATGACTTTTATATCATCTTTATCATGCTTAATGGTATGAAGAACAGCGTTGGCGGAAAAGCAATCCCTTAGTAAAATGGTATCCGC
>JACMKX010000168.1 GCA_014379905.1 Ferruginibacter sp. | reverse complement strand
ATACTGGATGCTGGATACTGGATGCTGGGATGCAGTTTTTGGGGTAACTAAATCATAATATTTTTGCAGCAGCACACACCTGCCGGAATCAGGTATCAGATTAAGACTTATGAAGCTTTTTGATAGCCTTTAGCCGATAGCTTTTAGGCGTTAGTCGTTGGTCTTGGTCACCCGGCACATTGCGAACTTGCCAAAAGTCAATTTTCCTTCAAAAACGGGTCAATCGGTGGTTTTTTTGCCAACTTTTTTTTGAGTTAAGATCTTTATTAACAATCACTTATCGACTTGCCAAAATGTTGCCGCCAAAAACTTTCCGGCATTTTCTTTCCGCCTTATTTGCCTAACTTGCTCTCCTAATTCCTAATTACCAATTACCAATTACCAATTACCAATTACCAATTACCAATTATTGACCACTAACTATTGACAATTGACCTTTCAAATTTTCCCAATGACCAAAACCGTTTTCATCACCGGCGCTACCTCTGGCATCGGCAAAGCATGTGCTGAAAAATTTGCAGCAGAAAAATACAACCTCATCATAACCGGCAGAAGAAAAGAAAGACTGGATGACCTGCAGGCGGCATTGACAAAAGAGTATGCGGTAAAAGTCTGGTCCCTCTGTTTTGATGTACAACAAAAAGCGGATGTATTTGCGCAGGTAGCGGCTTTACCCGAAGACTGGCAGCAGGTAGACATTCTTATTAATAACGCAGGGCTGGCGCTGGGCCGCGAACCCTTTGATGAGGCTAACATGGACGACTGGGAAACCATGCTCAATACCAATGTACATGGCCTGCTGTATGTGAGCCGTGCTGTAATGCCCCTATTAAAAAGATCTGCCGCTGCACATATTATCAATATAGTTTCCATTGCCGGTAAAGAGGTATACGAAAATGGCAATGTGTACTGCGCCACTAAATTTGCCGTGGACACATTAAGCAAATCAATGCGCATCGACCTGCTGAAACATGGAATAAAAGTAACCGCTGTTCACCCAGGCGCTGCGGAAACAGAATTTTCTGTAGTTCGTTTTAAAGGAGATGAACAAAAAGCAGCTGCTACTTACCAGGGTTTTGAGCCACTCACGGGTGCAGATATAGCTGCTTCCGTTTATTATTGCGCCAGCCTCCCGCCGCATATTTGTATCAACGACCTGGTGATTACCTGCCTGGCACAGGCCGGCCCCAACCATCTTTTTAAAAAATAACGATTCATTTATACTAACACCCTTTTCTATTCCGTTGAGTATTAGCCGATCAGTAATTATATACAAGATTAATTAAAGAGTAGGGTTTTTACGTAGTAAAATCCTTTGGGCGGGTCCAATTTTTGGTATATACTTGTGTTCCTAAGTCAGTGTCTTAATATCTTACATGAAAAAAATCGTCCTCCTAACCTGCATCTGCATGCTGGCCCTGTGCCCGCTCCTCAACTATGCCCAAACCATCAGGCAGAGTCCCTGCAGCAATATTTCCATCACACAACAGGCAGATAGTATAAAAGCGGTGCTGGCTAAATCCGGGTTTATAGTGGTTAAAGAAGCTTCTGTAAGTATGGAGAGCGAATACGAAGTTCCGGTTATTGTTCCCCTTACCCAGGGCAGCTGGTACCAGTTTGTTTTTATTGGTGATATAAGTTCCAAATTATATGAAGTAAGAATGTTTGACTGGAGCGAAAAACAGGTGGTCTATCAAAAAAAAATGTGGGGCGATGTAGATGGCAATGTGATAAGCTATGATTATATCCCTAAATTTTCCGAATACCATATGATCAAACCATTACAGGTTAATAAGAAAAAAAAGAAAGACCTGTGTGGCTATGTAATGTTGTTGAAAAAAACTGCGCCCTAGGGTCGGGACCGGAGGTCAGACCCGCTTTGCTTATTAACTTAGATATTCCCAATACAATAGATTTATTTTTAACCACGGAGCACGGAGTGTTTGCACGGAGAACATGGAGCGCCATTAATATTCATTAAACTTAGGGCGTAATAAGGTCCGGTAAAATAGCCGATGCAAACCGTAAAAAGATTAAGATTTAGTTATTTTTGATTGCATCAAAACCCTACACTCTTTAAGCAATTTTATGAATGACATACTCAAATATCAGGTAAGTGACAGACAAACCTTCGTTAAGTTTCTCAGCTTATTACGCCAGGACTTATTGGAAAATCCTGAAAATTGGGAAAATAAAACAATACCGGATTTTTTGGAAGCATTATCGTCTTACGCCGAAGACATACAGGGTATTACAATAACATGAAGCAAGATGTAAATGCAGATAAACCCAATTGGCAGACATTTGCAGATATTTTCAAAGGTGCGACCATGTATGAATGAAAATAGTATCATTTTCAGATGATGCCGGCTAAGCTATTTTTATTAATAGAAAACTATGCAATCAGGAACACCTTATCTGATCCAATATTTTTTTGCAAGGAGAACAAAGAGGAAAAGAGTTAAAGAGCTACTTCTTTGTTCTCCTTCACTCTTTGTATTCTCTTTGCTATTTTATTTTTTTCTTTTCTTAACTATACCAGACACAAAAAAACCGGCAAAAACTACCGGGGCTTTCAAAGTAAGCATTTCCTCCCACTACAGCGTTTTATTTGCGTGATCAAATTACCTTGCAAATCGGAAGCGCAAAGTTTACGCAAAGTTTGCAAAGGGAAATCTGTGTTTATCATGATCATCAGCGCCCTCAGCGTTCCAAAAATAAAAAGAGGCTGCCTCAATCCTGAGACAGCCTCTTTCGGCTTTATATACTATTTGCCTATTGTGCTAAAGATATTCTCACCTGTACACCTGCCCTGGTATTGGTGGTTGGTGCACTGGAAGATATATAAGGTTTTACTCTACGCTGATCGAAATATAATTTTAACTGCACCCTGTTGTTGAGTGTGTAATCAATCGTTGGTACAATGGTGATCTCCTTGCTGCCACCCGTTGCAAAATTATTATCCTGGTCGAGCCTGCTGTTGGCAGTAACATTGTCCCGGATACGGAAATCAAGCCTGAAAGCGATCTCGTTATCCAGTGTACCTTTTCCATCTTTATCCAGGAACTTGGGCAGTTTTAAACCAGCCAGTAATTTCAAACCTCTTTTACGGTAGCCGGCACCAATT
>JACMKX010000167.1 GCA_014379905.1 Ferruginibacter sp. | reverse complement strand
GGCCGATGTGGTAATGTTGAGCTTATGCGCTTCATGCATAATATCCAGCCATTCCTGCGCCCCACATTTGCCCTTGCTTATTAACCGCCTTACACGGTCAGTTAAAATTTCGGCACCTGCCCCGGGCAAACTATCCATGCCCGCTTCTTTTAAAGCCATCAGCACTTCGCGGTGGGTACTCTTTTCAAGTTTGGTGATATGCGCAATCTCGGGTGGACCAAGGGTGTGCAATTTTATATTGGGATAAAGGGATTTAAGCTCTTTAAACAGGTTCACGTAAAAGGAAAGGCCCAGCTCAGGATGGTGGCCACCCTGCAGCAAAAGCTGGTCGCCGCCATACCGGATCGTTTCTTCTATTTTCTTTTTATAAGTGTCAATATCAGTAATATAGGCATCTGCATGGCCGGGGATACGGTAAAAATTACAAAACTTACAATTGGCCAGGCATACATTGGTTGTATTCACATTGCGGTCTATCTGCCAGGTTACCTTACCGTGCGGCACCTGCTTCTTGCGCAATTCATTGGCTACATACATTAAATCTGCCAGTGCAGCGTTTTCAAACAAAAACACGCCTTCTTCAACAGAAAGAAATTCAAAATTGAGCGCCCGGGTATAAAGATCATTTATATTCATGCTGATATTTTAAGAGAGCCGGACCTGGAACAGGTCCTGCCAAATAATTTGCTGCTGCAAAATTACGAAGAACGCTTCGAATAACAGGGACTAGTTACCAGTTAACCAGTCAACCAGTAACCAGTACTGCTTATGCCATTTAAAAAATTGCTTTTGTTATTTTGGTTGCTTCCCGCATTTACCCGTGCCCAGGAAATAGTAACCGATACGCACCCCGCATTTATCACCCGTTTTCCCTTTCATCAATACAGTGGTGGAGTAATGATAATAAGAGCCAGCTTTGAAAATATCAAAGACAGCTTTAATTTCATTTTAGATACAGGCAGTGGCGGCATTTCGCTGGATAGCACTACCTGCGAAACCTTTTCAATCGCAACCCGGGCTACTGATACTACCATAACAGGTATTGGTGGCAAAAGAAAAGTACACTTCGCTTTTGATAAAACGCTCCATTTTCCCGGCCTGGACCTCAAAAAACTTAATTTTCATATTAATAATTACGAAGTATTAACCAGTGTATACGGCGAAAAAATAGATGGCATTATTGGTTACAGCTTTTTTAGCAGGTACATTGTAAAGGTTAATTTCGACAGCTCCTTTATAGAAGTTTTTAAGCCTGGCAAAATAGAGTATCCCCGGGGAGGAACGCTGCTTAGGCCAGCCTTTAGCTCCCTGCCCATCCAGTTTGCCCAGTTCCGTGACCGGGCTAAAATGAACCATAATTTTTATTTTGATACCGGCGCAGGCCTTTGCTTATTGCTGAACGAAAAGTTTGTTACAGACAGCAATATTCTGCTCGCCAAACGAAAACCGGTGGTTACCCAGGCCGAAGGCATGGTAGGACGGGTGCAAATGCGGCTTACTGTGATAAAAGAATTGAAGCTGGGGCCTTACCGCTTCTACAATGTACCCACCTATTTATACAAGGATGATTATAATGTAATTAACTACCCCTTTGCAGGGGGATTGATAGGCAATGAGTTGCTGAGAAGATTTAATATGACCATTAATTATGGCCAGAGAGAAATTCATTTATTGCCCAATCATCGTTTTGAAGAACAATTTGATTATGCCTACACAGGACTGGGTATGTACCACATAGACGGTTGCGTGATGATAGAAGATGTAATTGCAGGTTCCCCCGCAGGCAAAGCAGGGTTTTTGGTAGGAGATGAAATAATTACCGTAGGCAACAACATTTCCAGGAATATACAGCAGTATAAAAATTTATTGCTCACTCCCGGTCAGCGGTTTAAAATTATTGTGAAAAGAGGCGATAAATTGATCGAGTTATACCTCAGGGCCGGTTCCATTTTTTAGCCTCCCGGTAAAAAATTTTCCCGGCTCCCGCTCTGTTGGCTTAAATTTGCCAAATGATCCATTTTGACAGGTTTGTTTTAGCCAATGGCCTTCGTGTATTGGTTCACCAGGATGTGAGTACACCCATGGCAGTAGTAAATGTTTTATACGATGTAGGTGCCCGTGATGAAGATCCGGCCAAAACCGGTTTTGCCCATTTTTTTGAACACCTTATGTTTGGCGGCAGCATAAATATACCCGTGTACGATGATCCTTTACAACTCGCCGGTGGCGAAAATAATGCCTATACCACCAACGATCTCACCAATTATTATTGCCAGTTACCCGCAGAGAATATTGAAACAGCTTTTTGGCTGGAAAGTGACCGGATGCTAAGCCTCGCCTTTAGCAAAAAAAGCCTGGAAGTACAGCGAAAAGTAGTGAGCGAAGAGTTTAAGGAACACTACATTAATAAACCTTATGGCGATGTATGGCATAAAATGCGGGAATTGGTATATACTACGCATCCCTATAAATGGATGACCATTGGAAAAGAATTAAAACACATTGAAAATGCTACCCTCGAAGATGTAAAAGCATTTTTTTACAAGCATTACAACCCTGCCAACGCGATATTGGTGGTAGCAGGTAACGTGGAATTGCAGCAGGTAAAAAACCTGGCAGAGAAATGGTTTGGCCCTATACCCTCCGGCGAAAAGTACAACCGCAACCTGCCGCAGGAACCTGTTCAAACGGCTCCACGTTTTTTAGAAGTAAAAGCCAATGTGCCGCTCGATGCTTTGTTTAAATGCTGGCATATTTATCCCCGTACAGATGATCGTTATTACACGGCCGATTTGATAAGCGATATTCTAAGTGGCGGCGCCTCTTCCCGCCTGTACCAAAACCTGGTAAAGGAAAAACAATTGTTTAGCAGCATTGACTGCTCCCATATGGGTAGTACCGATGCAGGCATTATGGTAATAGAAGGCAAACTCGTTAAAGGCGTAAATATTAAAGATGCCGATGCTGCTGTAATGGAAGAATTAAAAAAATTACAGCAGGAAGGAATTGCCGCATCAGAACTGGAAAAAGTGAAAAATAAAACAGAGAGTGCCATGGCTTTTGAAGACATGACCGTAATGAACCGCGCTGCCAGTATTGCCATGTACGAATTGCTGGGCGATGCAGACCTTATGAACAAGGAACTGGAGAAATACAAGGCGGTAACAACAGAAAAAATTGCAGAACAATGCAAGGTTATTTTTAATGAAAATAACTGCAGTACGATGTATTATTTGAGTAGTAATTAAGCATTATTCGGAATCATTATTTTACAACAGTTCTTATTTTCAAAAGGATGCCAGTTTGAGTCTACTGTCAGACTGAGCGTACTGTCAGTCTGAGCTTGTCGAAGGCCACCCGAAATGTCAGTCTGAGCCTGTCGAAGACGGTAATAAAAGAAGTTAGACCAATGTTGTCGAAGACCGTGTTAAAAAACAAAATTAAAAATGAGTACCACCATACAAAATAAAATAAACCAAACCATCAACAGGAAAATTGCGCCACCAATAGTAGATGCGGTCAATTTTAATTTGATCCTTAAACCTTACAAGCAGTTTAATTTAGATAATGGCATACCCGTATATACCATCAATGCCGGGGCGCAGGATGTAATACAGATCGAATTGGTTTTTTTTGCCGGCAACTCGTACGAAGAACAAAAAGGAATTGCCGCCACAACGAATTTTATGCTGAAGAACGGAACTAAAAATAAAACGGCGTTACAAATCAACGAAGCGTTTGAATACTACGGTTCCTATTGCACCAGGGCTTGTTATAATGAAACATCAACCCTTTCGCTCCATACATTAACCAAGCAGCTGGATCACCTGCTGCCGGTTATGACAGAAATGCTCACCGACTCCATATTTCCTGAACAGGAACTCGATATTTACAAACAGAACAGCAAACAGCGGTTGGCAGTAAATCTTCAAAAAGCAGAGTTTGTTGCAGGCCGTTTAATTGATAGTTACCTGTATGGCGATACACATCCATACGGAAAGTATACCAATGCTGAAGATATTGATGCCATCACTACGGATGCACTCAAAGCATTCTATAAAAATTACTACCTGCAGGGAAGAGCGGCTTTATTTGTATCCGGTAACCTGCCGGTTGATATTGAAAAGAAACTGAATGATGCTTTTGGTAAACTGGCGCTCAGCGCACCTGATTATAAAAACCCTTTTATAGCAGCAACTCCTGTAAGCGAAACAAAATTCCGCATACAAAATGATGCAGCAGCAGTGCAGGGAGCTATCCGCCTGGCATCTCCTTTTCCTAACAGGCACCATCCTGATTTTAAAAAAGTGATGGTGTTGAATAATATTTTCGGCGGTTTTTTTGGCAGCAGGCTTATGGCCAATATAAGAGAAGACAAGGGTTATACTTATGGCATTCACAGCTACCTCCACAATCATATACAGCAGAGTGCCTGGGTAGTAAGTACCGAAGCAGGTAAAGATGTATGCGAAGTAACCATTGAAGAAGTGTACAGGGAAATGAAGATTCTAAGAGAAGAGCTGGTAGACGAAGAAGAACTGCTATTGGTAAGAAACTATATGATGGGCTCTATCCTGGGAGACCTTGACGGCCCTTTTCATATTATGGCGAAATGGAAAAACATCATTTTAAACAATTTAGATGAGAACTATTTTTATGAGTCTGTAAAAGCCATTCGCGAAACCAGTGCCGAAGAATTAAAGGCATTGGCGAATGAATACCTTCTCCCCGAAAAATTTTATGAACTGGTGGTGTACTAGATGCCGGGTGCTGGATGCCTGATAACTGATACCGGATGCCGGAGTCAGGGTTACACAGAACTAATTACTAATTCCCAATTACTAATCACCAATTACCAATCAAAAACCACTAATACCATGAACTTCATCATCCGGTTATTTATCACCGCCCTCGTAGCTTTTGGCTTATCAAAGCTTTTACCGGGTGTTCATATTCCCGACTTTAAAGATGCACTTATACTGGTAATATTGCTGGCTGTACTGAATGCAATCGTAAAACCAATACTGGTGTTGCTCACTTTACCCATTACCATTGTAACATTCGGCCTGTTCCTGTTTGTTATTAATGTTATCATTATTTCTATTGCCGACAAGCTGATGGATGGCATAAACATAGTTGGATTCTGGTGGACGCTTATATTCAGCCTGCTGCTCAGTGCTATATCTTCTTTTGCGTATGCTCTTGTCGAGAAAAAATAAGCGGACTGGTTTCATCGCAAAATATAAGAGTAGCCCATTAGCTTGTTAGTTTCATTTATAAAATGGAAATTGCAGCCATGCATTTTTCACAGAAAGACTTGTCGGCCGAACAATTAAAAGGCCTATACAAAAAATTACTCCTGCCCCGCATGATCGAAGAGAAAATGCTGGTACTTCTACGGCAGGGGAAAATAAGCAAATGGTTTAGCGGCATCGGGCAGGAAGCCATTTCAGTGGGCGTTGCAGCCGCATTGGAAACAGATGAATGGATAATGCCCCTGCACCGCAACCTGGGTGTTTTTACCGGCCGCAATATGCCGCTCAGCAAATTGTTTATGCAGTGGCAGGGCAATAAAGAAGGCTACAGTAAAGGCCGGGAAAGAAGTTTTCATTTTGGAAGTGCAGCGCATCATATATGCGGCATG
Organism: Ferruginibacter sp.; assembly: GCA_014379905.1. Classification (GTDB taxonomy): domain Bacteria; phylum Bacteroidota; class Bacteroidia; order Chitinophagales; family Chitinophagaceae; genus Ferruginibacter. The sequence continues at coordinate 1,442 of JACMKX010000167.1, read as the reverse complement.
ATAAGCCACCTGGGGCCGCAGCTGGCCATAGCCGACGGAATTGCGCTGGCACATAAATTACGCAAAGAAAATAAAGTGTGTGTTGCTTTTACCGGCGATGGAGGTACCAGCGAAGGCGATTTTCATGAAGCATTAAATACAGCAGCTGTATGGGACCTTCCCGTTATTTTTATTATTGAAAACAATGGGTATGGTTTAAGTACGCCCGTAAACGAACAATACCGCTGCAAAAACCTGGTGGATAAAGCCGTAGGTTATGGTATGGAAGGCGTGCAGGTTGATGGTAATAATATTTTAACCGTGTTTGAAACCATTAAAGGCGTAAAGGAGTATTGCATCAAAAATCAAAAACCTTACCTCATAGAATGCATGACCTTCCGCATGCGCGGTCACGAAGAAGCAAGCGGTGTAAAATATGTTCCTAAAAACCTTTTTGAAGAATGGGAGAAGAAAGATCCTATCAAAAATTATGAACAATGGTTGCTGGAGAAAAATATATTAACACCCGCAGAAGCGGATGCTACTAAAGCAGCAATAAAAGAACACATCGAATCAGAATTGAAGATCGGCTTTGAAGCAGGCAAAATTGTTCCGGACACAAACGAAGAAATCACCGACGTTTACGCCCCGTTTAAATACCAGCATTTACTAAAAAACACTCCCTCCTCAACTCCCTCCCCAGGCGGTGGCGGGGCTAAATTTATTTCCGCTATCACCGACGCACTAAAACAATCCATGCAAAAACATCCCAACCTGATTTTAATGGGCCAGGATATTGCCGCCTACGGTGGCGCTTTTAAAGTAACCGAGGGGTTTGTGGAAGAATTTGGTACAGAAAGAGTGCGCAATACACCACTCTGTGAAAGTGCTATTATAGGTACTGCCCTCGGTTTAAGCCTCCAGGGATATAAATCGATGATGGAAATGCAGTTTGCAGATTTTGCCACCGTTGGTTTTAACCAAATTATTAATAACCTGGCAAAAATTCATTACCGCTGGGGACAAAATGCCGATGTGGTGATCCGCATGCCAACAGGCGGCGGTGTGGGCGCAGGCCCCTTTCACAGCCAGAGCAATGAAGCATGGTTTGTACATACCCCAGGTTTAAAAGTGGTATATCCGTCCTCACCCGCTGATGCGAAAGGTTTATTGATAGCTGCTATCAACGATCCAAATCCGGTATTGTTTTTTGAACACAAGGCTTTGTATAGAAGTATTACCGGTGCAGTGCCGTCAGCATATTATGAAATTGAAATTGGTAAAGCCAATCATCTTGAAGAAGGAGAAGACATCAGCATTATTACTTACGGCGCCGGTGTACACTGGGCCCTGGAATATGCAGCAAAAAATAAAAACATCAGTGTTGATATTTTAGACCTCCGAACTTTATTGCCATTAGATTATGATGCAATAAGGGCCAGCGTGGAAAGAACAGGAAAAGT
>JACMKX010000166.1 GCA_014379905.1 Ferruginibacter sp. | reverse complement strand
AATGATACGCGGTCTCAAAGCCTGCTGAGGATTGACAGTGAAGTTGAGATATCCAGCAATTCGGGTTTCCCAATATTCCTCATCAACCGAGTTCGTTGCACGAAGCTTACCCAAGGGTCGAATATCCTTACTTGTCGCTTTGGCATATGTAATTTTCAACATTTAAATTCTACTATGATTAGCTGACTGCCCAGACATGACGCCCAACGTTTTGCATTGGCGAAGTACGGGGAATTCATTGCTGGTCCTGCCCGGTGGCAATGCTGCAAAGAAATATGATTATAAAATTACCGAAAAGTTTTTTAGAATAAGTCCAACCCCAAACCGAAGCTGATAGCGAACTGCAGCCGATGTTTGCTAATCCAGACCCGTATTTTGCCAATGCAGTGTTGGGCGCCGTATTTAAAATATATTTTTTCAAAACTGAACTTTTCCCTCATTAGATTTGATAATTTTCGTTGACAATTTTGTCTGCAAACTTTTCGGATTTAATTCTGGTCAAATCACAAATATTATTGGAATTTAAAACTGTCTCAGGGTCGAACCAAAAACCCGAACGGTAACAAAATGAGATAACGAACTTGGTCCCGCCGATAGTAAAATTCGATTAATCATTAACTGTAACTCGTCCCACTAATAAAAGTTTGCATTACAAAGTCCTGATAAAATTATGGGAAGAATTATTGAAGTACATGATAAAATTTATGCTTTTCTATTCGCCCGAAAAACTTTTTTGATCATGGCTGCATTTTTATATGGCGCCCAACGTTCCGGCTTTGCGAAGGTTTGGAATTTGAAATTCGTCTGACCAGTGGCAATACTGTTTAGAAAAATGATGATTTAAATTATCGAAATTATTTTTAGAAAGAGTCTGACCCCAACCAAAGCTGATAGCGACTTGAAGCCGAAGTTACAACGTCCTGCCAAACTTTTGCAAAACCGATGTTAGCTGTTCGCCTTTCTTTCGAGATGGTAGCTATACTTATATTACGCTACTCGCCGTAACGATAGAATGAAAGGGCAGGAGTTAGAAAGAAAAAGCAGTTCGCAGACAAAATAAATAATAACTCGCTCAAAGTTCATCTGTCTATTGCTAACAAAACGACAACAAAACCAAAATACTGTTTCATCCTCGTGTTGGCGCAAGTGTCCTCTTGTACCCAAATTAAAAAGTGTCAGTTCATACTTTCTAATTACAATACAATCACTACTAAAAGCTCAAGCGGACGCTTGCGCTAAGATTGGGCAGTTTTCAATTGTAAACCTTCCATTATTTCTTTTCAAATCAATGCTAACAATCCTATAGGAAATAGTTTCCTGCGAAAACTCTTTGTATTACACCTACTGCTTATGACCCTTACTTACTTTTTTATGAATTTTATATTTTCGCTTACTTTATTATTTTGAACTATTTGTATTACATAAGTTCCCTCAGAAAAGTTTGATAAATTAATCGTTTCTGAAACCTTATTCGTCATAATAACTTTTACAATTTTACCAAGTTGATCTAATAATCGTAACTGGTTTACACCGCTAAGCCCACTAACTGTTACCACATTTTTTGCAGGATTGGGAAATACAGTAATAATAATATTAGCGCCACAATCGCCCGCAACATATACTACAGCACTGAGCTTACTGCTGCCATCCCTGTCTATTATCCGCAGGCGGAAAAAATTATTCGGATTAACTAAACTGCTGCTGTAGCCGTAGTACTTTTCGGTAGTACTATTACCGCTCGAAAGCACGGTGCCAATTGTTGTAAAGGTTATACCATTTGTGCTATACTGCACTTCAAAGTGTTTGCTGTTTTGTTCTGTGGCAGTCGTCCATGTAAGGTTGGCTGTACAACGGCTGTTATTAACCGTAAAGCCTGATAAAGTAACAGGTACTGTACCTAACTGGCTCAACTTAACTACAAAAATATCACTACTAACCCCTGCCACAGTAAAATTATTGATAACTGCAGGATCAGGATCAAGGTCTGCTGTACCAGAAAAATATCCTGTTGTATGTATATTACGGGCAGCATCTAACGCTATGCTGTATCCCTGGTCAACACCGGTACCACCGAATTGCTTTGCAAACAAAAAATTACCTGAAGCATCTAATTTACTGACAAAGATATCAGCCTGACCGGCGGTGATAAGATTATTAGTAACTGCAGGGTCCGGATTAAAGTCTACGGTACCCTGAAAATATCCTGCTGTATAAACATTGGCTGAGGCATCTACTGCTATTGAGTACCCAACTTCACCGGAAGTACCACCGAGTTGTTTTGCCCATACAAAATTTCCTGCCGCATCTAATTTGCTGATAAAAACGTCTGCATTTGCCGCTGTAAGATTATAGGAAACGGCAGGGTCAGGATTAAAATCTGCTGTGCCATTAAAATATCCTGTCGTATATACATTGCCTAAGGCATCTGTGACTATGGAATATCCTATATCTACTGAAGCACCGCCCAATGGTTTTGCCCATACAAAATTACCCGAGGCATCTAATTTGCTGACAAAAATATCGCCCTGACCCGCAGAGATAAGATAATAAGTAGCTGCAGGACTTGGATCGAAGTCTGCCGGGTTTGCGAGAGTACCCTGAAATGTTCCCGTTGTATATACATTGCCCAATGCATCTACCGCTATAGAGTATCCCATTTCAGTATTAAGACCACCCAATTGTTTTGCCCATACAAAATTACCCGATGCATCTAATTTGCTTATAAAAACGTCAAAACTTCCATTTGCTGATATAAGATTATTAGTAACGGCAGGGTTGGGATTGAAGTCTGCGGTACCCGCAAAGTACCCTGTTGTATATACATTGCCGGAGGCATCTGTTGTTATAGAAGATCCCTGGTCATTTGAAGTACTACCGAATTGTCTTGCCCATACAAAATTGCCTGAAGCATCCAATTTGCTGATAAAAATATCGTTACTTCCTCCCGATGATGCAAGATTAAAGGTAACTGCAGGGTCGGGATTAAAGTCTGCTGTACCCTGAAATGAACCTGTTGTATATACATTGCCGGATGCGTCTACTGCTATGCCGTACCCCTGGTCGTTAAAAGTGCCACCCAATTGTTTTGCCCATACAAAATTTCCGGAAGCATCTAATTTGCTAATAAAAATATCATTTTGACCCGCAGGGGTAAGATTGAAAGTAACTGCCGGGTCGGGATTAAAGTCAGCAATACTCAAAAAATACCCTGTTGTGTATACATTGCCGGCGGCGTCAACTGCAATGGCAAGTCCCTGATCAGCATTATTGCTACCCATTTGTTTTGCCCATACAAGGTTTGCATTTTGGGCATGTAATAAAGAAAAAAACAGAAGGGAAATAAACGTAAAAATGATTTTCATTAGTTTAGTTTAGTATGTAAGCCTTTAAATTACAGCAATTGCTTGTATTATCTAAATTTTTTAGGTGATTTTTTCAAATGAATGCAAATCATAACTTACAGGAAATAATCCTTTGGATTAGAATTGTATTTGCAATTGTGCAGTTTTTAACGAATTATTTTTATGTGAATAGAGAATGGCGAACCGCTGAATAACGTCCAACCATCCGCTCATGGCCTTTTGAAATGGAACAGCGCCATGTGGCATAACCGTTACGGCTTGGCGTTGTGGCGGCAATAGAATTCCTTCCGCCCGGCAGCCGAAGCTAAATTAATGATAAAAACTAAAGCCAAATATCCAACGTCGAGCCGGAACCGAAGCACAACAGCGAACAAAAGCTGATGGCTCCAACGTCCAGCCGCCATAATGCCAAACCGCATGTTAGCTGTTCGAATTTCTTTCGAGATGGTAGCTATACTTAATTACGCTACTCGCCGTAATTTCGGCGGAGAAGCTTTGTCTGAATTGTCTGCAATGTCAAATAGATTCGCTGCGGTCAACTCTTGCGGAGAAGGTCTTGTCTGAATGTTGTCTGCAATCCCGAATAGATTCGCTAAGGTCAACTCTTGCGAAGAAAGTCTTGTCTGAATGTTGTCTGTAATCCCGAATAGATTCGCTACGGTCAAACTCTTGCGGAGAAAGTCTTGTCTGAATGTCGTCTGCAATCCCGAATAGATTCCTTACGGTCAAACTCTTGCGGAGAAGGTCTTGTCTGAATGTTGTCTGCAATCCCGAATAGATTAGCTAAGGTCAACTCTTGCGGAGAAAGCCTTGTCCAATTTTATTTGAAATAGCGAATTCGAAGAGTCGCTCTAAGGTGACAGCTAACGTTTATTATCCGAACCCAGGGAAATTATCATCCATGTTCCGAAATATTCAATTGTTTAAAAAATTCACCTTCTTCAATTTCTCTTACACCTCCCGGTGGAAGATTTCCGAGAGTCAGGTTTTCAATTGATACCCGGATCAATCTTTTGCAGCGATGACGTACTGCTTTCATCATTTTTCGCACCTGGTGGAATTTCCCTTCCGTTAATGTAATCAGTAACCACGTATGTGGCCCGTACTCTTTTAATTCCGTTGCAGTGTTGTATATAATTTCCGGGTTTTCTACAATTTTAATATTACATGGGGGTGTCGTGTAATCAGTTCCCCCTTTGATGCGGATAGTGATGCCTGTCTGCAGTTGGAGCAAATTCTCCGTGCTTAAAAGATTGTTTACCTGCACCAAATAAGTTCGGTTATGGGGTATGTCACCTAAAAATAATAAACGCGTTACTTTTTGATTAGTAGTTAAAATCAGTAAGCCTTCCGAATCCTTATCTAACCTGCCGATGGCATGCGTACCTGCAGGAAAATCAAAATCAACGTTTCCCAAAAGATTTACACGGTGCGTACTTACAAACTGCGACACCATATCATGGGGTTTATTAATTATATAATATTTATGGGCTGTCTTGTTCATGAATTTAATTGTGTGATTGCAAAACTAGCTGGCCTGACCCGGTATTTTATTTTAACGCGAAGATATTTAACGGGTTCAGTTTTATATTATGCGCAGCATTATGTATTTAGTTCTCACGTGGCAACCTGTACGAGGTAGTATGTATCGTTCGGGGATTGGGTTTTTATTCTTTCAGGTCGATTACCACTTTAGCATTTTTTTGTTCGGAAGACGATATAAATACCTCATAGCGCTTATCCCTTGCAGTTACAATCATCAGGGAGGTATTGGGTGGAATGCTTCCGAGGTTATTGGCCACCATCACCAACTCATGATGGGGATGCATTGCGTCCACGGCAAGGCGTAATGTAACCCGCTTTTCTGAAAGGCCGGCACGGGAAACGATTAATATGTTATTGTGATAAATACTGACGGTATCCCCGTCTATTTCCCCATTGTCGTACAGGTCTACTACTACCTCCGTGGCACCTGTTTCAATTTGTTTTATCACCGGGTTAGCCCGCGTGAGAATAGGATTTGGTACTGCTATAAGAGGGCGCTGTTTTATCACCGTTCTGGAAATTACCGGCGTATCTTTTACAATTGTTTTTGTGATAACAGTAAGTTCTTTTTTTGCCGGTTGAAGAACAGGTGGTTGTTGTTTTACAACTGGAGTTAAAGGTGGTACTGATTTTTTAACTACCATTTTGGGCTTAGGCTCATCTTTTGTAATCAGTTTTGGGAAATTACATTCACGGATAGTGATATCATCCATTGCAAAATCATTACCACAACCGCCATCCGCTTTGTTTTCTACTTTTAAGAGAAGCGTGCCTGTTTCTGCAGGAGTTTTAAAAAGAGCCGAGTATTGCATCCAGGAGCTTGAGCCGGGGTTTAAATCACCGGTTGAAAATTTTGCCAGTTCTTTACCCGCTGTATTTTCTACTATAAAACGGAGATTAGGGCGTATCATGGTACAATTTGCTCCCGACCTGCAAACATTCATCAGCCATGCTGCAAGTTCGTAAGTGGTGTTAGGTAAAAGTCCCTTGAGCGCTGTTACAAAAAATAAACCTGGCCGGTATGCCGCATTTACCAGCAGCATTTTACCTTCCAGGTCGTTTGGAGTATGATCCTGGTAGACCGTTATCCAATGCCCGCCAAAACAATCACGGGTTGAAGACACAATTGCATAGTTTCCATCCTGCGGACAATAGTCAGACACCTGTTGGTAATTTTCCAGCGACGAAAGATTTAGCTCCACCGACTGTTTGCTATTTCCAAAATCGACGTGTAACAAGGGTAGCTGCAATACACAATCTGCCTGCCCCTTAACCGTATTGTACGTCACCGTAAATAAAAATAAATGCAGGAGGGTAGCGTTTAAAAATATTATTCGTTTCATGCAAACCAAAGCTTTAAAGTTTAAAATGTGGGGTTTTAGGTTTAAGGGGTAGGGTGGGGATAGTTTTAAAAGTTTAAGCTTTAAGAAACGCGATTAGGTTCAGGTTTCGGGAAAATTCCATCTTGTCTTTCCTTCACTTTTATTATCCAACCTTTCGTCTTTTGCCTGTACTTTTTTCGCCGTATCCTTTGTCGTTTACCGGTCGCCATTTATCGCGTAAACCAAATCACCGAATTGCCTGTGCCAAACTCATTTTGTTCCCATAGACTGTTTCCCGGGTCTATTACCCATTTCCCATCTACAATAAATTTATACAGGTGTTTACCTGCGGAAAGATGAACGCGGAGGATCCATTCGTCCCCTTCCTGTTTCATTGCATAAGTACCCGGTGCCCAGTCGTTAAAATCCCCGGCCAAAAAAACGGTCCTGGCAGTATTGAATCCTTTTAAGCGGAACGTATAATTTGCTCCTATGATAAGGTAGGCATTTCTTTTCTTTTCCTTAGGAAATTCCAATGCTGTGTTTGCAAGGCCGTTTATCCATTTGCCATCTACCTTGTACCGGTATTCATAATTACCCGCTCCCAGGGTATAAGGCAATTGCCAGCCCGCAGCTGTTTTAGTCATTATTAATTCATGTTCCTGCCAATTGTTGAACGAACCTGCAATCATAACCTGTTTTGCATTTGTATACCCGTTCAGTTTAAATATATAGGGAATGCCGATCCGTATTACAGAATTAAAATCATTGAATTCATTGGGTAACTGGTCTTTGTTTTCAGGATCAGCCATCCATCGGCCATCTGCTACAAACCGGTAAGTGTGTGTTCCCTCTGCAAGGTAAAGCGGCAATTGCCAGCCTGACACAGTCCTGGTCATTTGCAATTCCCTCGGTTTCCAATTATTGAAACTCCCGGACAAGTAAACTTTTTTAGCATTCCCGAATCCATTTAGCCTGAAAACAAAATTGGGCTTATAAAATACAGAATTATCATTATCCATTCCATCGTTTTCTACTCTTGCATTATCCTTATCTACCGTCCAGTTACCGTCAACAATAAATTTATACCAGTACTTTCCAGGGCCAAGTTTCACCTGGGCAACCCAGCCGCTGTCTGTCTGGTTCATTGGCAGCGAACTTGGGTTCCAGTCATTAAAACTGCCAGCCAGCATCACCTTCTGCGCCTTATTGTTATTACGCAGAAAGAAAGTAACCATCGAATCTTTTACGTGGAAGGGGGATTTTTTTCTGAAGCTGTTAAATCCATATTTGATCGTATTATTGATAGAAGGAAAAAGTTCGCTAAAAGAAGCCTTTTTTTCTGAGAATATGATTTTATCCGCAGGGTTATTAAAATTATCGAAGCCCCTTAACAGTTTGCTGATCACAAATAAATCCCGGTTATTTTTTTCAATATTCCAACCCAGTTTACGCAGTGAATCCGGGGAAGCGGTTTTTATAAATTGTTTAAGGTCGAGGTCGTAGAGATCAAATTTTGCAATAAAGCTATCCAAAGCAGTTTCATCCAATTGTTTGCTTAATTCAATGAGCATTTTCCCGTCTTTAATGATATAATTTTTGGCAGCAATTTGGGCAGGTAGTGAAAATGCCGTGATTGTGATCAACAGGATAATTAAGCAACAAGTGCGTGCCAGTTTTATTATTTCGTATATGGTACTCCTCATTTCCATATATACATTTTGTGGCTCACAAAATTAAACCCAATTTTTTGTAATGAAAGAAAATCAAAACCAAGCATCCCATCTATACACCTGTTATAGGAGTAACACATTTTTTCCAGGTTCGTAACTACAACCGGTAATGTAGTAATATCCCGGCTGCCGATCTTTATATCTTTCATGTAACCATACAAAGCTTCAATTTTCTT
>JACMKX010000165.1 GCA_014379905.1 Ferruginibacter sp. | reverse complement strand
GTAAGGTTTGTCCAGCCGGAGCCAATATCAATCTGCCATTGATACGTTAATCCTGTTCCTGTTGCTGTAACAAAGAAAGTGGTTCCTGTTGGAGACGTTACATTCCTATTTGGTGGCTGTGTTGTGATAACGACCGGGTTATTAATAGCAATTGAACCAGTATTTATGGTACCGGTGCTCCAGCAACCAGTAGTGGTATTTTGCGTTCGGACATATATTGTTCCCGAAGCATTTAAAACATAATTAACCGAAGTTGGATTCGTAGTTACTACACCAGGTGTAGTTTGCCAGTAATTAACCAATGGTGCAACCGCTGCCGGATAACTTAACGTTGCCGGACCACAGGAAGGGTTGGCTGATATACTTATAGTTCCTGCAGGGTTAGCCGGCAGAGGATTTACCGTAAGTGATGTGCTAACTGAATTACTACATGCTCCGCTTAATACAGTGTATACCACCGTAACCGTACCGGCTGTACTACCGGTTACTATACCCCCTACAGTAATACTGGCCGTACCAGTTCCTGGAGTTATTGACCATGTACCCCCGCCGGTAGCGTTAGTAAAAGCAGGTGTTGCAGCAGCAATGCAAACTGTGCTTGCTCCACCGCCAATAGCTGCAACAGCGGGAACAGCATTTATTGTAACATTGTTTCCATTGCTGCCGGATGTATAATAAACCGGCGTAGCATTAACTACCCTGAAATGATAGCCCGTTCCCGCGGCTAATAAACCTGCCGGTATAGTAGCAGTTACCGAAGTAGCAGTGTTGGATACATAGGTTAATAACTGCGATGTGGCATCTGTAGGAAAAACTCCTGTAGCACTGGAATACTGAATATTAAACTGGCCTGTAAAAATACCCGCCTGCGAGAAAGGTAGCGTAATATTATTGGCTATGTCGTTACAAAACGGACCAAAAGTGGCAGCGCCGGTTGTAATAGTATTGGAAACAATTGTTTTGGTACCGCCAATTGTAATATTGTTAGTTACCGCTGCCGCAGCAAAAATGACCGTTGGAGTAGCCGGAACAATAACTGTGTTACCCGAAGTTCCTGCTGCATCTACGTCTGCAGTTATCCAAAAGTAACGAGCACCAAGAGCGCATGCCTGAGTAAGCCCCGTAAAAGAAACTGTACCCCCCGTTCCAATAGTTGTTGCATTCACGGTGCTGAGCGGCGCTCCGCCCGGGAAGGTGGAACTGGTGCTGGTATATAAATTAATATTATCAAGGTCACCAGCTACAAAAGTTCCTCCTATATTAAAAGAAATGGAATTTAATATTATAGCCACTCCGGTAACATTGGCTCTGAAATTGGATAAAATATTATTTGTGCTCCCTGTTAATATGTTGGAAGCAGTTGTTTGTGCCATGCCAACATGATCCAGAGATACGGTACCCGCAGGTACGAGTTCGCCATCACTTAATTGAATTACCCCGCCCTGGGCATAACCGCTAAATTGGATCTGAGCTTTTTGTGCAGCGCCTAAACTCGTAGCGGTAGTCCCAATCCTTATTTTTCCGGCAGTACCTGAATTACCGGACGTACCTGTCCATCCTGTAATAGTAAGAATACCGGTATAAGTACCGGATGGATTTGTGAAGGACAGGGTATGGTCAGCGGTACCCAAATTAATGGTACTACTTGCAGTCAAAGCGAGCGTTCCTGCGTCTTCAGCCCTTCCGCTAAGATCGCTGCTTCTTGCTGTATTTAAAGTACCTCCGGCTAATATGATATTGCTGGCATCCGGTATATCGTTGTCTCTTTCCAATTGCAATATTCCCTGGCTAATTGTTGTGCTACCAGAATAAGTATGCGTTCCGCCATTTACATCAAATCTTAATGTACCCGGACCAGTCTTATTCAAACCTCCCGGACCAGTAATTATATTCACTGCAGTAATTATATTTGCCCCTGCTGCGTTAAAAGTTCCTCCTCCTACAGCCAATGTTATACCCCTGTTACTATTAAAACTTAGGTTCCCACTAGATAATAGTGTGCCTCCATTGAAGGTAATCTGATCGGCAACAAAAGCTGCCGGACTGGCACCAAAAGCACTTTCGCCGGATGTGGAAAATATTCCGGCATTCACATTTGTTTTGCCTGTGTATGTATTACCATTGGGTAAAATAAATGTACCCGCCCCTGTTTTTGTTAAGCCTCCTACACCACTTATAGGTGCGCCTGAATAGGTAAGCGTAAATCCTGCACCTGTGTTTAATGTACTTGTTGCAGGAAGCGTTATATTTTTATTTAATGCTATATTTCCTGTCACGGCTAAAGTTCCACCATTAAGTATCACTGATGTACCGGAACCTAAGTTTCCAAGTGCGCCAACCGAAAGAGTACCTAAGGTTATAGTTGTACTTCCGGCGTATGTATTCGTACCTGTCAACACAGTAGTACCTAATCCGTTCTGAGTAATTCTTCCCGTGGTAGTTGCACTGATAACTCCAGGTAAATTTAGGGTTGTACCTGTAGCCGGTGAAGTATTAAGATTTATCGCTCCGGTTAAAGCTATATTTCCAGTTAACGTGCGGGGTGTTCCACTTGTAGAAATACTATAGTCCGTTACATTAAAAGTATTTGATGCTGCGGTTTGATTTGCTCCAAGCGTAACAGTTCCGGCGGTACCCTGAAAAAAAACGTTGTCTATAGTTGCCGCCGTTGTTAATGTTGCATCACCCACTGTCGTAGTACTAAAAGTAGTTCCCCATGTACCGTTACCGCCTGTCCCATTTGAAGCACCAGCTAATACGTCCCAGTATCTGTTTGCAGCAGTTACTGTAAATTTATAAAGGGTAATATCATTCTGAGTTCCCGTATAACATGCGAACCTCGGTGCACCGGAATTATACTGCAAATCCCGGGTATTAATTGCAAGATTAGTAATAACAAATAGAGCGCCGGTATACGAAAAAGTCCAACGTTGGTTGTCGGTTGCAACAGCAGCTACTGCCTGGGCTGCATTACTAATACCGGTGTATGATACAAATGTTGCGCTGGCCTCATTATAAATGGATCTTCCCGATCCATTTGTTTCTATTTCCCAAACAATATTTGTGGCTGGATTGGTAATAACTGCTCCGGCCGGTGTTATTGCTGTATTACCAAAAAAACCCGAAGAATTAGTATTATTCATAGCCTGAGTAGACCCGAATGCTACTACATAATATCCATCGGTTAATTCTGCCATCGAATTAATTCTTGTAAAAGTCCCTACTCCAGCATATTGTGCAAATCCAATTTTGCATATTAGCATCATCAACAAACTAACAACCATGTAAATTTTCTTCATAAACTTATTTTTTCTCCGGTTTCCCAGGTTCAACATTATATACAAGTAAGCACCAATGTATTCACAGCTACTCGCTGCAAAATTTTTGTGTTAAACCCTGACGGGTTTTGTTTGATTGAGGGTTAAAAAGAGGAGATCAAGGGAGTGGATAATTGTTCAGAGGAATTGGAGGGCAAAATAAGGTCTTTGATTATTCATCCAGCGAATATCAGCGTTAAGGAATTATAACCTTAACGTTAACAACACTCCAATTAGCTAAAAATAAAATTGCCGTAAATAACAGAGTTCACAATTTCTTAACCTTTGTGTAATATTGAAAAGGAACATTTGCACCCTAAAACAAAACTGCAGATGCAAAAAATTTACCTCAGATTTCTTACTACTTTTTTTTCTCTTTTTATTATATCATCGCTTAATGCCCAGATGCGCATTACCGAGTACCAATACAATGGATCAGAGTTTGTTGAATTAACGAATATTGGCGGAGCCCCGGTAGACATGACAGGCTGGAGCTTTGATGATATTTCTGCTACACCAGGGATATTTAGCCTGGGTGGATTGGGTACAGTGCAGGGAGGTGAATCCGTGATTATTTCAGAAGCAGCAGCCCCGGCTTTTAGAACACTCTGGAATCTTTGCAATAACATAAAAGTGATTGGTGGCAACACCCAGAACCTGGGTCGTGCTGATGAAATTAATATTTTCGATAATACAGGAACACTTATTGACAAACTTACTTACAACGACCAGGGAACTGCGCCACAGGGCGGGCCCCGTACTGATATAAACAGCGCATGGGTACCACAAAGCGCCATGGGCAACAATACACATATCAACTGGGTGCTAAGCACAGTGGGTGATGCAGAAGGCTCTTTCGCTGCCAGCAGTGGCGGCTTTGTAGCCAGCCCGGGCAAAAGCGCCAGGGCAACCCTAGTTTTTAATCCATGCGTGGTGGCAGGCGGTGCACCAACCATATTAGTAGATGTGGCCGCTACCAGCAACCTGGTTGACGCAGGCGTAACCGTTTCTCCTGTAAGCCCCTTTGCTGTAAGTGCGGTTATAAACAATGCTACAGATCCGCTTAAAATGGCCGGCATTGATTTTATCATTGGCGATGATATCACTCCCGTGGCCAACCTAACGGTAACGGTTAGCAGCAGCCAGCAAACGGTGGTTCCCAATGCCAACCTTTTGCTCACCGGCACAGGGGCCAACAGGAAGCTTACCATCACGCCAACAGGCGTTGGTTACAGTAATATAACTGTTACCGTAACAGACGGCGAAAGCAATACCAAAACATTTGTACTAAACTATGCCGCTTCAGCGAGTGCCAGCACTGCCTACTTCTGGCCTACAGCTATCGCTGATGCATCTGCAGCCATACCCCTCGATGAAAACTATATGGTAGTGGCCAATGACGAAACCAACATATTATATGTATACAACCGCAGGCAATCTGGTTTACCGGTGAAAACATTCGACATCAACGCCGGTAACTTGTTGGGCCTTACAGATGGCAGCGCAGGTAACTGGAAAGAAGTGGATATTGAAGCTGCAGCGGCAAGCCGCAATATTGCGAACAGGATCTACTGGATAGGGTCACTGGGTAATGGTACCGATGGTGACCTGAAACCTAACCGTGACAGGATCTTCGCAACCAATATAACGGGCACAGGTGATGCTACCAGCCTTACCCCTGCGGGCACGTATGGTAGTTTAAGAACAGGGCTTATCAACTGGGGAAATTCACATGGTTATAATTTTACAGCCAGTGCGCAAAATGGCCATGCACCTAAAACCATAGATGGCTTTAACGTGGAAGGAATGGTATTTGCCCCTAATGGAACTACCATGTATATCGGCTTCAGGGCTCCATTGGTGCCTACGGCCAACAGAACCAAAGCCCTTATTGCTCCCATACAAAACTTTGAAGCATGGTTTAACAATGGCGCTCCTTCCGGCAGCCCTACCATTGGCGCTCCCATAGAACTAACACTGGGCAACCGTGGCATCAGGGATATCATCCGCCTGGGCAATGGCACTTACGTAATTGTTGCAGGCAGTTATGACGATACTTCTATCCCTGCTATTTTCCGCTGGAGCGGCATTGTGGGTGAGCAGCCGTTGCTTATCTCAAGCTTTGTTCTCACAGGGTTGAATGTAGAGGCTGTTATGCCAAATACCGTTGGCGGTGTAGAATCTTTCGACAAGCTGCAGGTGATCTGTGATAATGGTGACAATATTTATTACAACGATGGTGTGGTGGCTAAGGATCTTCCAAATGATGCTCATAAAAAATTCGCCAATTATATTGTACAGTCTGCAGAAGGAAATGTACTTCCTGTAAACTTTATAGCTTTTACAGGGCACCGCACCGGGGCAGACGTTCGTTTGTACTGGAACTATAACACTACTTTGCCGGTAACCCTTTTTGAGATATTGCGCTCTGCCGACGGAGTTAATTTTACAAGCATCGCTGTTGTAAATGCGACGGGTCAATTAAATAATAACACATACATCGACTACGATGCAGGTGACAACCGTGTATATTATCGTATAGTTGCAAAAGACATCAGCAGCAGATCTTACCTGTCAGATATTAAGATGATCAATGGCAATAATGGCGGCAGTGCTGATATGGCTACGGTGTTTCCTAATCCTGCCACTAATGCATTTTATGTATCTACAGCTGTTGCAGGTATCAAATTCATAAAAATAATAAACAGCACTGGTGCCCTGGTTTCTTCTGTAAGCTTTACAGAAAATCTAAAAGAAGTTATTACAACCAACTGGAGCAGGGGTATTTATTTTGTAAGCATTTTAAATGCAGAAGGAAAAATAATAAAACAACAAAAATTATTACTTAAATAAGCAACAGCTTTTAATAATTGGCCCCATAAGATCTTAATAAATCATAAGATCTTGTGGGGCTTTTTTATTCGCCTTTACTGTTCAATAGGCAAAACTTTATACAACATCCAATAATGTCACCCCCTCGGGGTTCAACGTTTTTTTCTATTTGGCTACAATAATGACATCCCTTCGGGATTTTTTTGGACGCAATTGGGTATGCTGATTGTTGGTTCGAATATGTTGTTAGAGCCAGATGTAAAAGGATTTGAAAGCCTAAAGAATAAACATCATTATGGAAGGGGCATTTAATAGCATTACAATTTTGGTTCAACGATTTTTTCCATTAGCAATAATAATTACATTCCTTCGGGATTCATTTGGACGCGATAGGCGCGTGGCAGCGATTTTCTGTTATCATGATGATAGCATTCGTTCAGGATTCATTGATCAACCCACTCTAAAGCAATTATTTGTAGCATGAGACCAGGCCTTTAATTAAGAGACCGGCGCAAGTGGCGCCGGTCTCTATTACAAATCTTTTAGTAATATCACTGTTTCACAATTTTAATAATCCCCTTCCTTTCACCATCATCATACCTCAGCTGATAAACACCTGAAGCTAATCCCGACAGGTTTATAGGCTCGAACGTATTGCCTGCAGGTATATTGAGTGGGATACTGGTAACTATTCTTCCATTCATGTCAACAACAACCAGGTTAAGCTTTACCTTTTTATCCGATACAATGTTGAGCTTAGCAATAGCACCAACTACAGGATTTGGATAAACGTTTACCTGCAAACCTTGTTCCTGTGTTCTAGACAAAACAATCACCGGTGAATATGTTCCCGCAGCATTAAGCTCTTTCATAAGCAGCCGATAATAATAACGGGGGCCTGCAATATTTTCATCATCAAAAACAAATGGGTGGTTGCAATCTTGTTGGATGGCTTCAACTTGACCAATGGCGGTAAAGTTGATACCATCTGTACTGCGTTGTACCGTGAATGTTACATTTTCAGTACAGGAAACTTTCCATTCTAACCTGTTTTTTGCTGGCAAAGGAGTTCCTTTAAAGGAAAGAATATGTACCGGCAAAACAACATTATTTTTTCCGGCAAAATAAAAAGAGGAGAAGGAAGAAACTGATAAAGTGAACACATAATCACTACCCCAGGTTTCGAATGTGGGAACAAGTTTTTCGGTAGGAGCTGATATAGCACCCAGGCAAAAATCTGTGTTCTTGTAGATGGATATATCTGCCGGCGAATTTACGCCCGATCCTGCTGTGGCCTTCAGATCATCTACTTCTTTTTTGCGTACATACAAACGGATGTCAACGGGCGAAGCGGGCGTATTGGCAGAAGTGATGGTAATGTTTCTGTCCAGGTAAAAAGTGCCGTTTCCATCGATTCGGATGTTACCCCCATTTATATAAAATCGAACAGTGGTGTTACCTAATACATTTCCATTAGCTTTTATCTCTGCTACGGCTCGTCCTTCTCCATCAGTAAAGGGAATCCACTCGTTTGCATTTGCCGCATTAATGTTGATGGTTTGGGAATTTATGCAAGCGTTATCACTTCCCGGAGCCACCATCGCAGGTATGGCAGTAAGTTCATTCGCATCACTAAGTATGCCTTTTTTTACAGAAAGGTCTGCCTTTCTTGTTACTGTTCCCGTTAGCGGATCAAATTGTATAGTAGTGCCTACATTATTATTACCCCCGCTGTTTGTAATTCCATGTAATTTATTATTAAGCAATGAGAGATTGCTGTGTGGATTGTAACCCGTGAAGCTGTTTAAGTCAAACCTCTTGGTAAGGGTGCTGTTGGCAGGATCAAACTGGAAAATTGTTCCCTGGCCGGTGGTTCCGCCAAAGTAGGTGTATCCATACAGCATGTTGTTATAAATGCTGAGGCCGCCCATGGGCATTTCTCCATTGGTACCGTTAAAATCTACTTTTTTCGTGAACACGTTGGTTGATGGATTGTATTCAAACAGTGTTCCGCCATTTGTGTTACCTCCGTAGCGGTTTAGTCCGTAAAATTTATTATTGTACAGGGTGAGTTTATTATACGGGTTTCTACCTTTCACCTGGTCGAATGCCACTCTTTCTGCAAAAGCATTGGTAGCGGGATCAAACTCGAAAATATTGCCAAAGCCACCACCGCCACCGTCTGAACAAGTACCGTATAGTTTACCGTTAAACTCCGAAAGTGTACCCCGGGGATGCGACCCGTTGTCATAATTAAAATCATGCTTTCTTATCAATACATTTGTTGTCGGGTCGTACTGGTATATTGCACCGTATCCATAGGCACCGCCTGCAATGGCTACTCCATAAAATTTATTGTTATACAATAGGAAACCTCCCTGGCTATTACCTACCCTACCGGTGCTATCATTAAAGCCCAGCTTAACAGCGTATGAACCAGTAGCGATATCGTATTCAAAAATACCTCCGTTTTGTGTGGCCCCGCCTGCAGACGCTGTTCCGTAAATTTTGTTATTTAAATACATCAATGGCCCTGAAGGTTGTTGAAACTGAACACCACCAAAATGTTTTAAACTAACAAAACTATTCTCAGCCGGGTTGTAGGTAAACAAAGTGCCCTTCATATGTGAACCCTCATAAATGGTAAAGCCGTAAAATTTACCATTATATAGAGTAAGTGATCCGGCCCCCATACTGCCGATAGATGCAGAAAAGGGAATAAGGGATGCATAAGTATTTGCAGCAGGATCGTAAGAAAATATTTCACCATCATTATACATACTTCCGTATGAATTACAACTGTATAATTTATTGTTTAAAACGGTAAATTCCATATCATACCGCCCTGTTGTAAGACTAAAATCAAATTCTTTCGACAGCGTATTTCCGATGGGATCATACTGGAAAATAGCACCAATCCCATTAGCGCCCCCATGGTTGGCAGCACCATATAACTTATTATTAAGCATAGTGAGCACACCTCTTTGCCCACCCACGCCAATTGAATTATAGTCAACTTTTTTCGATAAAATATTTGTAGCAGGATCGTATGAAAAAAGGGCTCCTCTATCCATCGCTGCGCCTTTTTGTGTGGAACCCCAAAACTTGCCGGCATATACCAAAAGAGATGCATGTGGTTCGCTGCCCGTAGTATTCAGGTTGAAATCCGCTTTTTTGGTATAGGCGTTTGTTGCCAGGTCAAACTCGTACAAAGCCCCGTCGCCGTTAAGCCCACCCGTTTCAGCTACACCATACAGTTTGCTGTTAAATACAACCAGGCTGCCAAAGGGATCGCTGCCGGTTGAATTATTAAAATCATGCAGTTTTGTAAGCGCTCCGTTTGCCGGGTTAAATTCAAACAATACTCCCTGCGATGCAAAACCTCCATTTGAAGTAACCCCATACATTTTGTTATTGTGCAGCACCAGGGAGGCGCTGGTATGCGAACCACCAATGCTGAAAAGATCTGCCTTTTTAACCCAGGTATCGGTTGCAGGGTCATACTCTCCTATGATGCCGTCGTCATTTAATCCTCCGTAAGACAACATTGCATACATCTTATTATTATAAACCAGCGGCTTGTTAAAAACAGTGGCCTGCCCGGCATGGCTTACCGTAAAATCTTTTTGCACAATGTAGCCTGATGCATCGGCTTTGGTGGTAAACATCACACCAGTATTATCTTCGCCTCCTGCCATAGTAGTACCCCAAAATTGGTAAATGCCCTGTGCCCGGACAGTAAGATGGAATATAGAAGCAACGATCAATAAAAAGTGGAACTTTTTCATAACAGTAGTTTTTTGTAGGCGCAATCTACAACGCAGCATAGGTTAACTGTATTGCCGCTTAACCAATCCTGCTTTTGGATTAATGAATGGAGGTTTCGGGATGAGCGCTAAAATAATACACATAACTCCGCAAGATTCGGGTTTCGCAACAGTAATATAAGTTAGACATTTGTTGTATAATATTTCGCAATGAACGAACAACAACAATTAAACTACAACCGAATTGCAGCAGCAATTGAATTTATAAAAGAAAATTTTAAAGATCAGCCTACGCTTGAAGCCGTAGCAGAAAAAGTACATTTAAGTCCCTTTCATTTTCAACGTTTATTTAGGGAATGGGCCGGCACCACTCCTAAAAAGTTTCTACAATATACCAGCCTGCAACACGCGAAAAAATTATTGAAAGATAACCAGTCTACCCTTTTTGATGCAGCATTTCATACAGGGCTTTCCGGCACTGGTCGGCTACACGACCTTTTTATTACGATTGAAGGCATGACACCCGCTGAATATAAAAATGGCGGCAAAGAACTTTTTATCAACTACAGTTTTGCAGAAAGCCCTTTCGGAAACCTGCTGGTAGCTTCCACTCCCAGGGGCATTTGTTATATGGTTTTCAGTGATGATGAAGCCAAGGCCTTTGATGACCTGCAAACGAAATTCCCCAATGCGATCTTTCAACGAAAATTAGATTTGCTTCAGCAAAATGCATTGTTCATTTTTCAAAATGATTGGAGCAAATTACGGGAGATCAAATTGCATTTAAAAGGAAGTCCTTTTCAGCTTAAAGTTTGGGAAACCCTTCTTAAAATCCCGATGGGGCAACTCTCTTCCTATGGCAGCATTGCTGCGCAAACCGGTAACATTAATGCCTCCAGGGCAGTAGGAACAGCTATTGGCAGCAATCCAGCCGCATTTCTTATTCCCTGCCACAGGGTAATACAGGCAACCGGAAACACCGGCGGTTATATGTGGGGAGACACCAGGAAATCGGCTATCATCGCCTGGGAAAGCGCCAGGACAGAAAGCTAAACACAGCAAGGCCTGTTATTGCCTGCCTTCACCGAAAAGAATTCGTGGATAAACTTAAATAAAAAATATGGCAACTAATTTTTGGGTAAGAGCTTTGCAGGACAGCGAGTTTACCCACCTTTTTAATTTAGATAATGCAGCACTGGAAAAAATGGATGTAGCCCGTATGCTGGTTGACAAAAAACCGGGGTTTCCCTGCAGGGTAAGTTTAGCTGATGCAGAAATTGGTGAAGAAGTAATTTTAGTTTCTTACAAATACCACAACACGCATTCCCCCTACATGGCTAAAGGGCCTGTGTTTGTGAGAAAAAAAGCGAAGACTGCCGAATTTGAAATGAATGAACTTCCTGTGATGCTGTATCAGAGGTTGCTTTCTCTTCGTGGTTATGATAAAAATGGAATGATGAACGAGGCGGCGGTTGTGGAAGGAAGTGTTTTAAGAGAACAGCTTCACAAAATATTCGAAAACCCGGCCGTGAGTTATATTCATATTCACAATGCAAAACCGGGCTGCTATAACTGTGTAGTGGAACGGTGTTAACCTAAAGGCCAAATAATTTCAAGTAATAGGAATAATTTACAATGAAGTTATTTACCATGTTCAGGTTAATCATTTTTGTACGGCAGTAATTTAGACGAAAATAAAATACCGGATATTGATTTTTAAGTGCAACCGTTGTAGCGTATTATCGAAAAGTATATTATACAAATTGAATTACAAAAAATTGGATCAACAGGCCGGTCATTGTAGCATTAACTCCTCCAGGATAACTTTTGTTTGTTCGTCTGAAGGATCTTGTTGCAATGCTTTTTTGTAACTTATGATTGCATTGACCTTATCATTTATTTTCAGATAATAGTCGCCCCAGCGACTGTAAACAATGGAAGCCAATGGATGTTGTTCTGTTGCCAATTCCAGCACCGTTCTTACCGCAACAACGTCAAGGGGCTTTTTATTAAGTAAGTCATAAGCCAGGTAGGTAATTTGGTATTCGTTCATATTCATTAAGGCAAAAGCTTTTTTGGCTTCCTGGTATTGTTTCATTTTTAAATACTCGCCTGGCGAAAACTCGTTCGGTTTCATCTTAGGCATGGGTTTATCCTGGTAAATATTTTGCAATCCCGTTACTTCCCCTTTTTCATTCCTGGTAAAAAAACCCCTGATATTATAGTCCGTAAAAACAATGGTATCCTTTGATACCGGGAAACAATAAATATCATTTCCTTCATTAATATTTTCTATAAAGTATTTGTTTTCTTTTTTTAAATACAATACTTCGTTGGCACTCATCCTATACCTGCCAGCCAATTTTTCCAGCTGTTCGTCCGGCAATTGCACAGGTACGATTTCCTGGGGTAAAAAATTGGTCCAGCTATAAGTTTTTGCTACAGACCTTCTTAATTCTTTGCCAAAACCATTTACGTCATCCCCGGAATTCATCATAATAACTACGCCATTACCGCCCTCTACACTTGCTATTCCGTAAGCCAAAAAACCGGCATTAACTCCTGTAAATTCAAAATAAATACCCTTCGCATCTTTGTTATCTGTCCGCTGCATTAAAAATGGCCCTATACCTATTTGTTCCTTGTAGGATCCATCAGACACATCAAATTGTGGAGTGAGCATTTGCCGTACTGTTCTTTGTGAAAGTATTTTTCCCTTTCCGGTATAGCTCTTTTGAATATCGATAAAAAACTTTGCAAGATCCGTTGGCGTGCTGTACAAGCCGGCGGCGGCCTGTTGTGGATACACATAGGGCATGCCTTTAAACCAGGACGCTGAAGAATAAGCTCCGGCAGCCTGCCGGCTGAATTTAACCGTCAAGGGTTGTTCAAAGGTGGAATTTTTCATCCCTAGTTTTTTAAACAGCAATGTTTCTGTGAGTGCTGAAAAAGACTTTTTAGATACATCCATCAGCGCCATTTGTGCTATCATACTGCCACCGCCTGAATAACGAAACGCTTTTCCGGTTTCGCTGTTCACCACTACGGGTCTTGATGTTGCAATTTTTGCACCGCTTAAAATTTCTACAATAGAAGGGAGTTTTTGATTGGGCGTAAAACCGAAATAAGATGATTGCGATGTTCCGGCGGAGTGACTTAGTAGCATCCTGAGTGTAACTGGTTTTTTGAGGGTAAAGTCATTCTCTTTAAGGTGCCACGATACAAGATATTTGTTGATATTGCTGTCCAGTTCAATCCTTGACTGTTCCACCATTTTAAGCGCTGTAGCAGCCATCAATAATTTGCTGATGGAGCCCGCAGAGAAAAGGGTTTTTACAGTAACAGGCAGCCGGGCACTGGTGTCGGCCAGGCCGTATCCCTTAGCCCACTCTATTTTATAATTTCTAATTACTGCAATACTCACACCCGGTACTTTATAATATTTCATCCTGTCTTTAATATTCCAACCGCTAAAATCCTTTACCGGAACAAAAGGCATTAAGCTATTCTCTACCTGTATTATATTTTTTTCTACACTTTTTGGCTGTGCAGTAATCGTAGGCAACAGCCATGAATAAAACAATATAAGGCTTAATAAAAGTTTCATTGTATGTTTTAAAGATTTGCTTTAATTTTTATTTTTCACTTGTAAATTTATACTCATGCCTTTGCAGCCATTGTGTTTGGCCTTTAAATTTTACCTCTTTTCTGATAGTGAAATGATTGTTACCGGCAGTGTAGCTAACTTGAATGCTGGCAGGTTTATGATCATTTCCATCGGTTCCTTCACGGAGCGTTATAATTTCTGTATCGCCGTTTTTGAAATACTTTACAGATTGCACCGGGACATCGTTGATCTTCTTTCCATCGGCAGAAATGTTAAGCGTATCCACAACATTGGCATTGGGTTCATCCGGGTATGACTTTATGAGAACAATAGTACCCTGCTCCTTTAACAGGTTCACGGTAATATTTGCAGGCATTGTATAAGGTTCACCGGAAGAATAGTCAAGATAGGTCAGGCTTCCAGTCCAGTTCCCTCTAAAGGGTTCAAAATCGTTTACCGATACTTTTGTCGTGTCCGGCAACCCTGGTGATTGGTTTACTTTAAGGAATTTTACATTTTTTATTCTTTCAGCATCCAATAAAAATGAAGCAGCAAGGGAGGTACTGTTGTCAAATTTTAATATATAGTTATCGATCAATAATTTTTCGGGACTGATTAATGTACCCCGGGCGGTATCTTTCCCGTTTTTTATGATCTCATAATTTTTATTGGCGCTGTATGAAATGCTGCAAGCAGCGTTTGTTTCTTCATTGATGTATATCCCGCAAATACGCCGGTAATCAAAACCACTCCAGTTAGTTTTTGCCCTCGTTAATGTATAAGGTGCGTGAGAAACATAATAGGCGGTTACTTCCATTTCGCCTTTAGTATTTTTTTTAAATTCCTGTTTGAAGTCAGTATCATTTACCTGGTGAAAAATATTGGCCGCCTCTCTTTCCAGTTTAATATCATTGCGGCCGCTACGTTGCAGGTACAAAAAGCTATCGGATCTTTTAAACTGAAAAATAAATCCGTTGCCGGTTAAATAAGTTCCTGTCACGTCTTCCTCTTTTACAAAAGTTCCGGGACGCTCCGGCCTGGTAATAAAATACTTTTCATCGTTGCTAAGTTGTAGCATTACGTCTGCCATTTGCCTGGTTTGCATAGCAGGAATTGATTTGCCGGTATTAGTTAATGTAACAATGGAGATATTCTTTTCCGGAAATCTTATTACGGTTGCTTTCCAGGCTCCTGTAGCGCCTTCGTGAAAAGCGTACTTCAACCCCTTGTAATTACCGAACTCCAGGCCGTAGCCGTAATCTTTAAAAATAGTTTTGCCAGGCAACTCCTGGCTTTTCTCCAAAACTGCTTTCCATAATGTACTCGTTTTTTTTTGTTGAAGTAAAATTTCCCATTGAAGTTGGTCGGCCAGGGTTGAAAAAATATTGCCATCACCGTAAACATTCCACTTCCATTTAAATGTTGTCCAGCTATCAAAATTAAAATATGCTCTTGCAATGGGGCCGCGTATGCGTGAATAATCATTTTCGAAAGAAGTATGGGGCATATTTAATTTTTTAAACAGGCCATTAGTGTAGTCAACAAATGATTTTCCGGTTACTTTTTCTACTACCATGGATAATAATATGTAATTGCTGTTGCTATACAGGTATTGGCTGCCGGGTGCAAAGTTTAACTGCTGCTGCCTGCTTATAAGGGCCAGCGCATCTGCATTATTATAAGACTGCTTCCACCAGGTTATTCCCTGCAGCGAGCACAGATCGTATACATCCCTGATACCGCTCGTGTGAGTAAGTAGTTGCTTAAGGGTAATGTTGGCTTTGATGGATGGGAAAAGACCGGGCAGGTATTTCTTTACACCGTCTCCAAGCTTAAGCTTTTTTTCGGCTTCCAATACCAATATTGCAAAAGCAGTAAACTGCTTTCCGTTGGAGGCAATATTAAACCTGCTTTGCTCCGAAATTAAAGTGCTGTCTGTAAGATCTGCAAATCCAGCATACTTTTTATAAACAATCATTCCATTGGCAACAATGCCTGTTGCAATACCGGGGGCACCCGGCGGCACATCCTGCGTGGCGATAGCATCCAGTTGCTTCTTTTGAACATCAGTAAGTTCCTGCCCTTTTCCTTCGATGTTATAAAAGAACAGGCAAACAAAAAAAACAGGCCATTGTATTTTCATCATCTTAATTTTTAATCAAAAATGGCCTGTAAATAAATACAAGTCGCCTCAGATCATGATTTGACACCTATTTGTTCCCGGTATTTTTCAATGTAAGCTTGTGGCGAGATAGTTATATGCCGCTTAAAGGCCCTGTTAAAGGTTGACTTTGAATTGAAACCGCACTCATAAGCTATACCAAGCAAGGTTTGCAGGCTGTGCTCCCCGGCTTCCATTTTTTTTATAACCGCTTTGGTTCTGTAAAGGTTTACAAAGTCATTAAAATTAATGCCAAATCCCTGGTTGATTATTTGGGAGCCTTTTTTTGAATGTATTCCCAGGGTATTGCACAATTGGGAAAGGGTTAATTCCGGATCTTCATACAATTTTTGCTGCTCCATTACCTGTTCTATTTTTTCTTTCCATACAAGGAGGTCCGGTAATTGTTTGTCAACAGCACCGGTATGTTGTCCTGTTTCCCCAGCCGGTATTTCTTCTGCTTTCTCAACAGTAATATCCGTATTATCCAAATTAGTTCCGGCAAGTGTTAGTGTTTTTAAGGAAGTCATGGAGCTTACCGAATTTACATACCCGCTGATGGAAACATAATATACCAGCACAGAAAAACAACCATAATACCAATATTTCTTTCCAAATTCGCCCCATTCAGGATTTAATAAAAACAGGAGCCCTCGTATCAGGAGCAACAAAAGCATCGCTGTTAAAAATCTGCTGGCCCATTTAAACATAACGGAATCGGCAAAACTCAGTTCATCATAACTTATCTTCTTATACTTCTTATAAATATCCAGGCTGGCCAACAGGTAGCCAATAAAAGATAAGAAACCAGCCAGTTGATACCAGGTTGAAAGATCTTTATCTTTTCCATCAAGATAAAAATAATATTGTTTAAGAATAATTTTATCAGTTACGAAAACAATAAGGCAATAAAGGAAGTAACAAATGGCCGGCAAAAAATGCAACCAGTCTTTTTTCGAAAAAATAAAGGATTTATCAAGTAAACTGCGGATATAAAAATACAGAACGGGGGGTAGTAAAAAAAGCTGCTGAAAGGGTATGTAAAACATTATGTCCCGGTACGGCTGCTTTGAGTACCAGGCGCCATAACCTAGCATAAAAGGGCATAAATATAAGGCACATAAAAAAGTAAATAAACTTAGCCAATAACCGGATTTACTGTTATTGCTAAATGCCTTGTAAAATAACAATATTGAAAAAACGATGCCGTGAAAAAAAAATATAAGCAGCGTGGAACTTTTTGGCCCAAATTCAAAAAACATAGCTATAACTTATTATGCGGCAATATAATTCAGATAGGCTTGATTATGATATTTTGTTGAATCTTTGAATTTTTATTATAGCATTCAATAAATTTATGGCTCATTTTATCAGGTTAGAATTTGTAGGCGGCAGCATTTTAAAAAAAACCATTTCATACTTTGTCTTTCCTTCTGTTATGATCCATCATTGCTTCTTCTACAGGATCGGACGAATCGGGGTTTAATAATTTTCTATCTTGTTTATTTTTCCAAATCAATAACACCACCACTGTTATTGCTATGATTGAAATCAGCATTATTGCAACTATGCCTGGCATGGCTTAATATTACTTGTTTAAAAAAAATCTTAATTCCGGCATCGTTAATATAGGGAAAATTTGTAAGGTTATGGCCACCATTCCGGGCATTGCCCACAATTTAATAAAGTGATCATATTAATAAACCTTTTTACGGCAAAATGGTTATTGTTAGAGCCCGTTTTCTTCTAACAAACAATACTGCAAATGAAAATTAAACCAGGAAAGTTAGCCACCAACGGTTACCATTTGTTGGATTACCTGGATCACAGGGAATTAATACCCTTTGTTAGAACCTACCTAAAAAAAAGGACAACTATTTCCCTTTTTTATACATTCAGTAATATAGTTATCGCCATTTTAATAATTTTCTGGTTTTGGAAAAACCATCAAAGCGCAGGCTTTAGATTTGGGATTGGATTAAATTATTTATGTGTTGGGCTGGCAATGGCATTCGCACTCATTCCAATACATGAATACATTCATGCATTGGCCTACAAGTACCAGGGCGCCCACCACACATCCTATGATGTTAACTGGAAAAAATTTTATTTTATGGCCATAGCAGATAAATTTGTTGCTAACAAAAAAGAATATCAAATGGTGGCGCTTGCTCCATTTTTTGTTATTTCCACCACTTTAATAATTTTACTATTTTTCACGGACCGGCTTTGGTCGTTTACTGTGCTGGGCATTTTACTAACACATACTGCTTTTTCTTCCGGTGACTTTGGAATGTTGAGCTATTTTGAATATCATAAAGATAAAGACGTTGTTACTTATGACGACAGGGAGCATGGCATTTCTTATTTTTACGGAAAAGAAAAAAAAATAAAAGTATAAGAAAATATCCGGCTATATGATTGATATTCTAAAACAACATATTATGAGCAGGCTTGGTAGTAAAACGGATCAATTAGATACCGTTTTAAACTCCTTTACGCCTTTGAATATAGACAGAAATAAATTTTTAGTGCAGGAAGGAGAAGTTTGCAGGCATGTTTATTTTATTGCAAAAGGTTGCTTACAGGTTTTTGTATACGATAATGATATGAACGAAACAACCAGGGACATTGTAACAGAAGGCAACTGGTGTTCGGAATTAATGAGTTTTGGAAGTGGTAATCCTGCCACAGAAAATATCAGGACTGTTGAACCAAGTGAATTGCTGGCTATTGATATCCAGGGTTTTCAAAAAATGATGAATACCGTACCACAGTTTGACCAGGTATACAGGCAGATATTGGAAACTTCGTATGCTAACTCTGTTTACCGCATCAATACTTTTGTTTCCCTTTCTGCATTGGACAGAATAAAATGGCTGATGAATTTCCGGCCTAACCTAATGACCAGGGTGCCAGGCAAGCTCATTGCTTCGTACCTGGGTATTAACAAAGATGTTTTTAGCCGCCTGAAAGCCCGGTTGTAAAACATAGACTTTTGTCATCTATCGTAAAAATTTTATCCTTCATTTTTGTAGCATCATTCAACTTTTAAAATTACAAAAAATGAAAGAGTATCTATTATTATTTAGAAATGCGAGCGCCGCAGACGGTTATTTAACAACCAACCAGGATATGGCAGAAGATATGCCTGCATGGCAATCCTGGATTGGCAGTATTGCCATGCAAGGCAAACTGGTTCACACTGCACCCATTGAATACAACGCCTCTATTGTAAGCAGTGAGGGGTTACAGAGCGGGCCGCATAAAGAAAACAACAGTGTTTTAATTAGCGGATTTTTAATTTGTAAGACAGACAACCCGGATGAAGTACAGGATTGGAGC
The DNA here is from genome assembly GCA_014379905.1 of Ferruginibacter sp. Lineage (GTDB taxonomy): Bacteria > Bacteroidota > Bacteroidia > Chitinophagales > Chitinophagaceae > Ferruginibacter. Next base: position 70,556 of record JACMKX010000165.1, on the reverse strand, counting down.
AAGACCTGTCCCATTTTAAAGTATCCACTCAGTTCTGTAGAGATAAGGCCTTTAATTCCATTTCCTGCTAACTAAAATATTAAACCATGAATAAAATTTTAGAGATGGGAAGGTATCTTTTTCCATTGTCATTCTTATTGTATGTAGGGTTACACCTGGGGAAGCCGGAAGTAGGAGCAGCTTTTGTTCCCGGCTATCTCCCCTTTCCCTTGTTCTGGAATTATTTTACAGCCGTTTGTATCCTTGGTTTTATTACAAGTGCACTCATTAAGAAGTATGATAAACTGGCTTATTCATTAATGGCAATGTATGTTATCCTTATGGCATTGCTTATTCACCTTCCCGGGGCTATGAGCCACGAAAGAGGTGGCGCAATGATGATGGGTGATCCCGAAAGAGAAAAAGAACTGGAAATTGTAAACTTTTTCAGGAATATTATGATAACGGGCGCCTTACTCGGCTTTGCAAAATATGTGGCCAGGGATAAAAGAATCATTGGATAAAAAACATTGTTATTTGCGAAAGCCGGTGCAATTAAACGGCTTTCGCAATTTCTAAACGCATTGATCCTCCAGCCGGTCTGAAAACCTGCCGCCCTTTAAAAAAAATTCCTCTTTTTTAAAGCAATTGGTATAAAAAACCGGCTGATTATCTTTACTTCATCACTCGTTACTCCAAAGTAGGTTTGTTTATAGGTTTCTAATGCTGTCATGCTATTTTATACCAACAACATTAAACAAAGAAGGTTTTAGCGATCATGGATTCACCAGTAAAATATTTTAATACTTTTTCAGCTTCAAAAGCAAAAGGTTTTGCCACGCATGTTTAAATAAAAATACCATTAACCCTTGTACAGGTGTTATAGTAGGAAACAGTTTGAAAAAATCATTGTTGCCATAGTAAAACGATCAGCAATGAAAAATAATGCTGATCGTTCCGGATAAACAGCTTTCCTTAACATCAATAAATCTAAAACTGCCCGAAACGTAAACATTAACTCGTTGGCCCGGTATCTAAGCCTGCTGCTGCTTCCCGGTTAATCTGCTCTTTTTTGTCTGGCAATAATTTATTCAATAATTTTTCTATAAGCGAAACAAAAGGTAAAAACAACAAAACACCCAGCACATTAAACAGTATATGCGATGTGGCAATTTTTTGCTGCAGGCTGGAATCTTTGCTTATCCATAAAACCAGGCTTATAAAAAAGGGAAAGCATAATAAACCAATAGCAATACTAATGATGTTGAAAGACAAATGAAAGATACCTGTTTTTAATGCCTGGCGGTTGGAGCGGATGGTAGCGAGTAAGGTATCAGCACAGGTGCCCAGTTCGGCTCCCAGCATTACTGCAATGGCACCGGGTAGTTCTATCAATCCTTTTTTAGCCAACGTAATAACGATCCCAACAGTAGCACTCGATGATTGTATTACCAGCGTAACCAATGCCCCTATGCCCGCACCTTTCAAAGGATTATTAAGGCTCTCCATCAGCTTTGCAAAAAAATCATTCTCCCGCAGGGGTTCTACGGAACGCTCCATTGTATACAAACCAAAAAACAGTATGCCAAAGTAAAGCAGTGCTCTTGCACTTTTGGAGAGGTTTTCATTTTTAGCAAAAAAGCCCAGCACCAGACCGATAAATATCGGAACCGATGAATACTTGCCAATATCAAATGCTATTAACTGCGACGAAAAAGTGGTGCCTATATTGGCACCCATTACAATACCAATGGCCTGCCGGAAGGTAAGCACTTTTGCATTTACCAATACAATGGTGAGAATGATAACTGCAGAAGAGGAATCGAGCAGGATGGTTAACACGGTGCCGGTGATAATGGCAGTAAATAAATTGGAAACGAATTTTTTTATAAGATCCTTACTCCTGTCACCTAATAATCCCTGGAGTATGTTGGAAAGACTGGTTACGGCATAAAGAAAAAGCCCTAAACCGCCGAGTATTGATAAAATTGTTTCCATAACAAAAAGCTAAGGCGTTCAAGCTACGCTTTTCAGCTGCGGTAATTCATGTTGTAAAGGCGGTTTAATGTTATGTTATTATTATTAATATTTTGCCTGGGTGGTGCTACAAAAGACAATTGTCATAAAACGGTTGTCTTAACATCTCCTTAAAGTTTTGGTTACATAGCACAGATAGATTTGCTTTAAAATCACTAATTATGAAAAAGATCTTTATGCCAATGTCGGCAGCAGCACTTCTTTTTTTAGGCTGCGATAAAAATGACAACACAGGCGATGCGGATACACCTGAGTTTAAAAACAGGTCAAATGCCGAAACATTGCTCACAATTGATCCTGCCTTTTCTTCCCTTGTAAATGCCTACACTCTCATCAGCAGCAGTGATACCATTCCCGGTTATCCCAATTTTGTGTACGGCGGCACTCCGGATGGGCAGGGCTTTCTCGAGAATCCGGATGGTACGGGTTATATTATGGTAACCAATCATGAAAACACTTTTGCTATATCACGGGTATACCTCGATAAAAAGTTAAACCCGGTTAAAGGCGAATATATTGTTAACTCAGAAGGAGGCATGTTCCGTTTGTGTTCAGGCACCCTGGCAACACCGCAGGAACACGGTTTCCCACAATATACTTTTCTATCCACAGGCGAAAGTAATGTTAATGCTATGACGCATGCTGTTGACCCCATTGGCCCCGCCGACGCCACCAATCAATATAGAGTGAAACCTGCGCTGGGTAAGTTTAGCGGCGAAAATTCTGTGCCGTTACCCAAAGATGCTTTCCCAGGTAAAACTGTGATCATTTTAGGAGAAGATGCCAGCAACGGGCAGGTTTATTTATATGTATCCAATACCCCGGGAGACCTTGAAACAGGAAAATTGTATGCGCTTAGAAGGACCAATCTTAACCAGATTGAAACAAGCATGAGTAAGGGCAATACTTATGATGTGGAATTTGTGGAAGTGCCTGGTGCAAAAAATCTTACAGGTACGCAAATTGAAGATATGAACAGCATCCTTAATCCTATCCAGTTTGCCAGGGTAGAAGACCTGGACTACAGGAAAGGGGGCGGGGCCAATAGTCGTGAAATATATTTTACCGCAACAGGAATAAGCGGGGTACCAGAAAAAACATACTGGGGCAGGGTGTATCGTTTAAAATTAAATGCATCAGGCCCTTTACAGGGAACATTGGAAGTAATTGAAGATGGCGACATGGCACCGGGAGTTGAGGTTATCAATCCCGACAATCTTTGTGTAACAAATAATTATGTTTACATACAGGAAGATGGTGATTCATTTTTCCCTGGCGCCACACACAACTCGCTTATATGGCAATATGATATTGCCACAGGTACTAAGAAAAAAATGATTGATCTAAAAAATCAAACGCTCGGCAATACAAAATTTAATCCAACCAATGACCAGCGTTTTGCAGCATGGGAATGGGGTGCCATGGTTGATATATCTGACATTATTGGTGTACCTAATACTTTTACTGTCAATATTCATCCCCACTCCTGGGTAGAGGATAATCGTTTTTATAACCCAAGCAGATCCTTAAATAATATTCAGCCATACAGGGCAGGCGGGCAAACACTTATTTTAAAAGGAGTTCCACGTTAACAAATATTCAGATTAAAAAATAATGTAAGGAACAGTTACTTCGGTAACTGTTCCTTGCTTTTTTACTTATGAGAAAAATTTTATTTGCGGCTTTTATTTTTATCAGTGTGTTAGGCTCACAGTTATTATTTGAAGGTTGTAATTCAAAAAAGGAAGTAGCTACCGGTGAACAAAAATTGAAAGAATGGTTCTATTCGCAAACAGACAGCGTATTGCAAAAGCTACGTCTGCTGGATAGTGGTGTTCTGGGTAAGACTCCGCTGGACGTTTTGCAGCAACAGTTCAAAGAAACCAGGCTACTGTTCAAAAAAATGGAAGCCATTGAAGAATATTATTTCCAGGGACTTACTAAACGCATTAACGGACCTGCATTGCCCGACGTTAAAACAGAAGATGGGCAGGTATGGCCGCCGCATGGTTTCCAGGTTATTGAACAATTTCTTTTTAGTGGATACACTTCCGCTTCTTCAAAGCTAATATCAGATGAAATTAAGTTGTTACAAAACGACCTGCAGTTTGTAAAATCAAACATGCGTGAAATGCGGATCCTGCCATCGCATTTTAAAGAACTGGTTCAGCAGGAATTTATCAGGATATGCGCCCTGGGCATCAGTGGATTTGATTCGCCCCTGGCTGCTTATTCTTTAAAAGAAACATCGGCCGCTTTAGAAGGAATCCACCAAATGGCCGTTATTTATTATCCCGGGGCAGGTGATAGTTTAAGGGTTATAGTAACGGCCGCCCTGGTTCATCTGCAAAATAACAATGACTTTGAGAAATTTAACCGCATGGGTTTTATCCTGGATAACCTGGTTCCTTTAAGCAAATCATTTATAGCTGTCGCTAAAGATAGTGTTGCAACAAAAGGACCGGGGGGAGCTTTTGCCGGGAATTTCGAAGACTGGCTGAAAGGTATCGGTTTTAATCCCGACTACTACTCTCCTTATGCGGTAGCCGCTACTAACCCCAGCAAAGTAATGCTGGGAGAAAAATTATTTTTTGATAACCGGCTTTCTTCCTCTGGTACTATTAGTTGCGGCAGTTGTCATAAACCGGAATACCATTTTTCAGACGGAAAAAGCAAAGCAGATAATTTTGTTCATGGTGGATCACTGGCAAGAAATACACCCACACTTTTTTATGCAGCCCTCCAAAGCCACCAGTTTTACGATCTCCGGTCTGTATCGCTCGAAGACCAGGCACATGATGTTATGAAAAGTAGCAATGAATTCAACCTGCAATCACAACATGCAGCTTTGCTGCTAAATTCAGACAGTGGGTATAAGAGGTTATTTTCAGCTGCTTTCGATAACAGAGACAGCATCTCCGGGTTTGAAGTAAGAAATGCGATTGCTGCTTTTGTAAGAAGCCTGATGCCTTTTAACTCCCGTTTTGATGAATACATTAAAGGCAACAAAACAGCAATGGATACCGAAGAGATAAACGGCTTTAATCTTTTTGTCGGGAAAGCTAAATGCGGCACCTGCCATTTTATGCCGGTATTCAACGGTAATATACCACCCTGGTATGTAAAATCAGAGTCAGAAATTATTGGGGTACCCTCAGCAGCAGCCTGGAGCAAAGCGGCTATTGATAAAGATTCGGGGAGATATAAAATAAACCGGCTTACCGAATTAATGTTTGCCTTTAAAACTCCTACGGTACGAAATGCGGATAAAACAGCACCTTATATGCACAATGGGGTGTTTACTAACCTGGATGATGTGGTTGAATTTTATCACCGGGGCGGTGGTATGGGTATTGGGATCGATCTCCGTTTCCAATCTTTACCCTTCGATTCATTACAATTAAAAACGGAAGAAAAAAAAGCCATTGTAGCGTTTATGCGAACACTCACAGATAACATCAATGATCCAGGATGAAGTTAAAAACATCTATATTATTTTTTCTGTGCTATTGTTGCGGGCTATTATTGCTATTATCTACCTCCTGCAAAAAAGACAAAGCCGCATCTTCCTGCGGGCCGGTCACTATAATTTATGCAACTACCGCTTCTGATTCCTGTGTAGAAAAGGGAACTATTGTTATTCATTCTCCCATTGGCCCCGGATACCGATATAGCATTGGCAGCCAACCCTTCCGGTCGTCCCCGTCTTTTCAGTCTCTTCTTCCGGGAGCATACAATCTTATCGTAAAAACAAGTGAAGGTTGTGTAGATAGTATACGGGTATCTATCATGCAGGCCAGCCAGGGCCCGTTATTTACGGTTGCTAAAGATGTTTTTGTTAGTTACTGCTTTCCTTGTCACACAGGGTCTAATCCTCCGGCCGGCCACGACTGGGGCCGTAACTGTGATATTTTAAATAAATGGGATCGCATTAAAGCAAGAGCAGTTGAGGGCAACCCGGCATCCATGCCGCCAGCTGGCCTTATCCCCCAGGCCGAGCGGGATAAAATAATGAACTGGATCAACGCGGGGCATCGGATTACTGATTAACTAAAATATCATATATTCAGCTATGTAAACAGATGACTCCTTTGGCAATCTCTTCCTCCCACAAATGTTCCGCCAAGAGGTTATTTGTGCCTGGTAAATCTATCCTAACTATATCAGGGAATTCGCTTTACTTATTAAAAATAATTGCTTATAAACCATTATGCAATACGGCCTGAACTACACAGCAGCCAGAAGTTGGTGCGGTTGTATTGCTGGCAGAGGACATTGGGAAATGCGCATTGGCATAAAATAGCATATATTATCTTTAAATGCTCGCAGCAGATTAGGGCGGTATACAAGAGCAACAGCCCGTTAAAGATATTTTTTTAAATTTACGCATCAGCAAGTAACTTTCTACATGCCCATCTTCCAGAATTTCACACTTCAACAACTCAAAATTATAATAAGAAAATTAGAATAATTATGCACAACAGTTTAATTCAAACGCTGAACAGCATTGTAGATTTGGAAGCAGGTGAAATTGAGTTTCTAAAAACTGCTTTTATAGCATAGGAAATTAAAAAGGGAGATTTCTTTTTTAAAGCCGGGGAATTAAACAATAAACCAGGCTTTATTACGCAAGGCCTGATAGGATATTTTGTTTAGCCACCCTACCTCCTGCTCGCAATCAACAAATTTAAATCCGTAAACTTCAGGTCAAATCTTTCACTTAAATAAAAATTGGTAAGGCTCCCCTTAAACATATAAATACCCGTGCGGATATTGATCTTATGCCAGATGGTTTTATCAATGCCGCCATCTTCGGCGGTTTCGAGCAACAGGGGCATTAGTACATTGCTGATGGCCTGGCTGGCTGTGCGGGCAAAACCGCTGGGGATGTTTGGCACGCAATAATGGATAACGTCGTATTTTGTAAAAGTTGGTTTTTTATGCGTGGTTACCATGCTGGTTTCAAACACGCCGCCATGATCAATGCTCACATCTACTATTACCGTGCCGGGGCGCATGGCGCTCACCATTTCTTCGGTAACCACCAAGGGGGTGCGGCCACCGGACCCACTGAGGGCACCCACGGCCACATCGCAGGTTTTAAGCTGTTTGGCCAAAATTTTTGGTTCTATCACACTCGTCCACATACGCACCCCAATATTGTTCTGCATGCGCTTGAGGCGGTAAATGCTGTTATCAAAAACCTTAACGCTGGCACCCATGGCCAGTGCAGTACGGGCAGCATATTCGCCCACGATACCTGCACCAATAATCACCACTTTTGTAGGTGGTATACCGCTGATGCCGCCCACTAAAACACCTTTACCATTGTTGGCATTACTCAGGTGTTGCCCTGCAATCAACATAACGGCACTGCCGGCAATTTCGCTCATGCTGCGTACAATGGGATTATGGCCGCTGGCATCTTTAAGGTTCTCAAAACTGAGGGCCGTAATTCTTTTATGCATCATTTTCTCCAGGATCTCCCGCTTCATAACGGCCTGGTTAACGGGAGAAATAATGTATTGATTGGGACGCAAAAATTCGCATTCTTCCTCGCTCACCGGCGCACTTTTTACGATGATCTCGCTTTCAAAAACCTGCTTTTTATCGTACACAATTTTGGCACCGGCCTCGCTGTAATCCTTGTCGGTGTAGTTGGCGCCTTCCCCGGCATTGCTTTCAATATGTACCCGGTGGCCATTGGCTACTATTACTGCCACACCGTCGGGCGTAAGCGCAATCCTGTTCTCGTTAAAAGAAGTTTCTTTGGGAATACCAATGGAGAGGCTTTCGTGTTTGGGTTTAATGTCCAGCGTTTCCTCCATGGTTTCATAGGTCAGTGAAGGAGATACAAATGGTTTAGCAGTTGCCATGGTATTATAAAATTTTTTTAGAACACGGACAACGCTGATGGCGCGGATGAAAGCCCATACGGTTTAAAAAATCCGTTTTGACCCGCCCGATCCGTTTTATCAGCGTTCTCTCTGGGGTGTACAAATTACAATTTTATTTGCAGCTTTCTATCGCCGTTGCCGGTAAGGCTTAAAAAACATTGCAACGTATCATCAGGAAAAAGGCCGGGAGTTTTTTCCGGCCATTCGGTAAAGCAGTAATGGCCACTATAAAAGCAGTCTTCCACGCCGGCCATGATGGCTTCGGGTTCATCTTTTATGCGGTAAAGGTCCAGGTGGTAAATGATTAAACCCGCTGCGGTTTTATACTCATTAATGACGGAAAAAGTAGGGCTGCTTACCACGGCTGTTACCCCCAGCAACTTACAAACGGTAGTTATAAAGGTTGTTTTGCCGGCACCCATCTCCCCATGAAAAGCGAATACCTTTTTTCCTTTGGTTTGCTCAAGGAATTGCCGGGCAGCCGTTTCTATCTCATCCAATTTAAAATATGCATCCATAATGCAAAGATAAATTTCATATTTAGTAAATAGAGGGGCTGTGGATAGGGTAATTTTGGATCGGCATGGAGGGTCATCGGATGGCCTGGATTAAAGTATAACCCGGGTGAACCAATAATGGTCTTGAGCCAGCATCAACCATCTAAATAATCTATTAATCTGATAATTGTGATCATAGACTGGAAAGTAGAAGGAATGACCTGCAGCAATTGTGCACTGAGTGTAAATAAATATTTGCAGAAGGAAGGAGCGCAGGATGTAAAAGTAAATCCCATTGATGGTGCCGTGAGTTTTACCAATACCCTGGAAAAACCACTGGAAAATATAAAAAAAGGCATTGGTTCTTTAGGCTATAAAGTATTGGAGCCAAATGATCATGATGGGCACCATGGCCACGATCAGGGCAGTGATGGCTCCTTTTTAAGCACTAATAAGAAACGCCTTTTATTCTGCCTGCCCTTTACACTGGTGCTCATGCTGCATATGGTGGATAAATGGATACACATTCACTGGCTCCTGAACCCCTGGATACAAATGGCTTTATGCATGCCCGTATTTTTGGTGGGCCTCTGGTATTTTGGCCGTAGCGCCTGGAAAAGCCTCCTTAACGGCATGCCCAATATGAATGTACTGGTTACACTGGGGGCAGTAGCATCCTTTGCCTACAGCCTTACCGGCGCCATTTTGGGCTGGGGACATGATTATTTATTTTTTGAAACAACCGCTTCCATCATCACGCTGGTATTATTGGGTAATTACCTGGAAGAAGCCTCCATTGAGTCCACCCAAAAAGAAATAAGAAAACTGGCAAAAAGCCAGAAGGTAATGGCCAACATGATTGCCTTTGATGACAAACACCAGGAACAAATTTTCCCGGTGGAGAATACTGTATTAAAAGAAGGTGATTTAGTATTAGTAAAAAACGGCGAGCAGGTACCCATCGATTGCAAAGTATTGTGGGGAGACGCCATGGTGAATGAAGCCATTATCACCGGCGAAAGCATTCCCGTGAGCAAAACAAAAAAAGATTTTTTAATTGGCGGCAGTGTGCTCGAAAGCGGCCTGGTAAAAGCACAGGTAACCGCTACAGGAAAAGATACCGTGCTCTCCGGCATATTAAAAATGGTGCAGGATGCGCAGGGAGAAAAACCTCCCATGCAAAAACTTGCCGATAGGATCAGTGCTGTATTTGTTCCACTGGTGATCGGTATCGCTGTGCTTACTTTTTTAGGAAATTATTTTTTGGCAGATAAAAGCGTAGGCATTGCCATGATGCGATCCATTGCCGTATTGGTGATCTCCTGTCCCTGCGCCATGGGCCTGGCAACACCCGCAGCCATTGCAGTAGGAATGGGCCGGGCCGCAAAAAATGGTATTTTATTTCGCAATGCTTCGGCCTTGGAAACTTTTAAAACTATTCAACAGATCGTATTTGATAAAACAGGTACGCTTACAACAGGAAGTTTTGTTATTGCGGGTTTTAAAACAACCATAGATGAAAGCGTATTCAAACAAATTGTGTATTCTCTCGAAAAATTTTCCAATCATCCTTTGGGAAGATCTGTTGCTGCCGCATGGATAACCAGCGAAGTGATTCGCTGGAAAAATATTGAAGAAATAAAAGGCATGGGTATTAAAGCCTCCGACAATGACGGCAATGAATATATAGCCGGTTCCTTTAAAATATTACCTGCAGATTTTGTAGATCCCAATCATAATATATTCATCACCAAAAAAGGAGAACTTATCGGCTGGATAGATGTAGCCGATGAAATTCGCCCCGAAGCAAAAGAAGTGATTGATTGGTTGCATGACAAAAAAATTAAAACAGTTTTGCTTAGCGGTGACCGCAAAGAAAAATGCGAAGCGCTGGCCGGGCAGTTAGGCATTGACGAAGTAATAGCAGAACAAACTCCTCAACAAAAACTGGAAAAGATAGCTGTCCTCAATGCGCAAGTGCCCACCGCTATGGTGGGAGATGGCATTAATGATGCGCCTGCATTGGCCAAAGCCAGCCTGGGCATTTCGCTGAGTGATGCTTCGCAAATTGCCATGCAAAGCAGCGATGTGATCCTTATGAACCACGGCCTTAAAAACCTGCCCTATGCACTGGGCCTGGGTAAGCATACCAACATCACCATAAAAGAAAACCTCTTTTGGGCATTTGCCTATAATATTGTTGCCATACCTATAGCAGCTTTTGGTTTTTTAACGCCTACGGTTGCTGCGCTGGCGATGGGCTTTAGTGATATTGTGCTGGCGTTGAATTCTGTGAGGTTGTTTGTGAAAAAGGTTTATTGATTTTTTCAACACATGACATCTTTTCAAAAAGGTGTCAACTGTTGAAAAAAGAACGCAACTGCAAAGAAGAGGTGACATCTTTTGGGAAAGATGTCACCTCTTCTTTGCGAAAAAACGCAAAGAAATTTAGCGTCTTTGCGCCTTAGCGGTTAATTCTTTTTAATACCTTTCCAACCGTTGGCAGATATCCATAGCATATTAAAAAAATATTGGGGTTACAATAACTTCCGGCCCCTGCAGCAGGACATCATAGAAGCGGTACTGGCAAAAAAAGATGTCCTGGCCCTCCTTCCTACCGGTGGCGGCAAATCCGTTTGCTTCCAGGTACCGGTAATGGCCATGGAAGGAATCTGTATTGTTGTAAGTCCGCTCATTGCCTTAATAAAAGACCAGGTTGAAAACTTAACCAACAAAGGCATCCCTGCACTGGCGGTATACAGTGGCATGCATTTTATGGAAGTAAAAAACACACTGCAAAATGCAGCTTTTGGTAACTATAAATTCCTCTACGTTTCCCCGGAAAGATTAGAAACGGAATTATTTAAAGAATTTCTCCCGGCTATTAAACCTTGCCTTATTGCTGTAGATGAAGCCCATTGTATCTCCCAATGGGGTTACGATTTTCGTCCGCCCTACCTCCGCATAGCCAACCTGCGGGAGGAGTTGCCAGGAGTACCGGTAATAGCCCTTACAGCCTCGGCCACCAAAGAGGTACAGGAAGACATCATGCAAAAACTTGCTTTTGGTAAAGAAGGCCTGCAGTTTAAACAATCCTTTGAGCGGCCCAATTTATCCTATAGCATTTTTTCGCCTGAATCAAAAGAAACCAAACTTCAGGAGATATTAGCCAATGTGCCAGGTAGTTCTATTGTATACTGCAAAAGCAGGAAGCAAACCCAGCAGGTAGCTGAACTGTTGAAACTTCGCGGTATTAATGCCGATTACTACCATGCAGGTTTGCACAATGATGAACGCACTCAGAAACAGGAATCATGGGTAAAAAATGAAACAAGGGTAATGGTATGTACCAATGCATTTGGCATGGGGATCGACAAGCCTGATGTGCGTACCGTTATTCACTACAATGTGCCCGATTGCCTGGAAAATTATTACCAGGAAGCAGGGCGTGCCGGGCGGGATGGCAAAAGGGCCTATGCTGTGTTGCTGTACCAACCAAAAGAAACAACTGAACTGTTAAACCAGGCAGCCATTCGCTACCCGCTGCCAGATGACATAAAAATAATATATACAGCTTTGATGAACCACCTGCAGGTGGCAGCCGGTGGAGGGGAAGGAGAAAGTTTTGATTTTGATATTGCAACCTTCGGCAAAAACTTTAACCTTGATATTTTTAAAGTAACCTATGGAATACAGGCCCTGGCCAGGGAAGATATATTGAGCTATAACGAGATCTTCTTTAAACCGTCTACCGTTATGTTCATTGCATCCAAAACAGATATGGCCGAGCTGGAGAAAACCAAACCGCAGCTGGAGCCCGTTATCAAAGCATTGCTCCGTAGTTATGAAGGCATTTACGATTTTGTCGTGAGCATCTACGAAAGCACACTGGCCAGGTTTTTAAAGATGGATACAGGTAAAACCATTGCTGCTTTAAAGGAGCTGCATCGTTATGGTATCATCAGTTACCAGCCTCCGTCTGACAAACCACAATTATTCCTGCAAAAGAACCGTATGTACTCCGATGATTTTAAGATAGATGACCGGCAGGTAAAAGAACGCCGCCGGCTGTATGAACAAAGAGTACAAGCTATGACTGGCTACATAGGTAATACCAGCACCTGCCGCGAGGCAATACTGGCCGCTTACTTTGCAGCGCCAACACAAAAAAATTGTGGCATCTGCGATAATTGCATCAATAATCACCTCACCAGTTTATCGGAAGCGGAGTTTACACAGATAGAAACCACCATTTATAATTTATTGGAAGCGGGGGCAATGGATATCAATATGCTGGTAAAAAGTTTATATGGCACAAAACAAAAAGACAGCTGGCAGGTAATCCTGTTTTTACAAGCGGAAGAAAAACTGCATCAAACCGCAGAGGGCCTGGTTGAAAAACGCAAAAACGGGCAGGGGTAAAATAAAAAAGGGACCAAGATAGAAATCTAGTCCCGCTTTAAAATCCAATATCCTATGAAAAACCGAAACGAAGATAATGCGCACTTTTATATTATCCAAGTATTTTATAAAGTATTTGTAGAAATATTACTACAAAGGCCTTAGAAATTTAACGAATCGGTCTTAGATTACATCTCCAAATAATTGGTTTATAATTATTTATAAAAAGATTTTAAACCTCAATTGATTATTATAAATGTGTATAACTTAATTCAAAGTCAAAACCAGCTAGTCTTTTTTCTACTCGTCTTACCCCCCAGCCCAAGTGCCCCTAAAAGCGACCTGACGATGCTTTTTCCAGCTGTTCTGGCCATACTTTTTACCACTGTATTGCTGGTTATTTTCTCAAAAGTGGTTAATTCTTCCTTCGTGTTTTTGCGGGTTTCCGGTGGAGGATTTTCTGCAGCTTCATTTAGTTTTTCAGTCAATATTTCATAAGCACTTTTGCTGTCCACCTCCTTATTATATTTTTCAACCAGCTTGCTTTGGTTCAAAATATTACTGATTTCACCTGCTGTCAATACATCCATCCGGCTTCTTGGTGAGCACAGCATTGTATGGGCCAGCGGGGTAGGTATTCCTTTTTCATTTAGCATGGTAACCAGCGCCTCCCCAATGCCCAGCTGGGTAATAAGGTCCTCCGTTTTGTAATAATCAGTTTCGGGGTAGTTCTCTGCCGTTTGTTTAATCACTTTCCTGTCGGCCGCTGTAAATGCCCTTAAAGCATGTTGCACTTTTAAGCCAAGTTGTCCCAATACCGCGGCCGGCACATCCATGGGATTTTGGGTACAAAAGAAAATGCCGATGCCTTTGGAGCGGATCAGTTTAATGATTGTTTCTATTTGTTCCAGCAAATCGCTGCTTGCTTCCTGGAAAATAAGATGGGCTTCATCTATGAACATCACCAGTTTGGGTTTATCCAGGTCCCCTTCTTCCGGGCTGCTTGCATATAGTTCTGCCAGGAGCTGCAACATAAAAGTGGAAAAGAGTTTGGGCCTGTCCTGGAGGTCGGTAACCCTTAAAATATTGATCATACCACGGCCATCCTCGCTGATGCGCATAAGGTCGGCCACTTCAAAACTTCTTTCACCAAAAAAAATATCAGCACCCTGTTGTTGCAATTCTATCACCTTTCTTAAGATGGTTCCCGTACTGGTGGTAGATATTTTACCATATTCCCTTTCAATTTCGGCCTTGCCTTCATTGCCAACATACTGCAGTACTTTTATAAAATCTTTCAGGTTCAGCAGGGGCAGCTTCTGATCATCGCAGTATTTAAAGATAAGGGCTACTATGCCACCCTGGGTATCATTGAGTCCTAGTATTTTATTAAGCAATACCGGGCCGAATTCGCTAACGGTAGCTCTTAAACGCACACCATCTTTACCGGTAAGTGACAATAATTCGGAAGGGAATGCTTCGGGTTTATAATCCAGTTGCAATTTTTGGTATCGTTCTGTAAGTTTATCATTCACCGATCCTGCTGCAGCAATACCACTTAAATCGCCCTTGATATCCATTAACATCACAGGCACACTGGCGTCACTTAAAAATTCACTGATGGTCTGCAATGTTTTTGTTTTACCGGTTCCGGTGGCACCTGCAATCAATCCGTGGCGGTTCAAGGTTTTTAGGGGAAGGTAGATGCCGGCTTCGGGCACTACTTCTCCATCAAGTATGGCAGCCCCAATTTTTACAGATTCACCTTTGAAGCTGTACCCGTTCTTAATATCTTCTATAAATTTATTTTTATCCGACATGGAATATTTTTTTTGAAAGTTACAGATTACTCCAATAAAAAGAAAGAAATAGAACGCAGATGATACTGATTGAACAGATGAATGCCGATTGCCGGAGGCAATCACGCCTTACCGTCTACACGGTATTTATCTGACGTTTAGTCGTGGAGACGTTTTACAAGTTTAATATAATTCTGTGTTCTACTTTCCTTTTGTTCTGTTTCTAAAAAATAAATCTGCGTAATTTTGAAATGATGAAGAGGATGCCTGTCATAATATTTTTTACAATTGTGCTCATAGCTGCGTTGACTATATCTTTTGACGAGCCCGGCAGGAAAATAAAAACCCGCGCAGATCTTGGCAAACAACTATTTTCAGAAAAAATGCTTTCCAAAGATTCAAGCGTTAGCTGCGCAAGTTGCCACAAACCTGATTTTGCATTCGCAGATACAGTGGCTTTCAGCACCGGCATCTACGGTAAACTCACTTCAAGAAATACGCCTTCCGTTTTAAACATGAAGAACCGCCCTTACTTTTTCTGGGATGGAAGAGCAAAAACTTTGGAAGAACAGGCGCTCATACCTATTGCAAACCCGGATGAAATGGGACTAGCAATTACAGTAGCCGTGGAAAGGCTCAACCGTTCGGAAAGATACCGGAAACTGTTTAAAAAGGTTTTTGGCCAGTTACCCAATGCCCAAAACCTGGGTGCTGCCTTTGCCGCTTTTGAAAAAACCCTGGAAACAGACAAGAGCAAATTTGATGATTGGGCCAATGGTAAAGGGGAATTATCGCAACAGGAAGAAAACGGCCGCCAGCTGTTCATTAGTAACAGGGCAAAATGTTTTGATTGCCATTCTACCGAAGATTTTACCAATGACGAATTTAAAAATATCGGTCTTTATAATGGCATTTCTCAAAAAGATGAAGGCCGTTTTTTAATAACCAAAGAACAAAAAGACCTGGGACGATTTAAAACACCGGGCTTAAGGAACGTGGCAGTAACCGGCCCTTATATGCACGACGGAAGATTTAAAACACTGGAGCAGGTAGTGCAGTATTACAACAATCCGTACATGTTTGTAGAAGATCCGCTTAACATGGATACCCTGCTCCTGCAGCCACTGCAGCTTAGTAACCAGGACAATGCCGATTTGGTGGCCTTTTTAAAAACGTTGACGGACAAGCAGTTTGTTGGGAGAAAGGATCAATAGTCCATAGTCCATGGCCTATAGACCGGTAAAATTATTTTGAAAGTATTTTCAAAAGCGCTGGTTTAATAAATAACAATTCGCAAGATCATATAGGAATAAAATCTCCACTTAGCGTCTTTGCGCCTTCGCGACTGAATGAAATCATAAATTTCTAAAGGGTTAACAAAAATTTAGGCATTATATTAGTGGTATAAATAACAGAATAATTTTATTTGTAAAAAACGAAAAGACATGGATGCAGCTAAACCAAAAATTTTATTGTGCGAAGATGACACAAATCTGGGCATGGTATTAAAGAACTATTTAGAATTGAATGACTACGACGTTACCCTTGAAAGAGACGGCCGCCTGGGCCTGGCAGCTTTTCAAAGAGAAAAATTTGATATCTGCCTGCTGGATGTAATGATGCCCAATATGGACGGATTTACTGTAGCAGAAGAAATAAGAGATATAAATCCTGATGTACCCCTGTTTTTCCTGAGTGCAAAAACAATGAAAGATGATATCATACAGGGATACAAATTGGGTGCAGATGATTATATCACCAAACCTTTTGACAGTGAGGTATTACTGCACAAAATCAAAGCGATCTTAAAACGTAATGAAGAAATGCATAAGGAAGAAGTGAATGCAGAATTTGACCTGGGTTCTTATCATTTTAATCCACGCCTGCGTGAGTTAACCGTAAATGGTAAAACACAAACGCTTTCTCCAAAAGAAAATGAATTGCTTAAAATGCTGTCAGAATACAAAAATGACCTGTTGCCAAGGGAAGCAGCCCTTAAAAAAATATGGGGAAGCGATACCTATTTTAATGGCCGCAGCATGGATGTATACATTGCCAAATTGCGTAAGTATTTAAAAGAAGATTCCAAGCTGGAGATCGTGAATATTCACGGTAATGGTTTCAGATTGGTAGAAAGTGAATAGATGAAACTTATATAGTGGAAGAGGCTGCATAAAAAAATGCAGCCTCTTTTTTTATTTTAATAACTACATAGGATCAGAGAAAAATACACTACAGCATATACAGCGTCGCTCCGAGTTCCCTGTGCCTTATTCCGCTTTCCCCGTGGTTAAAAATTATTCTTTCACACATTCATTTCGTTATTCAAATTCTAAAGCCGGTCTATCGACTTTGGCCCCATGGACTTTCTAAATCCCTCTCCCAAACAAATTCGGCTGCCCATTTCCCATCTGTTGGTTTCGTCCCAGGTGCGCATAAGCTTTTGCGGTTACTTCCCTTCCGCGTGATGTGCGTTGCAAAAATCCTTCCTGTATCAAAAATGGTTCATACACTTCTTCCAGCGTGCCAGGTTCTTCACCCACTGCCGTAGCAATGGTGGTAATACCTACAGGCCCACCTTTAAATTTATCTATGATGGTAGTCAGGATACGGTTATCCATATCGTCCAGACCGTAGGCATCTACATTCAAGGCCTTCAAAGCATGTTCTGTAATATTCATGTCTATCACGCCATTGCCCAGTACCTGTGCAAAGTCACGCACCCGTCTTAGTAAACCATTGGAAATACGGGGAGTACCACGACTTCGGCCGGCAATTTCTGCGGCAGCATCGCTGGTTATTTTAGTATTTAAAATACCGGCACTGCGAAGCAATATATTTTTTAGTGTTTTGGCATCATAATATTCCAGTCGTGATTTAATACCAAATCTTGATAACAAAGGTGCTGTTAATAAACCGCTCCGGGTAGTGGCGCCTACCAATGTAAACGGATTAAGGTTGATCTGCACGCTGCGGGCACTGGGTCCGCTATCGATCATGATGTCAATGCGAAAATCTTCCATGGCAGCATACAGGTATTCTTCTACAACGGTGCTTAAGCGGTGAATCTCATCTATAAACAATACATCATTTGGCTCCAGGTTGGTAAGCAGGCCGGCAAGGTCGGCAGGCTTTTCAATAACCGGTCCACTGGTTTCCTTTATGCTTACCCCCAGTTCGTTGGCTACAATGCGACTCAGCGTAGTCTTGCCCAGCCCTGGGGGACCATGAAATAAAATATGATCCAGTGCTTCACCCCTTTGTTTGGCGGCTTTAATAAATACCCGAAGGTTTTCAATGGTTTGCAATTGCCCGCTGAAATCGTCAATCACCCCTGGCCTGATATTGTTTTCAAACTCTTTGTCTGCAGGATTCATTCCTCCTGCGTCACTATTTAAATTAGAATTGGCCATTTATGATGTTATTATGCTGTAAAACTAACTTATCTGGTAATTAGTTGAAAGGAATTTGTAAGGAGGATTAGCTGCCTCCAATGCGCATCCTAAATCCTGGTTCCCTATTCCTGATAAACTGTACGCTCTACAAACATACATGTCACTTTATTACATATGATTTCATCCCAATGAATGTTCCTGCTGATTTTTTGCTACATTGTTGATAATAGCTTGTTACAGCAGCTGCTGCTGCCTCTTACAACAGCATTTAGCCATTAATCAAATGCGTAAATTTATAATTGAACAAGCAGTATAGATTTGTAAAATATGCTCAATAAAATTTCCAGGTATTGGTGGTGCCAGATCATTGGCTGGTCGACGAATGTTGCCATCAGCATTTTTTTCGTAACCACTTTTGGTGAAGCGACACAACTGTACATGCTGAGCCTGCTAACAAGTTGTGCCCTTGGTGTATTGATAAGTCATGTAATGCGGCTGAATATTCATAGCCTCAAAGTGCTGGAAAAGCCCTTAAAAACTCAGATTGCCTACCTGCTTATACTCACGCTGCTTTTTGCAATTTTATATGGAGTAGCTATGGAAGCTATGGATTACCTGCTTAAATTTAACCCGGAAAGATTGCAGAAATACACTAAAATGCAGCGCCTGTTTTTTAGCAGCTTCAATGCACTTTGGTTATTGCTGGTGTGGAATATGATCTATTATATTTACCACTATGTAGAACGCACCCGTTCGCAGGAATTGGATACTTTCCGACTGGAAGCCGTGGTAAAGGAATTGGAATTGAAAACCATTAAGGCACATATCAATCCTCACTTTATTTTTAATGCTTTAAACAGTATCCGTGCACTGGTGGATGAAAATCCTGAAAGAGCAAGGAGAGCCATTACTGAGTTGAGTAATATTTTGCGCAGCAGTATGCAGGCCGAAAAAATGGAAACTGTGCCGTTGCAACAGGAACTGGATATCGTTAAAGATTACCTGGCCCTGGAACATATGCGCTTTGAAGAAAGACTGAGTATTGAAATGGATATTGATGAAGATACCCTCAATCAGCCCGTACCGCCTATGATGTTGCAAACACTGGTGGAGAATGCTATCAAGCATGGCATCAGCCGGCAAATAAATGGCGGGTTGATAAAAGTAATTTCCGAATTCAATGATCACCATCATGAACTCATTGTGCAAAATTCGGGTACATTAAATGGCCATGCCCACGAAACAAAAGAAGGTTTTGGTATTAAAAGTACACAGGACAGGCTGAACCTTTTATACCAGGGTAAGGCGCAATTCCAGATAAGAGAGATCAATGGCAATATGGTAGAATCAAAAGTGATTATGCCCGTGGCCAGTTTTTTATAACTTACAGAATTAAAATTTCTATTTAAGATGCACAAAGCAATCATTATTGACGACGAAAGATTAGCGAGGAATGAATTAAAAAAATTATTGAGCGACTTTCCCGAAGTGGAAGTAATAGGGGAAGCGGCCAATGCTGCAGAAGGTATTGAAAAGATAGAGAGCCTTATGCCGGACCTTATTTTCCTGGACATACAAATGCCTGGTAAAACGGGTTTCGATATGTTGATGGAACTGGAAAAGGCACCGCATGTAATTTTCACCACTGCTTACGATGAATTTGCATTAAAAGCATTTGAAGTAAATGCCCTGGATTATCTCATGAAACCGGTAGAGCCCAAGCGCCTGGCAGATGCCTTACATAAACTACAGCTGGCAGAAGAAAAAGAACTGGCAGCAGCTATGGCAGGTAGCAACCGTGGTATGTTAAGCGAAAATGACCAGGTATTTGTAAAAGACGGCGAACGTTGCTGGTTCGTAAAACTGAGCGAAGTGCGTTTGTTTGAAAGCGTGGGTAACTATGCCAAAGTATATTTTGGTCCGAATAAGCCACTCATCTTAAAATCGTTGAATGCGCTGGAAGACCGGCTTGATGACAAGGTGTTTTTCCGGGCCAACCGCAAACACATCGTTAACATGCGCATGATAGAAAAAGTAGAACCCTATTTCAATGGTGGTTTACTGCTTGATCTGAAAGCTGGTGAAAAAATTGAAGTAAGCCGGAGGCAGGCGGTTAAGTTTAAGGAGATGATGAGTCTCTAATTAGCTAATGTGCTAATTAAATTCGTGTAATCAATAATATATCAACCTATAACATGATGAATAAACTTTTAATAACCGGCGGATTGATCCTTTCCGGTTTTCTTGCTTCGGCGCAAAACAATCTTGATAAGATCATTAATGTTGCTGAAGTAGAGCGGATTGAACGAGTACTGGCAGCAGATGAAATGAAAGGCCGCAAAACCTTTAGCCCGGAAATAGATAAGGCCGCAGATTTTATTGCCGCTGAATTTAAAAAGGCAGGCCTGCAATTTTTTAACGGGCTCACTACTTATAAACAGTCTTTTAAGATGACCAAGGCAAAATTTATTTCTGCTACCGGCACAATTAACGGGGAGGCTGTTTTAACCAATGATATTATTGCGGTAACCACACAGGCCGCGTTAAAGCTGGATGAAAAAAGCGGCTATAAGAAAATAGTGATTGATACAGGAGCCAACCTGATGGCAGAAGCCAATAAGATAATCTCTGCCAATGAAAAAACATTGGTACTGGTAAACACCGGGCAGGCAAAAAATTTTAGCCGGCTAAAACGTTTTAAGAGAGATAGTTTTGAAGAAAAAGCATCCGTGGTTTTTGTATTAAGTGATAAAGATGCGGCTACTTACAGTTTTGATGTGCTACACGAGATCAGTCAGTCTTCCCTCGCAAATGTAATAGGGATATTACCTGGCAAATCGAAAAAAGAGGAGCTCGTTGTTTTCTCGGGTCACTACGATCATATTGGCATAGGTAAAGCAACGGCAGACGGGGATTCTGTATACAATGGCGCCAACGATGATGCGGCAGGTACTACCGCTGTAATGATGCTGGCCAACTATTTTACCAAAGAAAAAAACAATGAGCGCACATTGGTATTTATTGCATTTACCGCAGAAGAAATTGGAGGTTTTGGTTCGCAATATTTTTCCAGACAGATCAATGCAGATAAAACAGTTGCCATGTTCAACATAGAAATGATAGGTACCGAAAGCCAGTGGGGAAAAAACAGTGCTTACATCACCGGTTATGAAAAATCTGATTTCGGAAAAATATTACAGGGAAATTTATCAGGCAGTCAATTTCATTTTGAACCGGACCCTTATCCAAAACAAAATTTATTTTACCGGTCAGATAATGCAACCCTCGCTGCATTGGGCGTACCGGCACACACCATCAGCACCAGTAAAATGGATACAGAAAAATTTTATCATACAGCAGACGATGAAATAGAAACGCTGGATATGGCTAATATGACAGAAGTCATAAAAGCCATAGCCATCAGCAGCAAAGGAATTGTGAGTGGAAAAGAAACACCGTCGAGGGTGGAGAAATTAAATCGCTAGGGTCGTCACCGCAGGTCAGACGCGGTATTTATTGCAAAGAGAATAAGGAGCTAAAGCGGAAAAGATTTGATAATAAACCGAGGTAATAAAAGGAGAACAGGGTAAAAATCTTTGTTCTCCTTTTTTCTTTGGGCTCAGCAACTTGTCTGACTTACAAAACTCCCGTTATAGTTTATTTTGCCAAATTGAAAGAAGCTGATATTTTTTCGCCTGTAATTTTTGATTTTCCTGTTTCTGAACTAAAAGTAATAACGAATGCTTTTTCATTTTTCATGAAATAATATTGCTCAGTAAATAATTTGAAATTACCGTAGGTCATTTCATAAGTCAGTTTATAATACTCCTTTGAACCGGCACACGGATCTTCTTCATAGAAAATTTTTCCAGATCTTTCGCATTTGCTTTTATTTGTTCCTCAGAGATCTGTGCATATTTCTTCAGATCAATATTTTGCCCCTTAAAGTCCTGTATGATGAGGTTTATATTTTCACTGAACTTATCTACAAGGGTTTCTTTAGGAGAAAAGATCGAAAATTCAGCTTTATTCTGTTTAGAAGTGTCAATTCTCCAATTGGCCGGGTATTGCACGGTGTACGCTTCAGTGGAGTATGTTTTAAAATCTGATGATTTATAGGATTGCGAGCACGCAGAAAAAGTGATAATAATCAATGCCAGGGATGCAAGTGTTTTCATAGAATCTGTTTAAATAAATAACCGTTATAGAAACAGGTCTGACCTTCAGTCCCGACCCTAGACCACACTCGTCTGACCTTCAGTCTCGACCTTATTAACCCTGTGCACCGCTGCTGCAATTTCTTTGATGAGCGAAGCATCTTTTTCAATAGCATTGCCCACCACAATTACATCGGCACCTGCCTTGCAATTGAGGTAAGCTTTTTCAGGGGTGGTTATACCACCACCAATGATAAGCGGAACATCTATACAGCCGGCTACTTTTGCGATCATTTGTTCGTGGATGGCTTTTTTGGCACCGCTGCCTGCATCCATATAAATCAGTTTCATACCCAGCATTTCTCCGGCCATGGCCGTACACATAGCAATTTCGTTTTTATCGGCCGGTAAAGGAGCGGCATTGCTGATATAGGAAACCGTAGTAGGGGCACCTCCATCAATTACCATATAGCCTGTAGGCATAATTTCCAGCCCGCTTTTTCTAACAACAGGTGCACTTACAACGTGCTGCCCAATCAGTAACTCAGGATTACGCCCACTGATAAGGGAAAGGTATAATAATGAATCAGCATATTTACTTAGCTGGCTGGGGCTGCCGGGAAACAATATTACCGGAATAGCACAACGACTTTTAATGAGCTGGATACAATTATCCAGGTTGTCAGAAATAACCAGGCTTCCGCCTACAAAAAAATAATCCACTTTAGCCTCTACTGCCAGCTCAATGAGTTGCTCCATATTGCTGTCATTCACCTTATCGGGATCAATGAGTACTGCAAAGCTTTTTTTGCCCTGCTTCTTTTTTTCCGTTAATGAGTGATAGATGATGCCTTTCAAAATTCCACCGTTTGGTTTGATGCAAAAATGTGTTTTTTTTCCTACTTACCGAAATATTAACGGTATTAAAACCCTCATTTACTGCAAATTGCTGTATTTGTAGGTAAATTTGGTGCCATGCCTGACATATATACGGAAATAAAATTTAAAACAGCCCGCAGCGGAGGCAAAGGTGGTCAGAATGTGAACAAAGTGGAAACCATGGTGGAGGGTTATTGGCATATAGATAGCTCTGCGCTTTTTTCGGAAGAAGAAAAAATAAGGATGGTTGAGAAACTTTCCAATAGGATTAATGCCGAAGGCATGCTGCTCGTAAAAAGCCAGGAGGCCAGGAGCCAGCTGGCCAATAAGGAAATTGTAGTAAAAAAAATGAATGCACTGGTTGAAAAGGCGCTTATCATTCCCAAAAAAAGAAAAGCAAGCAAACCAAGTCTGGCCAGTAAATTAAAAAGACTGGAGAGCAAGAAGATAAACTCAGGCATAAAACAGGCAAGAAAAAAACCGGGATTGAATGATTAGATCTCTATTTAAAAAAATTTGTAGTTGTATTGCATTTGTATTGCTATGCAACCTGTTTTCTTATGCCCAGGTTTCGTTTAAATTTAATATTACTGCAAACGGCAAACCGCTGCTGTTGAATGACAGCAGCTATACGAATGGCTTTAATGAAGCATACCAGGTGACCAGGTTAAAATATTACATCAGCAATATTTTGTTTAAAGGAGATGATGTGATGCTTTTTAATGAAAGGGTATTACTGATGGATGCTGGCAATACAGACAGCATTGTATTTCCATCATCAAATGGAAATTATCATTCCCTGGATTTTACCATTGGTGTAGACAGCGCTTTAAACTGTAGCGGTGCCCAGGATGAGGCGCTGGATCCTTTGAATGGCATGTTCTGGACCTGGAACTCCGGCTACATATTTTTTAAGCTGGAAGGGTATTCGCCCGCATCGAAAGCCGATCTCGGCAGAATTGAACATCATGTAGGAGGTTATCGCTTCCCTAATAATGTGGCAAGACGCATCACGCTTCCCTTTCCACGGAAACTGGAAGTAAAAGCAGGTAGTAAACACACCATCATTGTCAACATCGACCTTGATAAATATTGGAAAGGCATTAGTGATATCAAAATTGCAGACCAGGCATTACTCATGACACCGGGAAGGCTTGCCATAAAAGCAGCAGATAATTTCCAGGGTATGTTTTCCATCAAAAGCATCGAATAAACATTGAAGATAAAAGTCCTCATATCATTTTTTTTATTTATTGCCGCTGCCCTTGTATTTATAAGCGCAACAAATGATGACGGCTATGGTCCCTACGCACCAACACCACTTAAATTCGTTATTCCTACCGGGTGGCCAAAACCTCCTACAGATATTTTTGCAAAAAATAAACTGACAGAAGAAGGCTTCCAACTGGGTAAAAAATTATTTTACGACCCCCGCCTCAGCAGTGATAAAGAAATAAGCTGCGCCAGCTGTCACCAGCCTTTCGCCGGATTTGCCACTTTTGATCACGACCTTAGCCATGGTGTGCTCAATACTTTTACCACCCGCAATGCCCCTGCATTGATGAACCTTGCCTGGATGACGGCTTATCACTGGGATGGCGGCATCAATCATATAGAAGTGCAACCCCTTTCACCATTAACGGCACCCAATGAAATGGGCAGTGCATTGGATACAGTACTATTATTTTTAAAAGCGGACACTTCTTATAAGCGGCTGTTTAAAAAAGCTTTCGGCGATGCGAATATTACCAGTCAGCGTATGTTGAAAGCATTGGCGCAGTTTACCGGCAGCCTGATAACTGCCAACAGTAAATATGACAGGGTAATGAACGGAAGGGATAGCTTTAGCAGGTTTGAAGCAAATGGTTACAAACACTTTAAAGTGCATTGCGCCAGTTGCCACAAAGAACCATTGTTTACAGATAATAGTTTTAGAAACAATGGCCGGCCCATAAACCGGTTTAAAGACAATGGCCGAATGATGATAACCGGGCTGGCCGGAGATTCCCTTAAATTTAAAGTTCCCAGCCTTCGCAATGTGCAGTACAGTTATCCCTATATGCATGATGGCAGCATTTTTTCTGTACCACAGGTAGTGGATCATTACATGAAAGTAACAGCAGCCCAGCCCAAAGGATTGGATAGCAACCTGGGTTCGCCCATTAAACTTACCCCGCTGCAAAAAAATGAACTCAGTTATTTTTTGTATACGTTAACCGATACTTCTTTTACAAAGAGCAAACGGTTTGGCCCGGATGGCCCCGTGTTTTTTAAACACTGAAATAAGAAACATCCAATAAGGAATAATAAAGTAGGTTAACCTCTTATGCTAAAAGCTGGCAGGCGCTAAAAAAATCATGTAATTCGTGGTGGAAAATGAAGAAGATAGAAAGTTGGCATCTTTCCATCAACTATGATCTATCAACCATGAACAATTCGTGCAATTCATTTCATTCGTGTAATTTTGAATAAATTTAAAATCCATTGGCAGGTATCAAACAATTAGCGGGGCAAACATTGTGGTATGGGGTACCAACCATTGCAAGCAGGTTTTTAGGATATATCATGAATATGGCATTGCCGTTTTTTGTAGCCATGCCCGAAAAAACAGCTGATCTCGTACAGGTATATACTTTGATCCCTTTTTTTAACGTACTGTATTCATATGGAATGGAAACAGCCTATTTCCGGTTTTCCCAAACGCATGACCGGCAGAAATTATACAGCACATTATCCATCTCACTCTTTTTTAGTACTATTTTATTTAGCCTGCTTTTATTATTTAGCAAAGGATGGCTGAGTGATGCTGCCGACCTGGAGCGGCATCCTGAATATTTATACTGGATGATTGCCATCATTGCAGTTGACAATCTCAACACACTTCCTTTTGCGAAATTGCGCCAGGAGAACAGGCCCAAAAGATACGCACTCGCAAGAATTGCCGGTATCGTCATCAATCTTTCAGTAGTAATATTTTTCCTGGGTTTTGCTCCGGGCATTGTTGCAAAAAATCCCGACGGATGGTTGAGCCTTGTTTATAAACCCGAGGTGGGTTTGGGATATTACCTGTTAGGAAATTTATGTGGCAGTTTGTTTACGCTGGTCATCTTATCAAAAGAAATAAGGCAGATCTCTTTCAGCTTCGATAAAGTATTGTGGAAAGAAGTAATGAAATACAGCATGCCTCTTATCATTGTTGGGTTGGGAGGCATGGTGAACGATGTGTTAAGCCGCATGATCTATCGTCATGTAGTAGACCTGCCCCAGCAACAGGCTGATCATGAGTTGGGTATTTTTGCCAATATTTTCCGCATCGCTTTGCTCATCACTATTATGATACAGGCATTCCGCATGGCAGCAGAACCTTTCTTTTTTAACCAAAGTAAAAATGAAAATGCCCAGCGCACTTATGCCAGGGTGATGAAATTTTTTGTGATCGCCTGTTGCTTTATGTTTTTATTCATTGGTTTATTTCTTGATATTTTTCGCTGGATATTTATTGAGTTTGCCAATAAGCGATGGGCCGAAGGCCTGGATGTGGTACCCCTGCTGGCTTTGGGAAATGTTTTTCTTGGTATTTATTATAACCTTAGTGTGTGGTACAAGCTCACCAATAAAAACAGGTATGGCGCTTACATTACCATTGCGGGTGCAGTTGTTACCATCGTGTTGAATGTATTGCTTATTCCGGTATGGCACTACACCGGAGCTGCACTTGCAACTTTTGCCTGCTACCTAATTATGATGATCATGAGTTATAAACTCGGGCAGAAATATTATCCTGTACCATATGCTGTAAAAAAACTGGTTTCTTATATAGTATTGGTTGTACTTATCTATGGCTTGCATATTGCCCTGGTAAAATGGATAAGCCCGGCCTTGTGGTTCTCCATTATATCAGGTGTGCTATTAATGGGTTTTTTTACATGGTTTGTTGGCAAAATTGAAGCAAAGGAATTGGCAAGAATGCCGGTTATTGGAAAGTATTTTACCCGATGAGAAAAATTTTACAATATTTCCTTAAAAAGCCCCTTACCTGGATGGGGAATAAACTGGCTGCTTCCCCAAAGCAGTCAACAGTGTATAGTTCTCTTTCTGCATTATATAAAAAAGGGCTGGAAGAAAAAGACAATAATGTAAAGTTGCTGGATATTGATCTTGCCAAAGATAAATTCATCATTTTTAGCGATCAGCATAAAGGGAATAAAAGCTGGGCGGATGACTTTAATGCCAGTGAAACAAATTATATTAAAGCACTGGGACATTATTACAAGGAGGGCTTCACCTTCATAAGCCTGGGAGACAGTGAGGAGTTATGGAAATTTCAACCCGCAGACCTGTTGCCAAAAAATGAAAAAGCTTTTGCAGCAGAATCAGCTTTTTTCCCCAACCGCTTTTACAAAACCTTTGGCAACCACGATATCATCTGGAAAGATATTTTTGCCGTTAGCTTTTACCTGAAAAAATATTTTGGTTCTCCTTTAAAAATTTATGAAGGCATTGTTTTAAAAGTAAAAGGGTTAAAAATTCCTTTCAATATTTTTTTAACGCATGGCCACCAGGGCGACCTGATGAGTGATAACAATGCTGTCAGTACCTGGCTCGTGGCGCATATATGGATGCCTATACAACGATACCTGCGGGTTAATATCAATTCTGCCAGTAAAGATTTTTCGCTGAGAAACGGCCACAATAAAATGATGTATGGCTGGAGCAGCCAGGAAAAAGACATGCTACTCATTACCGGGCATACACATAGCCCGGTATTTGCATCCGGCCGTTACTACGGTCATCCCAGCAATAAAATTGACACCAGCCAGCAAAGAGAAACATTGAAACCTTGTTATTTTAATTCGGGTTGTTGTTGTTTTGATGATGGTGATATCACCGGTATTGAAATTGTTGACGGCTCCATCCGGCTGGTAAAATGGTGCGATGATGGCCCGCTTACAAAAAGAAAGGTGCTGGAAGAAATAAAATTAGCGCAGTTGATAGAAGACCTGAATAAGGCGTGAGGACGGGAGCAAAAGAAAAATCAGCCTTCCTATCTATATTTTGCCGTAGCCAAAACCTGTCGTATTTTGCAGTGAACGCAAATATTGCTAATGCAATCACCTCTACTGCTGCTTCAGTCTATTTCAAAATACATTCAGCTCACAACTGAAGAAGAAAATTTTTTCTTATCCCTCCTTCAACCTAAAAAAATCCGCAAAAAACAATTGCTCACGCAGGAGGGGGATATCAATCAATCTGCAAAATTTGTACTGTCTGGCTTACTTCGTATGTATTCAGTAGATAAAAACGGTTTTGAACACATTATCCAGTTTGCCCCGGCCGGCTGGTGGATCGGTGACCTTTACAGCTATCATAAACAACAACCAGGCAATCTTTTTATAGATGCCATCGAAGACACGGAAATAGTAGAAATTTCCAGGAATTCAATTGACATATTATTTGAGAAGATTCCCAAATTTGAACGCTTCTTCCGCATCCTGGCAGAAAATGCTTTGGCCGCCTACCAGCAAAGATTGTCGAGCAACTTAAACTTACCCGCCAAAGACCGTTACGGTTACTTTGTAGAGCTCTACCCTTCGCTTTTCCTCAGCCTGCCTCAAAAGTATATTGCTTCCTATATCGGGGTTACGCCTGAGTTTTTAAGCAAAATGCTCAACCAGCCTGCTTCAAAAAAGTAAGGAGCCGGGCAGCACTCTTCAAAAGACAGGTGGTTCGCACTTCCGTTTTTTGTTTTGTTGAAACCTTCAGCGGATCCTAAACAAGTTAAGGTGGTAAAGAATCAGTGACTTTAAAGCTACTTTGCAGTATTTTCCAGTTTCTCACAAAACCCGTTCACCGGCAGCCTGCCTTCAATAATGCTTAATGTGCATTAAGTTTTTTCCTTAACCTACATTATTGGCAACCGCACCCTCAGGGTTGTACTTTTGCTTTATAAAAAAAAGGACATACAATGAACAAAACAACCACTCTCATTTTTGGCAAAAACGAACACCGCAATGCTGCACTGGTTGAACAATTACAGAACAGCTTTCAAACCGTAATAGTAACATCGGATGAACAAGCCATCGAAAAATTTCAGCAATCAAATTTTGATTCAGTAGTTTTTAGTGACGCCGTAATGGCAGAAGAACGAACCAAACTGGAAAAAATATTCAGCCTGCAGGATGATAAGACTGTTTTTATAACAGATGATGATTCCAACCAGGTTGCACCGATGATTAGCAATGCCATTGCTGAAAAAAGAAAACGAAATAAACCATCTTTTAGTTTTAAGGATGATGCATTAAAAAATGCAGGATTGAACATAAAAATACAATAACATTTAAAAAAATATACCATGCAAAAAAATATAGAAAGAATAATAGAAAAACCTGCAAAACCAGGTATGGTGGGTGATGGTTTCAGAGTATACAACTTTATACCGGGTGCCAATATTTCGCAGCGCAGAATGAGCCCTTTTTTAATGCTTGACTTTGCTGCTGCCTTTGAGTTTGGCCCTTCCAATGAACCAAGAGGTGTGGATGTGCATCCGCACAAAGGTTTTGAAACAGTAACTATTGCCTACAAAGGAAGTGTAGAACACAATGACAGCACAGGTAACAGGGGAATTATAAATCCGGGTGATGTACAGTGGATGACAGCCGGTGCTGGCATCCTGCACAAAGAATTTCATGAAACCGAATTCTCAAAAAAGGGCGGCTTGTTTGAAATGGTACAACTATGGGTTAATCTTCCTAAAAAAGATAAATCAACAGCAGCACATTATCAACCCATTACAGCAGCAGATATGGGTAAAATCACATTACCCAACGATGCCGGTGTGGTAAACGTAATAGCAGGCCAGGTGAATGACATAAAAGGACCTGCTAAAACTTATACTCCCGTTAATATGTTGGATATTAAACTGAACAAAGGCGGTAGCTTTACTACCAAGGTAGATGCAACCCATAACACAGCTCTGTTGATAATAAATGGTAGTGCGGAAGTGAATGGTAAGAAAGTAAACGAACACAGTTTTGTTTTGTTTGCTAATGATGGCGAAGAAATAAACATAACTGCCCCTGAAGATGCGGTAATCTTATTGTTAAGCGGTGAACCTATAAATGAGCCCATTGCCAGCTACGGCCCCTTTGTAATGAATACCCAGGCAGAAATATATGAAGCAATAGAAGAATTTCAGAATGGAAAATACGGGGAGTTGGTTTAAGAAGGGATGCTGGATACAAGATCCTGGCAGAAGTCCGAAACTTTGAAAATTCTCTAAATGTTAAGACTGTTCACTAGGATCGAGGATCAGCATCTAAAAATAATTAATCATTAATAATAAATAATCAATCATGTCAACAACAAAATGGGCACTTGATGCCACACACAGTGAATTAGGATTTAAGATCAAGCACCTTATGATCAGCAATGTATCAGGCAGGTTCAATAGTTTTGATGTAACAGCCGAAACAGGCAATGACAATTTTGGCGAGGCAGGCATCAGTGCAACAATTGATGTATCCTCTGTCTTTACCAATAATGAACAAAGAGATGGTCACTTGCGCAACAGCGATTTTTTTGAAATAGAAAAATACCCCAACATTACCTTCAACTCCACAGCGGTAAAAGCAGCGGGCGATGAGCTGGAAGTTACCGGAGATCTTACCATGAAAGACGTAACGAAAAGTATTACTCTAAAAGTAGAATTTGCCGGCATTACCACAGATCCCTATGGTAATATAAAAGCAGGTTTTTCTTTTGCGGGAAAGCTGAACCGTAAGGATTGGGGCATTAACTTTAATGCCGCATTGGAAACCGGCGGAGTAATGCTGGGAGAAGAAATAAAATACGAAGGAGAAATACAGTTGGTAAAACAGGCATAAATAATGTTGCGGGTTACGTGGTAAAGGTGGCGGGTTTGCAACAAACTCCTAACACTCAACCCTTAACCCTTAACTTCAATTTGAATTATCATGCAAAAGAAAATAGAATATATCCTCCAGGGAAAAGCAAAGCAGATCACCAAAGAAGAAACGGTGCTTCAACCTTTGCCACATATGGATTTTCGTTTTGCCAATCCATTTATTGTATTACATCATAAGCTACCGGAAACTATCGCCGCAGGTTCTGAGCGGCGTATTCATCCACACCCGCATCGTGGCTTTTCTCCGGTTACCATCGTATTGCAGGGAGAAGGCTATCACAAAGACAATGCAGGGCACGATGAAACAGTAGTAGAGGGAGATGTACAATGGATGTTTGCAGGTAAAGGTTTATTGCACAGCGAAGGGCCAAGCGATAAGATTTTAAAGAATGGTGGGGTGCAGGAATTTATCCAGCTCTGGATAAATGTGCCCAAAGCGAATAAACTCGACGAACCTTTTTACCAGGCAGCAAAAAAAGAAGACCAGCCAAAAGTGCTGGAACAGGATGGCGCTGATTTAAAATTATCTGCAGGTACATATGACGGAAAAACCGGCCCATTAAGATCTTTTACACCCGTAACCATTGTTTCCGGCAGCATTAGTGGTGGAACCCGTTTATTATTCCCTGCAATGCCTGGTTACTGGACATTAATATATATTTCCCAGGGAAAATTGTGCGTAAACCAGGAAACAGTTGAAGAACATCATTTAATTGTATTTGAAAAAGAGAACGATGAAATAATGGTTTGTGCGGAAGCCGATACACAAATATTATTTTTATCCGCACAGCCTATTGATGAACCCGTAGCCGCCAAAGATAACTTTGTAATGAATACAATGGAAGAAGTAAACCAGGCAATGGAAGATTATAAGAGTGGATTATTTGGTACATTAAATTATTAAATGGATGCGCTGGTAACATAGCTAACACTGGGTAGTTTTAACAGCGTTATTTGTGCATCAAAAATAAAACAATATGAAACCAGAATTTGAGAATATTGCATTGCACGACAACAAAGCTGCAAACCGTTTTGAAATGAAATTTGAACACCGGGATTCCCTCGTCGAATATGAAATTGATGGCGACATCATTTCATTGTTACATACAGAAGTGGATCCTGCACTGGAGGGCCGGGGCGCCGGCACCGCAATGGTAGAAAAAGTATTGAATGAGATCAAAGACAGGAATATGCAACTCATCCCCCTTTGCCCATTTGTTGTGGCTTACATTAAACGCCACCCGGAATGGGAAAATTTAATTGTAACACGTTAGGTATTTTATTTGCTCCACATTTAACATTGGGATCATCATTTGTTCATGCCGGTGTAAAATTAAATTCTAAAGTTCGCAACATATTAAAAACATACCCGCCTGATTTGTTGTAATTTGATGAAACAATAAATTGAAATGCACCACTCTTTGAGTTGGTGCCTTTCGTAATTATAAACCTACCGTTACTTTAATTTTTGCAATATCTCTTTAAAATCCTTCTCTTCCTTCAGTGCAGCAAATAAAATATCTGCTTCAATATCAGCTTTTGTATACCCGCCGTATTCTATAGCCAGTAATAAGTTTTTAACTGCGTCACCAGGGTTTGTTGCAGCATACAAAGTTGCCAGCTGGTAATACGCAGCGGCATTTTTCGGGTCTTTCTCCAATGACTTCCTATAATAAGTTTCCGCAAGAGGGGGCTCTTTGTTATACTGGGCAGCAGTATCTATCAACCCCACACCGATTGAATAATTATTGCGGTCATTGCCCGCCGGTGCATCATATGCCAATAAATAAGCTTCGTCGGCACGGTAAGCATCGCCATGGCCTGAGAAATAAATATAGAATACATCGTTTTTTTGCAGTTTCTCTTTTATCCTGTTGAACTTTCGCCAGAATTCCATGAAGCAGGCATTTTCATTAAATAAAGTATCAACATTGCGGCCGGTTAGTTTTCCTCCTTTTTCAGAAACGAGGTACCGGTAAAATTCCTTTGCATCTGCATCGGCATACTGAAGATTTTTATAACTCTCGTTGGCCTGGTATTTTGATATACCTGCTATCAATGCATAAGTATTTCCTTTTAATTTGGGATCATCTTTTTTATAACCACCTAACCCTTTGTTGCAGGAGGCTGTGCGCAAACATGCGCAATGGAGAGCAGCCCAATTAAAAAAGCTGGTAAAATTTTAAAACTAAAACGTCTTTTCCATTCCATTTGGCTGCAGTTTTATCAGGTTATAAAAGAAAGATGGCTATTTATAAAGATATTCATAACCCCAGGATATCTTTTTACTCTACCGGTAGTATTTTGTAATTGTATTAACTAGTTGCTTTAATTAGTACCCGTTAAACTAATGTATCAGAATAGGGTCTATGAAAAATGCTTTAGCTATTTTTGCTAAATACATATTTATTCTATGGCCGAACATATGGATGACATTGAACTGCTGCACCAGTTTAAAAATGAAGCAACTAAAGAAGCTGCCTATACCAGGATTATAAAAAAATACCAGGAAAAACTCTATTGGCATATTCGTCGTATGGTGCTAGATCATGAAGATGCAAATGATGTATTGCAGAATATGTTTATTAAGGTCTGGAAAAATCTGGACAATTTCAGGGAAGACAGCCAGTTGTATACCTGGTTGTACCGGATAGCAACCAATGAAAGCCTTACTTTTTTGGAGCAGCAGAAAAAAAGAAGTTCGGTTTCTATTAGTGATGATTCCAGCTACATCAGTAATAAACTGGTGGCAGATAAGGATTTTGATGAAAAGAAACTGGAATGGAAACTTCAGAAAGCCATTCAACAGTTGCCGGAAAAACAGAAGGCCGTATTTAACCTTCGGTATTTTGAAGAAATGCCTTACGAAAAAATGAGTAAAGTGTTGGAAACCAGCGAGGGAGCACTAAAAGCCAGTTATCACCACGCCGTAAAAAAAATAGAGGATTATATTCTCAATCATTAAACTTTTTAATAAAATCAGCGTCTAAAAGCCGTGAATCAGCCAGATAATAACGTGATAAATGAACTCCGGGAATTAAGTCCTGCCGTAGCAGCTATTCCAAGGGTAAATGTATTTAAAGTGCCGGAAGGATACTTTGACAGTTTAGCTACCTTACTATTACTTGATATCTCTAATTCTGAAAATGATACAATAAAAAATGCAGCTGTTCCGGAAGGATACTTTGACAGTCTTTCTTCCAATATTATGGCCCGTATTAAGGCCGAAAATACAGCGCAAACGGATGAGTCATCAGCATTGATAGATGGCATTGGAAATAAGAATGTTTACACAGTACCAGCGGGTTATTTTGAAGAGCTTTCCTCCACCATTATGAACCGGATTAAAGAAAAAGGAAGCAGCGATGTAATTACAGAAACCAATAATATTTCTGAACTGGTAGCCGGTATTGGTAATAAAAATGTATTTACTGTACCTGCCGGATATTTTGAGGATCTTTCCGGCCAAATCAGCGCAACATTGCGGAATACTGCTAAAGTTGTTCAAATGAACAGCACCAGGAAATTCATTAAATATGCTGCGGCGGCCGCGGTTACAGGCCTTATCGCAATAAGTACTATTTTCATCATTAATAAAAACGAAAGTGGTGGGGTAGTTACAGCATCAACTAATGCTGTAATGGATAGCGCTAAAGCTATTATTAAAACAAACAGTTTTGACAAAGAAATGGCCGGTTTAAATGATGCAGATATTGTAAACTTCCTGCAAAGCAAAGGACAGGATGTAAATGCCGCGCTGGTGGCTTCTTTAACTGAAGATGATAAAATATTGCCGGAAGCAGAAGATTACCTGATCAATGAAAATACTTTGGATGATGTATTAAAGAATCTTGACCTTAATAATTAATTTAGAACCATGAAACGATTGTTTACTCTCTTATTTTTATTATGCGGCTTTGGCGCATTTGCCCAACCAGCTGCTAATCCTAATAAAGAACAGAAGATACAGGCTTTATATATAGCTTATATAACCCAGCAGTTAAAGCTGACGGAAGATGAAGCTAAAAAATTCTGGCCGATACATGCCCAGTACGATAGCGAAATAAAAGCAGTAAAAACAGATGCTTCTGAACTGGATCGCCAGCAGGCAGCATTGAACATCAAAAAAAGATACCAGGAGCGTTTTTCGAAGATCATTGGCCCGCAACGCACCAACGATTTTTTTATCAAAGATGGGGAATTCAGAAAAAAGATGATCGAAAGACTTAAGCAACTCCGCCAGCAAAGGCAGGGAATGAACAACAGGCCTATGAAGAAAAACGGGGAAAATCCCGGGTATTAAACCGCATTTTTTTTATTCTTTATAGATCCCTTCCATAAATTTTATGCGAAGGGATTTTTTTATATAGCCCTTTTATACGGGAAAATACTCTTTTGGGAGTATAAGTACGTGGGAAAAAAACGCAAGAATACTTGGATTACATATTTTTTCCTATACATTTGTAGTAGGTGTTTTTCATAGGTTAGCAACGGCCAGCCCTGTCTAGGGCAGGCCTCTCTTTAAAATCGGGATTTATTAGATTCGAGGATTATAAGATTAAGGACACTAATATTACTAATCTTAGTCCCTTTTTTGAAGCTTGGGTGTAACCACAGTTATTTTTTTCCCCCATTATTATTTGAAAGTTTTCAATCCACTTTGGTTGTGAATTCATTTCGTGACATTCGTGCTATGAATTCGTGTTGTATAAAATGAATTAGCCGGGGCTGTAAAAAAAGTAGCAGTATTAGAAAGATATAAAAGGCGTTTTTATGTCATGATAAAACAATATGGTCCATTTTTCATCCTGTGCCTGCTGCCACCATTTCGTTCGCAATTCCATGCATTTTTTTCCATCATAATCGTACTTGGCTATAAACCTGCTTTTCATTTGTTGTAACTGGGGAGCTACATCTGCGCCAAAAAATATGGTCTGCCCTTCTTCTTCGATCCAAAAAGCCATGTGGTACGGACAATGTGCACCGGTAGTTTCGTAGCGGATATAGCCGTCAATATTTCCATATCCTTCTACAAATTGTACATTAGGTGCAGACTGAAGTATTAAAAATTCATCGGGTGTATAAGATGGTTTTCCTTTTTCAATGGCATAATCCAGCTCCTGCCTGTTTACATAATAAGTTGCGTTGGGAAAGCTGATAAATTGGCCGCCGAGTATTTTATCTTCCCGGGCCACACCGCCGGAATGATCTTTATGCAAATGGCTCATCAGCACTTTTGTTATTTCCGTGGGGTT
Organism: Ferruginibacter sp.; assembly: GCA_014379905.1. Taxonomy (GTDB): domain Bacteria; phylum Bacteroidota; class Bacteroidia; order Chitinophagales; family Chitinophagaceae; genus Ferruginibacter. The sequence goes on along the minus strand of JACMKX010000165.1, from coordinate 34,336 downwards.
GATACCATTGTCAATAAGATTTTGGTGAATTTGTAAAACACCATCGGGATTGCTAAAGCCCAGGCCTGCATCCAGTAGAATAAAATCTTTTGAAGTAACAATAACAAAAGGCTGCACTTCTACCAGCAGGCTACCCTGCGTTCGATCCTGCAGATCATCTTTGTCTTTATTAAAAGGAACAAAAACTTTTGTTTTGTCTATGCTGAAAGCACCTTCGCTTAGTGGAATTATTTTCATATACCTCCTGCCACCTTAAGGGGTGATTTAGCGCTCCTCTTTCTACGGAGCGATTATAAATTAATGAAAAGTAAAAATAATTGAAAAGAACTTTAAAACATTAAAGACTTCATAAGCCCCCTTTAGGGGATTTGGGGGGTTACCGCAACACCATCTGCCTGTCACTATCTAGTTTTACCAAAATAAAAATAAGAATGGTAAATGTAAGCAGGGAGGAGCCTCCATAACTCATGAGTGGTAATGTGATACCAATTACGGGGGCCAGGCCGATCGTCATACAAATATTTACTGCAATATGAAAGAACATGAGTCCTGCTACGGAATAGGCATATACCCTGCTGAAGGTACTGCGCTGTCGTTCTGCAATCACAATCACCCGCAATAAAAAAGCCATATAAAGCAACATTAATATGGTGGTGCCAATGAAGCCAAAATTTTCTCCTAATGAGGTAAAGATAAAATCGGTGTGTTGCTCTGGTACAAAATCGCCCTGGGTTTGTGTGCCTTTTAAAAATCCTTTGCCGGCAAAACCACCTGAACCAATGGCGATTTTGGATTGCTTAACATTGTAGTTTTCTTTGTCGTCTTTTTTCTTTTTGTTGGCTGCGGCATCTTCAATAGATACAGTATTCGGATCCGCTTCAATAAACGGGTTATCTCTGCCCACCATGCTAAATATTCTGTCTGCCTGGTATTTTTGAAAAACACTCCTGAATAAAAAAGGAACTGCTACCCCGGCAAACAAAGCGCTGATGCCCCATACCGAAATAATGATAACGAGGAGATTGCGATTGCGTTTTATTTTTCGCCACAGGAAAAATATGCATGCGGCTGCAATAATGGCAATAGCTATTAATAATTGCGTGGTAGGAACCAATAATGTTACTACCAGTAAAACCCCTAATGATGCCCCCAGTATTAAGTAACCTGCAGGCAACCCTTCCCGGTACATAGGCAATAAAAAAGCAAAATAAACCAGTGCCAAACCCGTTTCATTTTGAAGCAGGGAAAATACAATGGGTAAAAAACAAATGCCTGCTGCAATGGCGTGAGAACGGGTTTTGGTAAAATCAGTACCCGGTTGGGCGAGGTATTTTGACAAAGCCAGTGCCGTAAATATTTTACAGGTTTCCACAGGTTGAAGATTCATAAAACCCAGCGGTATCCAGCTTCGGGAACCACTTACATTTTTACCAAACACAAATGTGGCCGACATCAGTAAAATGCCGATGATGTATAGAATATTAGGAGTGGCTGTAAAAAATTTGCTATCCGTTAATAAAATAAAAATGGCTAAAACAATACTGAAACAGAAGAACATCATTTGTTTGCTGTAATTTTTTTTGAAAGCAAACAGGCTTTGAAAAAACTGGTCGTTGCCTTTAAATTCTACGGAAAAAATACAAACAAGGCCAATACAACAAATGATGGCGTATAACCATATAATTACCCAATCTACTCCTTTGGTGATGATGGGTTTGTGTTGCGACATAAGTTACTGCTTAAATATTAGTTGGTGGTTGTTGTATCAGGAAGTGTTGGCTTTTTCTTTTCCGCAGGAAGTATTGCTTCGGCTTTTGCAATGCTGTCTTTGGGATCATTCTTCTTATCCTGCTTATCTTTTTTCATCTGGTCTATGTCTTCTTTCTTCACTTCGTCATCATCCAGTCCCAATGTATCTTTTATCATTTTTATATAACCTTTTGACATAAGGTAAGCCGAGTCTTTGGAATGACGGATAGAATCCTGCGTACGCATTTCTGCATATACACGCGGGGGTATCAGGTTTAAGTTTGACAATCGTTCCAGATTTGCCAACCTTCCTTTATCTACAATGGAATCCTTCAGGTATTTTTCTATCATTAATCCAATAATGGGCGCGGCATAAGTACCTCCGAAACGACCACTGTTTTCCACCACGCACATGATAGCAATTTTAGGATTATCTCTTGGGGCAAAGGCACAAAAGAAAGAATGGTTGGGTTGTTTCACTCCACGAAAGTAGTTTTCTACCGTACCGGTTTTACCACAAACAGCTATGCCCGGAACACGTGCACCTGCTCCCGTTCCCCTGTCAATTACGGCCTGCATACCTTCGTGTACTACTTCAAAAATACTATCAGGGATATCAATGGCATTGTTTCTTTTTCTATACTGCGCCAATATACCAAACTTATCTCCTCCCTCAATAGAGTCAACTACATGCGGCGTTACATACCAACCCTTGTTAGCGATGTAGGCCATTTCATTGGCCACCTGTATAGGCGTTGTAGTAACCTCGCCCTGGCCAATACTTACCGAACGAAAAGTACAATAGTTCCATTTTCCCTGTCCATAGGTTTTATTGTAAAAAGCAGGGGTTGGTATCATGCCTGTTTTTTCCGAAGGTACATCTACCCCGAGTTTTTTACCTAATCCAAATGCATGCATGTACCTGTTCCATACAGCCAGGCTGCTGTCAATATTTGGATATTTGGGGTTGTTGATTACTTTCTGCATAACGGTGGCAAAATAAGTGTTATCAGAAAGCGTGATGGCATGCAGCATATCAAAAGTGCCATAATCCAAACACTTCATTGGCCGGCCGCTTCCGCAACCGTAAAAGGCGCCACTACAGGAAACACTGAATTTTGTATCTATCACACCCTCGTGCAAACCAACCAGGGCCTGCAATGTTTTAAAAGTAGAACCCGGCGCATAACTTGCACTTACCGTGCGGTTCAGCAACGGGCGTGCGGGATTTAAAAATAATTCGGAGAAATGTTTTCTTCGTTCATTACCCGCTAAATATTTGGGTTGATAAGTAGGCGCACTTACCATTGCCAGGATACCACCTGTTGAAGGATCGATGGCAACAATAGAACCCAGTTTATTCTGCATTAATTTTTCGCCCAATGCCTGCAGCTCAATATCAATAGATGTAAAAAGGTTTTGCCCGGCCACTGCTACTGTATCAAATTCGCCTCCTTCCATTTTTTCTGTAAGCCTGTTCTTATTATCTCTTTTCCAGTATTCAATACCCCTTTCTCCCATCAGTACCTTTTCATAACTGCGTTCAATGCCTGTCATCCCGGCATAATCGCCGGCAACATATCCATCTTTAGGATATTTTTTTAAGAAATTGGTGTCTACTTCTGCTGTGTATCCTAATACATTGGCTGCGGCATCAAATGGATAGGCACGTACCGACCGCTCCTGCAAATAAAATCCCGGGGCAAATTTATACAGGGATTCATTTAACATCGCCATCTTGTCTTCATTAAGCAATGCTTCAAAAACAGATGCCCGTGTACGGCCATTTTTAATAATGACTTCCACCACTTTTTTATTGAACTGCTCCCTGGTAAGATTTAAAATATTACAGATGCCTGCCGTATCAACCCCTTTCAGTTTATTCGGTGTAATCATCAGGTCATAAATAGTAGCATTTTGAAGAATGGCTTTTTTGTTACGGTCAAATACCAATCCACGATCGGGGTATACTACTTTGCGGAAGATACCCTGGTCCTCTGCCATAATTTTATACTTGGAGGAAACTACCTGCAGGGAAAAAAGGCGAACGATAATAATAAGGAACATGCCGACAAAAATGAGCCGGATTACATTTTTTCTTGACTGGTTAAATACAGACATAATTACCCTGCGGGGGTTTAAATTTTGTATTACAAAGTTGGGAACTTTATAACGCTTAAAGTTATTTTTTTCAGTGCTTTACGGTCGACCACCTTGTCGCCTCAGGTGGTCGACCGTAAAGCAATTTTTAAACAGTATTGGTTCTGAATTTCTGCTTGCGGTTAAATATCAGATCTGTAATAATGATGAGCAAGAGAGAAACAGCGGTTGACAGTAAAGTTTTTACCAGAAAGTACCAGATGTTGCCAAACTGCCAGGCTTCAAGCAAAAACAGCCAGGCGTTGTGAAGAAAGGAAAAGAAACCAGCGTAAATAGCATAAGGCAGTAAGCCGCCCATGCTCGTGATGGATGGTTCTTCATAATTGGCATCGGAGCCTTCCTGCGGAATAAGAATATTAATAACGAAAGGCCTGATATAGGCGATGAGTACACAAGCCGCTGCATGAAACCCGGGTTGGTGGTGAAAGCTATCTAATGCGAATCCCAACAAAAAACCAATGAGCATTAACCAGGTACGTTGTATCCGGAAAGGCAGCCAAAGAATAAAAAGAAAATAGATATAGGGTGTTACCATCTGGTGCAGCTCAATTTTATCTAGCACAAAAACCTGTACCAGTATAAAGAGCAAAAACCGAATAATATTTTTAACCAGGCTACTCATGCATTATTACTTATTTTTTTTCGTGTTTTCCAATAACCTGTTTATTTCCTGTTGTTGTGAATTGTCGATGGCATACGCATATTCCAGATTATGAAAGTTTGCTCCCGTACGTAGCAATACCCTGTAATTGCTTGTTCCCTGTTCCATATATATTTCACTTATCCTTCCCAGCAATAACCCTTTTGGATAAATAGCACTGAAGCCACTGGTAATAACAGAATCGCCTTTGGCAATTTTCACTCCTTTTGAAATACCGGATAAAGTAATGATATCAGGATTTTTTCCATCCCAGCTAATGGTGCCTGTTTCACCTGTCTTAAATAATTTACCACTGATCTTTGTATCCTTGTGTAACAAACTCATCACCACGGCATAATTACCACTCACTTCTGTGATTACACCCACCACTGCATTTACAGGGTCTACCACGCCCATTCCTACCCGCATTTTTGAAGCATTGGCGCTATGCAGCACTGCATAATTATTTTGGGAGGTAACAGAATTGGCTACCACTTTTGCCTGCATATAAATAAACCTTCTATATTGGAGAATTGAATCTACTCTTATAGAATCAATTACTTCTTTTGTAGCAACACTGTCCGGGATGTCGTAATTCTGCGCCAGCTTATTGTACAAACGCTCATTGGCAATAACAAGGGAATCGTTTGTTTTTTTGAGGCGGAAATAATATTCTATCTTATTGTATTGTGAATTCACCTTACCGGTGATCTTATTGGCGCTGTTGCCAAACATGGCGTGATGGTATTTACTGTTTTGCACAATAAAACTGATACAAATTACCTGGAGTATTATAAATACCAGGAAGTTAAAATAGCGGCGGATGAATAGAAAAATATTACGCACCGAAGCTGGAATATTTAATGTGAAAAATTCTAAACCCTAAAACAAAATGTTTCAATTTCAGGATTTAGAACCTGCCTGCCGGCAGGCAGGTCTTAATATTAAAATTTAAAAAATTATCTCATTACAAAAGGGAAACGATCGTAGTTCTTTAAAGCAATACCCGTTCCTCTTACAACACTCTTCAGCGGATCATCAGCCACGTGTACTGGTAATTTGATCTTTGCTGCCAGTCTTTTATCCAGGCCTCTCAGCAAGGCACCGCCACCGGTAATGTATAAACCACGACGGTAAATATCTGCTGCCAGTTCCGGCGGTGTTGTTTCCAGGGCTTTTAAAATAGCTTCTTCAATTTTGAAAATACTTTTGTCCAAAGCCTCTGCAATTTCCTGGTAACTCACCATTACCTGTTTTGGAATACCCGTTACCAGGTCACGGCCGTTTACAGGAATATCATCAGGAGGGTTGTCAAGTTCTTTCATAGCAGCCCCAACCTGTATTTTTATTTGTTCGGCAGTACGCTCCCCTATCAATAAACTATGATAACGGCGAAGCGCTTCCATAATGTCGGCAGTAAATTCATCCCCGGCTATACGAATGCTCTGATCGCAAACGATACCTGCCAGGGCAATAACAGTAATACCTGTTGTACCACCACCAATATCAATGATCATATTTCCTACCGGCTCTTCCACATCGATACCAATACCGAGTGCTGCAGCCATAGGCTCATGAATTAAATAGACTTCCTTGGCTCCTGCCTGTTCGCAGCTATCCCGAACGGCCCGCTTTTCTACCTCGGTAATGCTGCTGGGTATGCAAACCATCATGCGCCAACTTGGAGCGAATAAGGGTTTTTTAGTATACACTTGTTTAATCAGTTCACGTATCATTAACTCCGCCGCGTTAAAGTCAGCGATAACGCCATCTCTCAATGGTCGAACGGTTCGGATGCTTTCGTGGGTTTTCTCATGCATCATCAATGCTTTTTTGCCCACGGCCAGCAAATTCTTTGGATTATTTCTGTCGAGTGCAACAATGGAGGGTTCATTCACAACTACCTCGCCGTTATGAATAATGAGGGTATTGGCAGTTCCCAGGTCTATTGCGATTTCCTGTGTAAAAAAATTAAAAATTCCCATTTTTAGTGTGTGAAATGTATTTGAGCGTGATGGGAGCAAAGTTGAAGGAAAATATTGGATTTAACAACGGCAAACTTTTTATTTTCAAAACTAATAACCTTTATTAACAATACATGTGTGCTTGTGGATAATCCACGTGAGAGAAGAGATGACATCTTTTGAAAAGATGTCATCTCTTCTCTCAGCGCTTGTGGATAATGCTCATTGCTAACAAATTTAGTCCTTCCTGTTGACTGCCCTTAAATTGGATTTAAAACTTCGTTTATGCGTTATAGTTAGTTGTTTAAAAGATCAGGGAAACTCAAAGCCTATATCATGGCGGTAATTAATGCCTTCAAAGTAGATATTCATCAGGGTTTCTTTTGATGCCTCTACCGCATTTTTGATGTCGCTGCCAAAAGAAGTAACCGCCAGTACCCTGCCGCCATTTGTTAGTATCTTATCATCTTGCCTCCTGGTACCGGAATGAAACACAATACTGTCGGTAGCTTCTGCATCCGCCAATCCATGGATCAGTAACCCCTTTTCATAGTCGCCGGGATAGCCGCCACTTACGGCAACAATGGTTGCCACCGATTGCGGATCCACTTCTATAGTAATATTGTTCAGTTGTTGAGCAGCGGTAGCCTGCAATAATTCCACGAGGTCATTTTTAAGCCTGGGCATTACTACTTCTGTTTCAGGGTCGCCCATGCGACAGTTGTATTCAATTACCATGGGTTCGCCTTTATCGATCATTAATCCTATAAATACAAAACCTTTGTAATCCAGACCGTCTTTATCCAAACCTGCCACTGTTGGTATCACGATGCGCTCCACTACTTTTTGTTTCAGTTCTTCGTCAAAAAATGGCAGCGGACTTACAGCCCCCATTCCGCCGGTATTTAAGCCGATATCCCCTTCTCCAACTCTTTTATAATCTTTGGCCTCAGGAAGTAATACATAGTTTTTTCCATCAGTTAATACAAAAAAACTCATTTCCATTCCGTACAGGAACTCCTCTATCACTACTTTACTACCCGCTTCACCAAACTTGCTGCGATGAATCATCAGTTCAAATTCCGCTACAGCTTCCAGCTGGCTTTGGCAGATAAGCACGCCTTTTCCGGCAGCCAAACCATCTGCTTTTAAAACAACAGGCAGAGAATGTTGCCTTATATATTCAAGGCCATCTTCATAATTCTCTGCGGTAAACTCTTTATAGGCAGCGGTAGGTATTTTATGCCTGTGCATAAATGCCTTGGCATAAGCTTTACTTCCTTCCAGTTGTGCAGCTTCGGCCGAAGGGCCAATAACTTTAATATGTTTTAAACCTTCGCCATTTTTAAAGTGATCGTAAATTCCTTTTACCAGAGGTTCCTCAGGACCAACGATCAACATATCAATATTATTGCTTTTACATGCCTGGCCCAGTTTTTCGAATTCCGTGGTTTTGATGTTAAGGTTGGTTCCAAAATTTGCGGTTCCTGCATTTCCCGGTGCTATGAAGAGATCATCGCAAAGAGGGCTTTGCTTCAGTTTCCAGGCAAGCGTATGTTCCCGTCCGCCGGAACCGATCAAAAGAATGTTCATGTATAAAATTTGAATGGGGGTTAAACTCGGTTGCGAAATTAACCTGACTCGTCTGATTAATTTAAATTTTTTTCTATAAACGGTTAAATCCCGTTGTTTATTTTACGTAACCCTTTACAAAATTGGCTCCAAACTTTTAGCGCTCATCAAAAGAATTTCACTATTTTGAGCCTCTTACTAAATAACGCTACTAAATTAACCAGACTTAAAAATCTTACTATGACTGATCAGCCTGCGCAGGAAGTGCCACAAAAAGGCCACCCCAAAGGTCTTTGGGTTTTATTCGGAACAGAGATGTGGGAACGGTTTAACTTTTATGGCATGAGGGCATTGCTTTCCCTGTTCCTGGCCGAAGCATTGTTAATGGGAGAAACAGAATCTTCTATTATATATGGTGGTTTCCTGGGCTTATGTTACCTGACACCGATGTTGGGTGGATATATTTCTGATAAATATTTAGGAAACAGGAATTGTATTTTATTGGGCGGTACGGTAATGGGTATTGGGCAGCTGTTACTTTTTTTCAGCGGCACTTTATATGCAGATAACCTGGAGCTGGCGAAAACTGTAATGTGGATAGCCCTGATCGCCGTTATTTTTGGAAACGGTTTTTTTAAGCCCAACATTTCTTCCATGGTGGGAAGCTTATATCCACATCAACAAAAAAGTAAACTGGATTCGGCTTTCACACTTTTTTACCTCGGTATAAATGTGGGTGCTACTTTGGGCCAGATCATCTGCCCGATTGTGGGTGATGTACAGCAGGATGGCATCAGGGACCTGAGCGCATTCAAATGGGGCTTCCTTGTTGCAGCTATAGCTATGTTTATTGGTACAATTACTTTTTTATTCCTTAAAAACAAGTATGTGGTTACTCCCGACGGCCGGGCCATTGGTGGCAGACCAAAAAAATCTGACATACCGGAAGGTGAATCTGAAAGCGCCAAATTCACTCAAATAAATATTATTATTTCCATTGCAATAATGGTAGCCGCTACTTATGGGCTTCACCTTGTATTTGACTCACCCGGTGCATCTCCTATCAAAGCATGGCTATATCCATTCATTTTTGCGTCGGGCATCAGCCTTGGTTACCTGATATTGTCTGATAAAACCATTACTAAAGTTGAACGTGACCGCATTTGGGTATTATATATTGTATGCTTTTTCGTAATGTTCTTCTGGGGTGCTTTTGAACAGGCAGGTTCATCATTAACTTTCATTGCCAATAATCAAACTGATACCCGGATATTTGGCTGGACCATGCAGCCCAGTATGGTGCAAAGTTTCAATGGAATATTTGTAATGGCATTTGCCATCCCTTTCAGTATACTTTGGGTTTGGATGAGTAAGAGAAAAATTGAGCCTATTTCTCCTGTTAAACAGGCCTGGGGCTTATTGCTGATTGCATTGGGTTATCTCATCATTGCAACGCAGGTAAAAGGTTTGGGAGACGGGGCCAAGATCGGTATCATCTGGTTTATTGTTTTGTACCTGCTACATACCTGGGGCGAATTGTGTTTATCGCCTATCGGTTTATCATTGGTGGCTAAGCTGGCTCCTAAAAGATTTGCGTCACTGCTGATGGGTGTTTGGTTCCTTGGAAATGCGGGTGGATATGTACTTACCGGCGTACTGGGCGCTTTGTTGCCCCCCTCGCCTGATAAATACATTTCGATGAATAAAGAGGGTGTAGATCTGAGAGGTATTCTGGAAGGCCAAAAAGAAGCCAGCGGAAGAGACCTTTATATTTTGGGAACAGGAAAAATTGGGGTGGAAGTTGATGTAAGAAAAGGAAAAGAAAATAATATTGACCTGGATAAAGCTTTTGCAAAATCAGCGGCTTTACTAAAAAAAGCTAAAGACCGCAAAGACACCGCATACACCCTTAGACAAACACTCGATTCTGTTTTAACCAGGGACCAGTTTGAGATCATTAAAACGCAGGCACTGGTAAAACCGGCTTACCCTCAATTTATGGGAGTAAAATTAAAAGATGTGTACGACTTCTTTATGTTGTTTGTTGTACTCTGCGGATTAGCAGGAATTGTACTATATGCACTTACACCTATGATGAAGAAAATGATGCATGGTGTTCGCTAAGAAATAATAATACTATAAAAGGCAGCCTGGTTTAAGGCTGCCTTTTTATTTAGGTTTTCCTTTTAAAAGTTTTAAATATGAGCAAAACATCCAAACACCCCAAAGCCCTTCCTTATCTTTTCTTTAGTGAGATGTGGGAACGTTTTGGATATTATTTAATGATCGGTATTTTTTTGTTGTACCTCAAAAATGTGGAGCATGGTTTTGCTATGACGAATTCTGAAGCATCTGACCTGTACGGAACATTCATAGCCCTTGTCTTTTTAACGCCTTTTTTAGGCGGCCTTTTGGCAGACAGGTATTTTGGTTACAGGAAATCGATCATTGCGGGTGGCTTAATGATGGGCCTGGGTTATTGCCTTATGTCGGTACACAGCCTGCCGATGCTATACCTGAGCATGTCGCTGGTGATCATTGGAAATGGATTTTTTAAACCCAATATCAGCACACTGCTTGGAAATATATACTCTACTCCTGAATACGTAGCGAGGAAAGATGATGGATACAATATCTTTTACATGGGTATCAATGTAGGTGCATTTATATGCAACTTTTTCAGCACGGCAATCATTATGATATGGGGCTGGAAATATGCTTTTGTCGCTGCGGGTATCGGAATGTTTTTAGGTGTGATCATCTTTATAATAGGTACCAAACATTACAAGGCTGCAGATGTAATGAAACCAATGACCAAAGAGGACATGCCGTTCAGCAGGATTGTTTTACTTGTGCTTATACCTGCTGTGGTGGCAGGTATCGTTGGCTGGTTCATCAAAGGTACCTATAGCGCCGGGAACCCGGACAGTTCCTTTTTTGGCTCAGATTCAAATGACGCTTTCATCTTTGCATGCATCCCTGTTATTTACTTTTTTGCAACGCTATATTTCAGGGCTGAAAAAAGTGAGAAAAGACCCATTGCCGCATTGCTCGCTATATTTGCAGCAACCATTATGTTTTGGGCAGTCTTTAAACAAAATGGCACTGCGCTTACAATATGGGCAGATAATTATACCGACCGGCAGATAAGCGGTACCACTGCAGATATATTCAAAGCAGTAAAACAAGCACAGGATACGCCTTATGCCAAACTATCGGTGAGCAAATACGATCACCAGTTTCGCATACAAAAAGACAGCCAGGGAAATGTAATCAAAGAAGTGAACTACCCTGTATATTTTAAAAACCTGCCACCGGAAAAATTGCCTGCAGACGGAGATAAAATTACTTTATGGGGTACTCCGCTGACCCAATCTTTTAATCCCGGCTGGGTAATTCTATTAACGCCACTGGTGGTTGCTTTCTTTTCTTTCCTGAGAAGAAAAAACAAAGAGCCGAGTACGGCCACCAAGATCGCTTTTGGTTTACTCATTACAGCCTTATCCGTTTTCGTAATGATCGGCGCTGCAAATATAACCAACAGTGGCGAAGAAAAAGCTAGTGTATGGTGGCTCATTATAAGTTATGGCGTTATTACCGTTGGTGAATTACTGTTAAGCCCGATGGGACTTTCGTTGGTTTCAAAACTAAGCCCTGTTAGGATCACTTCCTTAATGATGGGAGGCTGGTTCCTGGCTACTTCTATTGGCAATAAACTATCGGGCATACTGGCCACCATGTGGGATGGTTATGAAAATAAAGCCAATTTCTTTTGGCTGAACTTTGCCTTGCTATTGTTTGCTACACTTATTATTTTCGGCATGCTCCGTTGGCTGAATAAGATAATGAAAGAGAAGGGAGTGAAATAGAATCGATAACTGATAATTAAAAAAATGGGTAATTTTCCAGATTTGTAGTACTGCTACGGCCCTGAAAAATTATCCATTATTATCTATTCAATTATCAATTCCTGTTAATCCATTAACTATATAAATTTTAGATGATCATATTGCTTGCCTAAAATCTTCTTATCATCACTTCCCAGCCACTTATTTAGCACAGTAGCATACACACTCTTAAAATCAACCTTGTGTTTTAAATCTCCCTCATTCAGGTCCGCCAGGTCGGGCATATCATTTAAAATACCTTTTTCTTTTAATCCGCCGCTGATGAAAAACATATTGTTAGCCGTACCATGGTCGGTACCGTTACTGGCATTCTGCGAAACCCTTCTGCCAAATTCACTGAAGGTCATCATCAGCACATCTTCAAAACGGCCATTCTTTTTCAGGTCTGTTGTAAATGCTTTTACCGCATCATTCAATTCTGTAAACAAACGCTTTTGCTGTGCCTCCTGGTTTACATGTGTATCAAAACTTCCAAGCGAAACATAATATACTTTAGTATTGATATCACTCATGATGAGGGAAGAAATAGTTTTCAAATTTTTTCCCAATTCTGTTCCCGGGTATATTGTTGATGTGGGACTCAATTTGCTTTGCTTAAAAATATAATCAGCACTGCTCAATGTTTCGCTCATGGTTTTATACAGGTAATCGACTGTTTCTTCAGAGGAATGATGTCCTTTCGTAATATCTTTATAAAACTTTTCATTACTGCTGCTGTATAACCTGCGTGGATCGGTAAAAGCGAGGCCATTTTTTTCGTTGCCTTTTAAAGCCAGGCTTAGCATATCATCTATTTCCAGTACCTGCGTGGGTTTATCACAACCCGAACATTGATGATCGAGGTAACGACCCAGCCAGCCTGTATATACATAGTCTTCACTTTTGCTGGCGCTGTGCCAGATATCCATACTACGGAAATGTGAACGGTCGGGATTGGGGTAGCCTACATTGTTTAAAATAGATAAGCTTCCATCATCATACAAACCTTTAAAAACTTCCAGTGAGGGATTTAACCCTACATCGCCATTTAAATTCAGCGCTGCTGTTTTTGCGATTGATAATTTTGGACGTTCGCGGTAATAGATGTCATTCGTAACAGGAATCACGGTATTTAAGCCGTCATTACCACCACTAAATTGTATTACCACCACCACTTTATTACCGGGGGGCACCATGTTTTGTTTTTCAAATGCTTTCAAAAATTTCGGAAGCATAAGGGTGGCTGTTGCCAGCGAGCCTACCTGTAAAAATTCACGACGTTTAAAATACATAGCTTTTATTTTAGCTGCAAGCTATTAGCCATTAGCCGTTAGCCTGACATAATTATTAATGAAATAATGTTCAAATATTCCTTCATACAAGCTAATAGCTAAAGGCTAACAGCTCATAGCTCCTAACACAGCTGGTATTCCGGTGTTGCCATCAATTGTATTACCGCTGATTTAATAAAATTTTCCCGGCTATCCTGGGCAATATAATTATTAAGCAATGTGCCACCTACCCTGCTGCCTGTTTGTAATAAAGTATCGGCAATTTTTTCTGAAAGATTTTCTCTTTTTGTTTTTTCAAATACTTTGTTAACCGGTATCCAGTCAATAGTGGCAGAAGCGCCCTTGCTCACATAAGCTTTATTCCTGTTCAGGCGTAACTGCTCTTCTTTTACCATACCCATGTTTACATCATCATCATTTTTTGCAGTAACATTAATAGATTCTTTGGCTGCCAGCACCTGTGGCAATTGAAGCCTAACCATGAGTGTACTGCTGTCGATCCAGGTTTTGCCTCCCGGCCAGCCCGCCACATTGGGTGGGTAGAACAATATTTGCCCTAATATTTTTTGAAATAACAACTGGCTTTCATCTTTCTCTAATTCCATTGGCAAAAAGCGGCGAATACCCGCAATTAATTCGATGGGCGATTTTATTTTATTACCAATATTTTTTTCGGTGTAAAACCAATCGCTGGTATATATATCCTGGAGCAGTTTATTTATGTCATAATTGTTATCATAAAAGCGCTGGCTAAGCCATTGCAGGTTTGCATCACTCACTTCTTCATTTACGAATGCCTTGTATATTTTCCGGGTGATAAAAACTGCCGTTTGAGGTTGCTCCAGCAAAATATTCAACACATCATCTCCATTAAAATTCCCTGTTTTTCCCAGCACCGTTTTATTACCGGTATCATGTTGATTTTCTCTAAAAACAAATTCGCCCTGCGCATTAAACCCCCAACCTGTAAAAGCACGTGCCGCTTCCTTAATATCTTTCTCCGTGTAATTTCCACGTCCCATCGTAAACAACTCCATCACCTCACGGGCAAAGTTTTCATTGGGCCTTCCTTTTTTATTCTGTTGATTATTCAAAAACTGCAACATAGAAGGGCATTTGCTCACTTCTTTTAACAGTGTGCCAAAATTGCCCAGCGCATTTGTCCTGATAACATGTAATAATTCCTGCTGAAAAAAACTATTGATCACCCTGCAGCTAAAATGATTGTGCCAGAACAGGCTCATTTTTTCCCTCAGTTGCGCTTCGCTGTTCACCATTTCACTGAACCACATCAGGTTCATATTTTTAATTTCATCCCTGTATTGCTGCCGGCGCACGCGGCCTTTTTGTTCTTTGGATAGCTGGCTTTGCATGGAAAGATCTTTTACGCCTTCCACCAAACCATCCACCAGGTTATTGGCAACAGCAATTTTTGGGGGCTTTTTAGCAGATGTTTTTATAAGTAACTCCCAAAGTTTTTTTTGAGAAATATCATCCAGCGATGCGGCATTTTCTGCCATTGGGCCAAAGCCGGCCCGCCAGAGAAGGTGTTGATTTTTGAGACGATTGGTGATTTGCATAGTATAAATTTAAGCAAGAACGCTTGTAAGACCCGTTATTGTAAAGAACGTTTAACGGTTCATAAAAAAATACAGGAAGGCACCTGCAAAAAACCGCAAATTGTTGATTTTGAAGTTGGATAGAAACAAAACGGTAATTTGTAGGCCATAATTTAATGTATGAAAATTTTAGCGCTGTTTTGTTTTCAATTGATTAGTTGTCTTGCTGCTTTCAGCCAGCACAATAATATATCATTGATCCCGCAACCTGTATCAATAACAAAAGGCAATGGAAATTTTGTGCTTCCGGGTATTATTACCATTGCGGTTACAAAGGATAGGGATTTAATAAAAATTCAATCCATGCTCAGTAACCAGCTTGCAGCAGCCACAGGGAAAAAAGTGCAATTGGTGATGATACAAAAAAATACCCGGGCCAATAGCATAGCCTTGGCTATTGTTGCTGATAAAAACATTCCTAAGGAAGGTTATCGTTTACAGGTGTCAGCTTCAGGTATTTCATTAAAGGCAACAAGCGCTGCCGGAATTTTTTATGGCTTACAAACTTTGTTACAACTATTGCCAAAAGAAATAGAAAGTAAAACTGCTATTGCAACCAGCTGGAAAATTCCTTTTGTAACCATAGAAGATCAGCCTCGTTTTGGATGGAGGGGCGTGATGCTGGATGTGGTGCGCCATTGGTTTACCAAAGAACAGGTAAAAGATTTTATTGATGATATGGTGCGTTTTAAATTTAATATGCTCCACCTGCATTTATCCGATGACCAGGGCTGGCGCATAGAAATTAAAAGCCTGCCAAAACTAACCGAAGTGGGCGCCTGGCGTGCACCCCGTACCGGACGCTGGGGCGATTTTACAAAACCTACGCCTGATGAGCCAAAAACCTACGGCGGTTTTTATACGCAGGAAGATATGAAAGAACTTATTCAGTACGCAAAGGATCGATATGTAACCATTATGCCGGAGATCGATATACCGGGACATAGCCTTGCAGCTGTAGCCGCCTACCCGGAACTAACCTGTACAACCGACAGTACTTACCAGGTAAATGCCGGCGAACGTTTTATGATATGGCCCGGCAACGGTACTTTTTATGGCATACTGGACAATACCCTTTGCCCTGCCAATGAAAAAGTGTATACATTTTTAGATAAGGTATTTACAGAAATTGCAGCCATTTTTCCATATGAATATATACACATGGGTGGCGATGAATGTTATAAAGGTTATTGGGAAAAAAGCGATGCAGTAAAACAACTCATGCAAAAAGAAGGCTTAAAAGACATGCATGAAGTACAAAGTTATTTTGTAAAAAGAGTACAGCAGATCATTAACTCTAAGGGAAAAAAAATGATGGGCTGGGATGAGATCATGGAAGGTGGCCTGGCGAGCGGCGCGAGTGTAATGAGCTGGCAGGGTATGAAAGGCGGAACAGCAGCAGCTAAAGCCAGGCACCCTGTAGTAATGAGCCCCAACGATTTTGCTTATGTTGATCTTTACCAGGGCGATCCAATTGCAGAACCACCCACCTATTCAAAAGTATTATTAAAAAAATCTTACGAGTTTAATCCCCTGCCACCTGGTGTGGATTCAAATTATATTTTAGGTGGACAATGCAATTTGTGGAGCGAAAGATTGACTACCGTTCGTCATATGCAATACATGTTGTGGCCAAGGGCACTGGCTATAGCAGAATCTGTATGGTCGCCTGCATCAAAAAAAAATTGGCCCGACTTTATAAAGAGAGTCGAGCTCCAGTTTGATAGGTTTGATATCAGTGAAACCAATTATTCCCGCAGCATGTACGACCCGGCATTTATTGCAAAAAAAGATGGAGCAGGTGAATTACAAATAGAGATGACCACTCAAATAGAAGGCCTGAGCATTCATTATAGTTTTGATGAATTTCCGCCAGACAACTTTTATCCTTCTTACTTGAAACCTTTATCTGTTCCTAAAGATGCTGCCAATTTAAAAGTAGTTACATACCGGGGGAAATACCAGGTGGGCAAACCCATCAATATGCCCATTGCGGAGTTAAAGAAAAGGGCCAAAATAAATTGAGCTAGGTATGAAATATATCTTTTAGCTTGTATTCTACCACAAATAGGTAATTGATTTCCCGCCGCTTTCTACACATCTTTACAGTACAATTTTTTTCATATGATAATAAAAATTATCTCCTTCCTGGGTATTTTTGCTAGCCCTGTAATAGCCTGCGCACAAAATGTTGGTATAGGAACCAATACGGCCTCCGAAAAACTGGAAGTAAAAAGTACTACCAGGTCTGCTGTAAAAGTGAGCGGCAGCGGATTTTCTGACACCACCCAACTTATCCTTAGCAACCGCAATTCATCGCAGGCGGGCACGGATTTTAAGTTGTCTTCCAATGGCGAAACAGGCTTAAGAGTCAGCTCCTCTTCAGATCTGCCTGCAAACGTTCATGACTCGATCATAACTTTTTCTCCGGCTGGCCGCATCGGCATCAACAACATAAATCCTTCCCAGCGCCTGGATGTGAGAGGTAATATTAACGTAGCCGGAAGTATTTTAGCTAATGGCGTGGATGGAATTGCCGGCCAGGTATTAATGAAAAATACAGGCGGAAGTTTTACATGGGGCAATATCAACAGCCAGCAGTATGCGCGTACAATTGGTTTTAAAGCAGGATCTTCGGCATTATCTCCAGCTTTATACAACTGGACAGTTCCTGCAGGTGTTACAAAGATATTTTTGGAGGCATGGGGAGGAGGAGGTGGTGGTGCGGCGGGAGGAGGTGGTGGCGGTGGTGGATACATCGCTGCTGAGTGGACGGTAACTCCTGGAGCCACCATTAACATTAATATTGCAGAAGGAGGCACCGGCGCAACAACATCTACCGGCAATGGCAACAATGGCGGCAATACTACAATAACAATAGGTTCTTTCATTTTCATAGCATATGGAGGCGGAGGTGCATATGCTTCTGCTAGTGGTTTTGGCGGCCGTTTTAGTGCTAATTCACTTTCTATACTTTCATATGGACAAAGCGGTTCTTCCGGCGAAAGTTCAAAAGAGGTATATGGCGCTTATTCATCCACCGTATTTTACACCGCTGTCACACATGGCAAAGGAGGTATGGCCGGAAATACATCAATTGAAAATACCAATGGTGGTTTCAGATCTTTTAATACCAGCTCGCTGGCAGGTATCAAGACTATTTATGGTACCAATGGCACTGAACCTGGCGGCGGCGGTGGTGGCGACGGCACAGGGTTCGCAAGCAACTATGGCGGACCTGGCCTGGCAATCATTCACTATTGAAATTAAAATAACAGCCTGCTTTCAAGTGCCGGTTGGGTTATTTTATTGTTGGGTCTATCTCTCAATTTTTGCAGCTCCAAAATATTTGTGCAATGCTTTTGGTAAATGAATTCCATCTTCTTTTTGATTATTCTCCAGCAAAGCTGCAACAATACGTGGCAATGCCAAAGAAGATCCGTTGAGTGAATGTACCAGTTGTGTTTTTCCCTCACCATCTTTATAACGTATTTTCATACGGTTGGTCTGGAAGGTTTCAAAATTGCTGACAGAACTTACTTCCAGCCATTTTTGTTGCGCAGCACTATACACTTCAAAGTCGAAAGTAAGCGCAGAGGTAAAACTCATATCGCCACCGCATAAACGCAGTATGCGGTAAGGAAGTTCTAAAAACTGCAATAAGCGTTCAATATGATGAACCATTTCCTGCAATATATCATAACTTACTGCAGGATGCACCAGTTGCACTATTTCTACTTTATCAAACTGGTGAAGGCGATTTAAACCACGAACATCTGCGCCAAAACTACCTGCCTCTCTTCTAAAACAAGGTGTAAAAGCGGTCATCTTAATTGGTAAAGACTCTTCTTTTACAATTTCATTGTTGAATATATTGGTCAAAGGCACTTCAGATGTTGGTATCATATAAAAACCATCCGCAGGCATGTGGTACATCTGTCCTTCTTTATCCGGTAACTGGCCGGTTCCGTAGGCACTGGTTTCATTCACCATTAAAGGGGGAGCGTATTCTGTGTAGCCGGCTGACGTGTTATAATCTAAAAAATATTGTACCAGGGCACGCTGCAGTTTAGCGCCCTGGCCTTTGTATAAAGGAAACCCGCTGCCTGTTATTCTTGCACCGATTTCAAAATCAATGATGTCATATTCTTTTATAAGGTCCCAATGCGGTTTGGCCCCATCATACAATGTTGGTTTTGTTCCGCCCTCATTCACTACTTCATTTTCCCCGGGAGTGTTGCCTGCGGGAACAGAATCATGCGGCAGGTTGGGTAACAGGACAATTTTTTCGCTGAAAGCGGCTTCTAATTTATCAAGCTCGTTTTTGGCGATAACCATATCATCTTTCCATTGCGCCACCTCCTTCTTTTTTTGTTCGGCGGCATCTTTTTCTCCTTTGCCCATTAATATGCCTATTTCTTTGCTGGCCACATTCATAGTTGCCTGCAAAGTTTCTGTGGCTGTTTTTTGCTTACGCAGTTCCTCGTCCAACGCTAATAATTCATCTACCAGTGCTATATTACCAAAATTTTTTACCCCTAATTTTTTCTTTACCAGGTCTGTCTGCTGCCTTATATAATTGATCTGTAACATTTGTTATTGATATAAATTTTTAAGACGGCAAAGATAACGTACTGTTATGAGATGTGGCAGGCCGTTGAATCACATCTTTTTATACTTTTGCAAACTATGCAACACATGGAAGAAGATCTGCAGGTGCGCTGGCTCAAATTGCGCATCAAACTGAAGGAAAAGTTTGGTATTAAGCCCGATATGAACGGTGTGCTGTTGCTTATAGGCATCCAGGAACTGGGCCAGGGGCCGCAGGAATTCAGCAAGGAACAAAAACAGGATCTGATGCATATCGCGGTGTGCACCATCTTGATGCCGAGTGGATATTATAAATTTGATGGAATGGATGAGGAGGGTTGGCCACATTTTTCGCAGGTGAAGGCACTGCCGGAGCACCATACATTTGAGCAGGAAAATAATTTAAAAGACCATGCCCTGATGTATTTTAAAGAACAGGGTATTATTTAGAACCCAGATTCAATGACTACACTGATCGTACAGTATTTACGGATCAGCTTTATAAACCAGCATATCAACAATGATGAAAAAATTACTTCTTTGTGTTTTGATCGCCGTAGCAAGCCTGGCGTTGAACAATAGTTTTGCACAAACTAAACCCGCAGCCAAGCCCGTGGTAAAAAAACGGGTGACTACTAGTAAACCCGTTGTAAAAAAACCGGTGACCACTGCCAAACCGTTGGCAAAGGCAAAGCCCGTAGCTGATAAAAGTATCCGCGTAAAAATTACTACCGATTCAGGAATCATTGTTGTAAAGTTATACGACTCTACTCCTTTGCACAGGGACAATTTTGTAAAACTGGTAAAAGAGGGTTTTTACGACAGTCTCCTCTTTCACAGGGTAATAGCAGGTTTTATGATACAGGGTGGCGATCCGCAAAGTAAATATACCCAGCCCGGTATGAGGCTTGGCAGTGGCGGTAGCGATATGCAACGCATTCCCGCAGAATTTAATTCAGCTCTTATTCATAAAAAAGGAGCATTGGCGGCAGCCCGTGATGGCAATCCTGAAAGAGCCAGCAGTGCCTGCCAGTTTTATATTGTAGACGGAAAAAGTTTAACCGACGCAGAACTGGACATGATGGAAGCCCGCCAGGGACGTAAATACACAGCAGCACAAAGAGCCCTGTACAAAACTGTTGGCGGCACAGCTATGCTGGATACGCAATACACTGTTTTTGGAGAAGTCATCAGTGGTATGGAAGTAATTGGTAAAATAGCGAATGTACAAAAAGATCCTTCAGACAGGCCCGTAGGAGATGTGAGGATGAAGATGGAGGTGATGAAATGATTGTTGAATTATGATTGCTGAATTATGATTTTTTGCAGCGTTCAAATCAAAAATCTGCATTCATAAATCATAAATAAAATATTATCTTGCGCCCACATTTAAAACGACAACTATGAGTTTTCCTGCCAATTTAAAGTACACAAAAGACCATGAGTGGATCAGCGTTGAAGGTAACGTAGCGACTATTGGTATTACAGATTTTGCACAGCATGAACTGGGTGATATTGTTTATATTGATATCAGCAGTACAGGAAAAGCTTTATCTGCAGAAGAAGTGTTTGGTACGGTAGAAGCGGTAAAAACAGTGAGTGACCTTTTTTTGCCGGCATCAGGTACTATTACAGCAGTAAACCCTGCTTTGGAGGCAAACCCGGAATTGGTAAACAGCGATCCTTATGGTGAAGGCTGGATGGTTAAAGTAACGCTTAATAATCCTGCTGATATAGATACATTGATGGATGCTGCAGCTTACGAAAAGCTGGTGGGTTAATTATATGAATAAAATTCCTTTCCATAAATTTTTACCAGGCATCGCCTGGTTTTTTATTGTACTGGTATTGATATGCCTGCCGGGGAAAGATATTCCCGGTAACAGCATTTTTGAATTATTGCAGTTTGATAAATTTGCTCACACCAGCATCTTTGGCCTCATGGTCATTTTGTTTATCAGGCCTGTTGCCATGAGCAACATGGATAAAAAACAAAAGCTTCAATATTATTTACGCATTGCTGTTTCCGTTGCCATTTGGGGACTGGCCACAGAATTTATACAGCGGAACTTTGTTCAGGGCCGCAACTTTGACCTTTGGGATGTTGTAGCAGATGCCACCGGATGTACCCTGGCTTACTTTTTCAGCAAAAAGTACCTGTTAGTGTAATATATAACCGTTTACTTATCAAAAGTGGGCCTGTTTAACAGCAAAAGGCTTGTTTGACCCGCATTTACCCCTTACATTTGCGTATATGATTAATATTAATGCTGATAGTATGGAATACAATACTACACGCAACCACCTGACCATGAAAGAATATGGCCGCCATATTCAAAAAATGGTAGAGCAGCTGCTCAAAATGGAGAACAGGGAAGACCGCCAAAAAAATGCATACGCCGTTATAGAACTGATGGGGTTTTTAAATCCTCATTTAAAAAATGTGGAAGACTTCCGTCATAAGTTATGGGATCATCTTTTTCTCATCAGTGATTTTAAGCTGGATGTCGATAGCCCCTATCCTATCCCTACAAGGGAAACTTTAAAGGCAAGGCCGGAAAGACTTACCTATCCAAAAAAATATCCGAAATTCAATCACCTGGGTAAAAATATTGAAGTAGTAATAGACAAAGCATTGAAAGAAGAAAATCCTGACAAAAAACAAGGGTTTGCCAATGCCATTGCCTACTACATGAAATTAACTTACAGCAATTGGCATAAAGAACTGGTGCACGATGATACCATTCAGCAGGAGTTGAGTACCATGACAAAAGGGGAACTGGAATTCAATAACCGGCCTTTTGTAAAACACAGAACCGATAACCGTAGCAGCGAAGATTATCCAAGCAACAACGGTCGCAATCAATACCGCAAAAATTTTGGTGGCGGAAGAGATAACCGCAGCCAGCAACAAGGTGGCCAGGGTGGCGGAAGAGATAACCGAAACAACAACAACAACCGCAACCAGGGTGGCGGTGCGGGCGGGGGAAGAGATAACAGGAATAATAATAATAACAGGAGTTTTAAAAAGAGATTTTAATTCAATTAGCTAATATGCTGATTCGATAATGTGCTAATGAGGCCCTGAAATAATTTTCAGGGTTTTTTTATTCATTACTATCGAATGAAAAATATTATCAGCAGTTTGCGTGTTTATGCAACCAATTCGTGAAATTCGTGTAATTCGTGTTAAAAAAAATTCGTGTAGTAAATGAGCATATTCGAAGTAAGAGGTGGTAAAAAACTAAGCGGCAGCATTACTCCCCAGGGAGCAAAAAATGAAGCATTGCAAATCATCAGTGCAGTATTGCTGACCGCTGAAGAAATCACCATCAAAAACATTCCTGATATAATTGACGTGAACCTCCTGATAGAATTATTGGGAGACATGAATGTAACAGTAAACCGCATTGACCGCCATACCTGTACTTTTAAGGCAGACAATGTAAATATTGATTACCTGCAGCGTGATGCTTATCATAAAAAAAGTTCCAGGTTGCGTGGTTCTGTCATGTTTGCCGGACCTTTACTGGCAAGATTTAAAAAAGCCTACATTCCAAAACCGGGGGGTGATAAAATAGGGCGCCGTAGGTTAGATACTCATATAATAGGCTTTGAAAAACTAGGTGCCCGCTATAATTATGACGGCGAAGGAAGTTTTTTTACGTTGGAAGCAAAAGAACTGCAGGGTACAACTATGCTGCTGGATGAACCAAGCGTAACAGGTACGGCCAACATCTTAATGGCTGCAGTAATGGCCAAAGGCACCACCACTATTTACAATGCAGCATGCGAACCCTACCTGCAGCAACTTTGCAAAATGCTCAACCGCATGGGTGCCGACATTAAAGGCGTTGGCAGCAATATGCTCATCATTGAAGGTGTTACCTCATTAGGCGGCACGGAACATACGATGCTGGCAGATATGATTGAAGTAGGAAGTTTTATTGGCCTGGCTGCCATGACACAGGGCGATATCACCATTAAAAATGCAGGCATTGAAGACCTGGGTATCATTCCTGAAAAATTCAGGCAGCTGGGCATTCAGCTGGATATTACCGGCGATGATATTCATATACCTTCCCAGGAAATTTACGAGATACAAAAATTTATGGATGGAGGGGTGCTCACTATTTACGATAACCCATGGCCCGGCTTTACACCGGATCTTTTAAGTATCGTGCTGGTAACCGCCATACAGGCGCGAGGAAGTGTACTCATTCACCAGAAAATGTTTGAAAGCCGTTTGTTTTTTGTAGATAAACTGATTGAAATGGGCGCTCAAGTTATTTTATGCGATCCGCACCGTGCTGTTGTAGTTGGTTTGGAAAGAGAAACGCAATTGCGTGGCATTACCATGAGCAGCCCCGACATAAGGGCAGGCGTGGCTTTGCTTATTGCGGCTTTGAGCGCCAGTGGCAAAAGCACCATTCAAAATATTGAACAGATAGACAGGGGTTACCAGAATATTGATGAGAGACTGCAGGCGCTGGGGGCAGATATCAAAAGGATCAGTTTATAAAAAATGAATTGAATTTGAACAAAGCTTCAAACCATCATGCAACGATCTATTCATATATTCAAATCACATAAAGAGCAGGAAGATTTTCATACGGGCCTGCAAAAAACATCTACTGTTAAAGAACATTTCAGGCAGTTATTACAAATGCAGGAATTTTCTAAGAAACTTCATCCATGCCAGGATAAAACACGTAAAATTACTATTGGAAAATGGATATCCTGAATGAAGAATTTTTATCTCTTTTACATTGTGCCAAAGAAACCGGGATAAGGTCAATGCGGGAAAAAACCTCCTTGATATTGCAAGATTAGAAGAGATCAGAAATAAATGATCCCTGCCAGAAACCGGCAGGGATCACCTTATTTATCAAGGTTGATCTTATTTCGCTTTTACATTTACCGCAACTCTCCTGTTTTGTGCACGGCCTTCTATTGTTGCATTATCAGCAATGGGCCATTCGTTGCCATAACCTTTTGCACTTTCCAAACCTGTTGCAGCCATACCCAGCTCTTTTAATTTAGCCGCTACCGCATCTGCCCTTTTTTGAGAAAGCGTTACATTTTTAGCAGCATCGCCGGTATTATCGGTATAGCCCCCAATTTTAAATTGCGCAGCGGGGAAGGCTTTTGCAATCGTTACCAGGTTCCTCAATTGTGTTAAAGATTCTTCTGTTATTTCTGAACCTCCTGACTTGAAACGCACATTGGTAAACTCATACCAGTTGCCCTTCACTGTGTCGAGTGTTGCATTTTTATCATTCAGGAAGCTGATGAGTTTATACTCCGTGCTGTTTTTACCTACCGTTAATGACCCTCCATTGTTGGGTAAACTAAGGGTGGCGGTTTCACCCATATCATAAATAAAATCTCCTGATAGGGTATCCAGTTTGCCCATTGCAGCAACAGTTGTTGTACCGGTTGTACCGTTAACGGCTGGCGTATCTGTATGCCGAGCTGCTGTATGTTCAGGATCTTTTGGTCCTCTGCAGCCATCTTTAAAGAAATACCAGGCGGCTGCGCCCAGCAAAGCCAGTAAAATGATCGGGAATAATAATTTCATTCCGCCACCGGAATTTTCTTCTGCATCTGCTGCATAGTGATGAGTAGCTGCATGGGTGGTGGTGGTAGTAGCATGGCTGGCTGTTTCAGCAGCTTTTGTATTAAAGCCACCAAAGATATTACTGAGGTCTAAACCTGCGGGCATGGCATTGGCAATATTTGCTTTTTGGCTGCTGACCATGGATGCCAGTCCGTCGGAGCCTAAATTGTTACTGTTGGCATGCTTACCCAACATTCCCAAAATGGCGGGTGCAGCCATGCTTAATAAAGATGAAATAGAAGATGATTTTGCTCCTGAGTACTGAGCAATAACATTGCTCAGCATATTGGTTTTCCCTTCTCCAAATAAGCCGTTCAATAAACCTGCTCCTTTGTTGAGCAAGCCATTGCCATCATTATCAACGAAGCCGCCTAGGTTTCCTAAAAAATCGGAGTTATCTGATTCCTTTGCAAGATTGGTTACAGCCAAAGCACCTTCCGGTGAGGCGGTAGCCTTTTCTGTGATACCTCCCAGCAAAGAAGGAATAATTCCGCCGATAGCTTTGATTATGGTGTTTTCGCTTTCGCCAAGATAGGAACTTGCTTTCCCAACAAGATTATTGGTAAACAATCCTTTTGCTGCATCAATTAAATTAAATGACATAAGTTAACATGATTTTTGTGAGTGAATATTTTTTCCGCAGAACGGGTGTACAAGATGGCAAGATTAATTATTAAATGCAAGTATTATTTCTTTTTGTTTTAAATAAAAGCGGGCGAACCGTCGCCCAAAAATAAAGAAGCTAATATTTCGTCTGGCATTTTGCACATAAGCAAATCGTTATTTTTCCTATTTCTTTCTTTTCTTTGCGCATGGGCCCCACTTATCAAAAAATACTGATCATTACAGCACCTTCAGGCGCAGGTAAAACCTCTATTACCCGTTACCTGATGCAGCATTTTCCACAACTGGCTTTTTCTATTTCCGCTGCTACAAGAGAGGCAAGACCCAATGAGAAAGACGGCATAGATTATTATTTCATGAGTGAAACAATATTTCAGCAAAAGATCAAGCAAAAGGAATTTGCTGAATGGGAGATGGTATACGAAGGAAAATATTACGGCACTTTAAAATCGGAACTGGAACGCATCTGGCAAAATAACCAGGTGCCGGTATTGGATATAGACGTAAAAGGGGCTATTCATGTGCAGAACCAATATCCCATCAATACATTAAGTGTATTTATAGAGCCCCCGTCGGTAGATGAATTGAAAAAAAGACTGGAAAGCCGGGGTACCGAAACGCTTGAATCCCTTACAGCCAGGGTTAATAAAGCATCTTATGAAATCTCTTTTAAAATACATTTTGACGAGATAATTGTAAATGACCACCTTGATAATGCCTATGCAGAAGCAATTAAACTGGTCGGCAATTTCCTGGATGCCCCCCTTCAACAGGGTGAAAAAGGCGATTGAATCTATTTTTCTTATTTTTAAGTATGGAAATACCTTTACTACTGATTATTTTCTTTGTCTCCATTCTCCTCATCTGTTTTTTTGCAGGGATAGAAGTGGCTTTCGGCTCGGCCAATAAACTCAACATTGAACTGAGTAAAAAACAAGGCACTTACAGCGGGAAGACCTGGGGAAATTTTGCTGAACATCCAACCCGTTTTATAGGAACCATTTTATTAGCCATCAATATAGTATTGGTAGTTTATGGATTGCTGGTGGGAGAAATGATAAAACCGTTCTGGAAATGGATCCAGCAACAGGTAAATGTGAGCGAAAATTATATTATATACTTCCAGCTTTTTGTAGAAACAGTTTTGGCTACCGCCATTATTTTATCACTCGTTGTTTTAACCCGCGCCTATTTTAAAGCCAGGAGCAACAGCCTCGTATCAAATAGAATTATCAGTTATTTTGCAAGATTTTTTTATTCCCTATTTGCCGGCCTCTCCGGGCTTATGATCAACGCATCTGAATGGATGTTGAAATATGTTTTTAATGTAAAACTTTCCGACAAAAAAGAAGTATTTACCAAAATAGACCTGGAACACTTTTTACAACAAAGCAAAGGCACCACAGAGGACGAAAATTCGGAAAGGAATAAAGAATTATTTGAAAATGCCCTTTCTATCAGTGAAACAAAATTGCGGGAATGTCTTGTTCCAAGAAAAGAAATAATAAGTGTTCCTGCCAACAGCAGCATGGAAAACATTAAGGAAAAATTTATAGAAACCAGGCTGAGTAAATTGGTGGTTTATGATAAGGATATCGACAATATTGTAGGTTATATTCACCAGCTTGATCTTTTTAAAAACCCGTCATCTATCAAAGATATCCTGTTACCAATAGCAGCTGTGCCTGAAAGTATGAGTGTATCCGGCCTGCTCGACAAATTTAGTAAGGATGGCAAAACCATTGCCTGGGTAATTGACGAGTTTGGTGGCACAGCGGGAATTGTAACTATGGAAGACCTGCTGGAAGAAATTTTTGGAGAAATAAAGGATGAATATGATGAGGTGGATGAATTGGTGAACAAACAATTATCCACCACCGAATTCCTTTTTAGCGGCAGGCTTGAACTGGATTTTATTACAGAAAAGTATCAACTGGAATTTACAGATAACGACAATGCAGAAACACTTTCAGGTTTTATTATTGAACACAATGAAGGCAGTATTCCGCTGCAAAAAGACCGTATTATTACCGGCAATTATCAATTCGATATTTTAAGCGTAAGCGGTACACGCATTGAAACAGTAAAGCTAAAATTGCTTAAATAAAATCTTAACTACCGCTGTTCTCATTTATTTTTGCAGCATGATCATTGCGGCTCACATTTTTGCAGCTTCTTGCCAGGAATCTTTTTTATACAATTGTTTTTTACCGCTGGCAAAAGAACAACCCGCCAATCACTTCCTATTATTTGTTGATAAGCATTTTTATACGCCGGACAACTTACCGGTAAACATTGAAAGGGTTGATATAAAGCCTTCTCTAAAAAATGGATTGACCTTGCATTACTGGTACAATTTCAAATTACCGTCTCTCCTGAAAAAATATGAGGTTACGCATTTTATTTCCGAAAGCAATGTGCTAAGCTTACGAACAACTATTCGTCAGTTTTTGCTAATCCGGAGTATGTCTTTCCTGCTGCGTAAACCGGTTGTTATGCAGGAGCATGCCCGATACCTTAAACGATACTTTGCAAAGTTTTTACAAAAAGCCGCCGGCGTATGGATTACTGAAAAATTTTTAGGAGAAAGCCTGTTGAGTAAATATCCCGCAATAAAAGAAAAAATCACTTACACAGGTCATGGGTTAAACGAGGTTTTTCAGCCAATAGATTGGGAACAAAAGGAAAAATTCCTGGAAACATTTTCTTCCGGAACAGAATATTTCATTGCCGAATGCTCGCCGGTTACACAGGCAAATATTTTTTCTTTACTAAAAGCATTTTCCCTTTTTAAACAAAGACAAAAATCAGCGATGCAACTGGTTTTGCTTGTAAGAGAAATAGAACTGGAAAACTGTGTAAAAGATTTTCATTTGTATAAATACAGGGAAGATGTAAAAATTATTTCCTACACCAATGACACCAGTTATGCAACCATGCTATGTGCTTCATATGCCGCGGTTTATTTACCCCTCCAGGTTGTGACAGAAAACACAGGTTTAAATGCGTTGGCAAGTGGTATTCCATTGATCACATTAGAAAATACCGCCGCTTTAAGCATTTATGGCGATGCAGCCTTATATGCTGGTTTTTCAGAAAAATTAATTGCAGAAAGTATGATGCTGTTGTATAAAGATGAGGTATTAAGAAAAAAATTAATTGAAAAAGGGTTACATATTAGCTATGGATATAACTGGCTTACGTCTGCAACAAAAATTTGGCAGGCTATAAAGGTTGGCTAACGTCAGGTTTTAATCCCGAACGGCTTAATTATCATGGAATAACTTTTTAAGAATTGGTGAAACCTTAAAGATGGTTATACTGCCTTATAGATTATACCACCCCTTCGGGTTTGCTACATACAGCCAGATTCCGGTTATAATAATATCAGCCCTCCAGGCTTAAAATCAACTATAGAGCGCAAAAACATCGATTTTAAGAATAGAATCTGTTCAGCTCAAATAATACTTCGCCTGTTTAATCCGGGACGGATGTTTTTATTATGAAAGAATTTTTACCAATTGCTGAAACCCTAAAGATGGGATATTGGATTGTAAATCATACCACCCCTTCGGGGTTTTCCACATATAAGCAGCTTCCTGCTATAATAATATCAGCCTTCCATCCTTAAAATCAAATAACTCAACAGAGCGCAAAGATCGATTGCAGAATAGAATCTGTTCATCTCAAATAAATACTTCGCCTGTTTATCCCCGGAGGGATGGTATTATTATAGGATAAACCATTTTATCGAATTCCCGAAACTCCGAAGGGGTGAAAGATAATGTTAACCATTAGGGATTTTGGATATTCATTCTAATTCCTGGTATATAATAAATAGCGGCCTTCCATCCTCAAAATCAAATAAATCTACAGAGCGCAAACATCGATTGCAGAATAGAATCTGTTCATCTCAAATAAATACTTCGCCTGTTTAATCCCGGAGGGATGGTACTATTATAGCATAAACCATTTATCGAATTCCCGAAACCCCGAAGGGTTGATAGATAATGTTAACCATTGGGGTTTTGGATATTCGTTTTAATTCCTGGTCTATCCTAAAAATAGTGTCCGGTTGTTGAATACCGGCGAATTCCTTAGGTAGGATGCATTTATATCCCTTTCTCCATTAAAAGCTAATCCTGTAACTTTGCCCATTCAAAAAATTAAACATGCAGAAGTCAACGATAACAATTGATGTTTTACTGGACCCTAACAAAATTCCGGAGCAAATAAACTGGCAGGCCAGCGACAGCAGTGCCCAAATGGTACAAAAAGCAAAAGCGATGTCCATAGCGTTTTGGGATGGAATCGATAAAACTGCCATGCGTATTGATCTATGGACAAAAGATATGATGGTAGATGAAATGGCAGATTTTTATTACCAGATGCTGATGGGCATGTCGGATTCTTTAAAACGCTCTACGCAACAGGAGGGATTAAGTGAGGACCTCAAAAATTTTGCAAAGGTATTTTTTGAAAAATTCAGGGCCATCCAACTACAGGAACAAAAATAGAACTCATTTATGAATTGTGATTTCGTCCGAATCCAATTCATAATTCAGCATTCATAAATCACCATCATAAATAAATTTTATGGCATTAGAACAAAACATTATGGCTGAAATGAAAGACGCCATGAAATCTAAGAACGAGGCAGTGTTGAGAAGTTTAAGAGCAATCAAAGCTGAGATCATTAAAGCAAAAACTGAACCCGGTGCCAATGGCGAAATTGATGAAGCCACGGAACAGAAATTTTTGCAAAAAATGATGAAACAACGCA
The DNA here is from genome assembly GCA_014379905.1 of Ferruginibacter sp. Classification (GTDB taxonomy): domain Bacteria; phylum Bacteroidota; class Bacteroidia; order Chitinophagales; family Chitinophagaceae; genus Ferruginibacter. The sequence goes on along the minus strand of JACMKX010000165.1, from coordinate 3,836 downwards.
AAGATTCTTTCGAGATCTTTACTCAGCAGGGCCGTGCTGACCTTGCTATAAAAGAAAAGGAAGAAATGGATGTGATCGAAAGATTTCTGCCAAAACAATTAAATGAAGCAGAAATTAAAGCTGCTGTAAAAAATATTATCGCCGAAACAGGGGCGGCATCAGCAGCCGATATGGGCAAAGTAATGGGCGTGGCTTCCAAACAACTGGCAGGTAAGGCAGATGGGAAAACCATCAGCGCCGTTGTAAAAGAATTACTGGCATAATGATATTCCCGCAGGTTAGCGCAGCTTTTTAACAATGCAGATCTCCGCTGATCTTTTTTGCGAAAATCTGCGGGAATATTTTTTAAAAATGCTGAAAACAAATTCCACCATAAGTTAGCTAAAAAAACCTGCGTTGATCAGCGGGAACTTCTTATTATGCTTATTGATATCATTTTCCTGATCATGATGCTGGTTGCTGTTTTTAAAGGATACAGCAAAGGTTTTATTGTAGCTTTATTTTCCGTTATAGGTTTTATTGTTGGTTTGGCTGCAGCGCTAAAACTCTCCGCATTTGCAGCAGAAAAATTATCAGGCACTTTTAATGCATCGGGCAAGTGGTTGCCAGTTTTATCCTTTTTACTTGTATTTATTGCGGTGGTATTATTGGTCAGACTTGGTGCCAGGTTACTGCAAAGTAGTGTGGAACTGGTGATGCTTGGCTGGGTAAACCGTATCGCAGGCATTTTACTATTCGCTTTACTGTATGCAATTCTTTTCAGCGTATTTTTATTTTATGCCGTACAGCTGCATGTATTTGCAGCAGAAACTATAACAGCTTCTAATGTTTACCCATATATTCAACCCTTGGGCCCCAAAGTAATAGATTCCCTTGGCACTGTAGTTCCCTGGTTTAAAGATATGTTTGCACAGCTGGAACATTTTTTTGAAGGCATTGCTGCATCCAAAGGCAGTACACCTGCACCTTAGTGTAACTATTTCAATTGTTAAAACGTTATGAGTTTAGGCAAAATATGTACATTTGTAATAGTCCACTAATTTAATAGACTTTAAATTTCTCATATGTCTCATTCCTGGATCCTGGCATTGGCAATTCCCTTCTTTTTATTCTTTATAGGATTGGAATATTATTATTCAAAACAAAAAGGAAAGAATTTTTTCCATTTTGCTGAATCCATTGCCAATATAAATGTCGGTATTGCAGAAAGGCTTACGGATATCATCACTGTGATTCCTTTTTATTATTTTTTTAAATATATCTATACGAACTATGCCATCTTCGATCTTAAATCGGGGGTTATCGCATGGGTGCTGTTGTTCCTGTTTACAGATTTAATCTGGTATTGGTACCATCGTCTTGCGCATGAAGTAAACCTCCTGTGGGCAGCGCATATTGTGCATCACCAGAGCGAAGATTTTAACTATACTGTCTCTGCCCGCATCACTATTTTCCAGGCGACCATCCGCAGCCTCTTTTGGGGAATTTTACCATTAATAGGATTCTCACCTGAAATGATTACAACTTTCCTCCTTATTCATGGCCTTTATCCATTCTTTATTCATACGCAAACCATCGGTAAACTGGGCTGGATAGAATATATTTTTGTAACGCCTTCTCATCACCGGGTACACCATTCCAGCAACCCTCAATATTTAGATAAAAATTATGGCGATGTATTGATTATATGGGATAAGATGTTTGGCACATTTAAAGAAGAAAAAGAGCAACCTGTTTACGGACTTACCAAACCATTGAATAGTCATAGCTTTTTATGGCAGCATTTTCACTACCCTTTGGAATTATTACTGGCAATGAAAAAGACCACTGGTTTTATTCCAAAGATGAAAATATTGTTTGGACGACCGGATAGCGTAAATCCTGAATTGAGAAACATATTGGAAAGATTTTTTCTTAAAAGAAATACCGGTTACTTACCTACGCTTATGCATAAAAGATATATTGTTTTTCAAACCAGTTTCTCTTTGGTATGTCTCTTTTGCATTATATTTTTTTACGATCTTTTGCCCTTGGTAGAATGCATCTTTATCAGCTTTCTAATATTGTTGAGCCTCATAAATACAGGAGCCATTTTGGAACAGCGATCATGGATTTTTTATTTAGAGTTCAGCCGCATAACATTGGTGCTGCTTTATGTGTGGGTGCATTTTCCTCACCTGGTCACCTCTGTTTCCATCATCAGCGTTGCTGCCATCCTTTTGTATTATTTCCGTCCAATGGAAAGGCAGTATAAACGGTTGCTTTACCAACAGGTAAATGGCTGATTTATAAGAGTAGTATTTCACTTTAAAATGAATATCACAAATAGTTGTCAGGTTGTCCCGATAGCTATCGGAATAAAACGGTCTGTACCTCTTTTAACTTTGCTTTCCACAAGCCGGCAGGCAGGCCAAGGCTGACAGCTTTTTCAAACTGAAACACTAAGTTTTTAACTCAGGTTTGGTATCTTTGAGGCAATAACCGATCTTTAATAGAAATGAGGTATTTTAGCACGACTTAACAAGCATGCCATACTAACATAGATGACCTACGAGATTAAACAAGACGGTAAATTCAAATACATAGAAGAAGGGCAAGGCGAGCCTCTTATGTTGCTACATGGGCTGTTTGGCGCATTGAGTAATTTTCAATACTTAATTGAACATTTCAGGCATACCAATAAAGTGGTGGTGCCGTTACTTCCTTTGTTGGAACTGGACCTGCTTCATACTTCTGTAGGAGGCCTGCAGAAATATGTGAACCGATTTATTGAACAGCGCAAATATGACCGTATTCACCTGATGGGAAATTCACTTGGAGGACATGTAGGCCTGGTACATATTTTAAAACACCCCGAAAAAATAAAGTCCCTCATTCTTACAGGAAGTTCCGGTTTATTTGAGAATGGTATGGGCGATACTTATCCAAAAAGAGGGGATAAAGAATATATCCGCAATAAAACGGCCCTTACTTTTTATGATCCTGCCATGGCCACAGATGAACTGGTGAACGAAGTATTTGAAATTACCAATAACAGGATGAAGGTTATCAAGATTATTGCATTGGCAAAAAGTGCTATACGTAACAATCTTGGCGAAGAACTTACTAATATAAAACAACCTACCTGTCTTATATGGGGAAATAATGATACCATTACCCCGCCTTTTGTAGGCAAAGAGTTTCAAAAGCTCATTCCAAACAGCGAATTACATTTTATTGATAAATGCGGTCATGCGCCCATGATGGAAGTACCGGAAGAGTTCAATAGAATTTTAGGTGGATTCCTGGCAAAATTAAAATCTCCTGCTGCAACGGTTTAATGATTAATCTGGTCATTACTTATATCGTGGATACAATCAATAAACATCCGCGCTAATTTTAATATCGTAAATCAGGTACATGTTAACTATAGATCTCATCAACAACAATATACCCAGGCTGCAACTGCAGGATACTGTTGCCAAAGCTATTCAGCTGCTGGCAGATTTTAAGGTAACCCACTTACCTGTTGTATCCGAAGATACTTACCTCGGTCTTTTGAGTGAAGAAGATTTGTTGGATGCAGAAGATGACAAACTCACTATAGAGGTATTACAAAAATATTTCATCCCTGCATCTGTAAAAGACAATGTTCATTTTTTAAATGCAGTAAACGCAAGCATACAGGCTGATACCAATATTGTTCCGGTATTAAATGAGGAAGGCGAACTTTCGGGCGTGATCAGCACAAGCGATTTATTAAAAACTATGGGCAATTTTGCGGGAGCCAATGAAATTGGTGGCATCATTGTGTTGGAAATGGAACGATCGCAGTTTGCCATATCCGAGATCAGCCG
>JACMKX010000164.1 GCA_014379905.1 Ferruginibacter sp. | reverse complement strand
TTGCATGCTCCTGAACCACTTCTTCGCTTTCGGCAATATGAATGCAGTACATTTTATCATCTGTAATAAATGACTGTATCCAGTGATAAGGTTTACCTAACTCACCAACCACTTCGCAGGATGCTTGTGCGATAACTTGCAATTCTTCGGGAGAAAGTTTTCCGAGGCCTGGCAGGTTTCTTTCGATAACAAATTTTTTCATTTCAAATAATTTTAATGATAAATAATGTTACAAAATTGCGCTGCCTGCTCCTAATCAATGCCGGAGGTATTCCCTATTTAATATTTAACGATTCCCTATTTTAAAAATTTCCTGAAAAGCCGTTTCAGGCGTACTGGAAAGCAGCGTATTTTTAGAAACATTAGAAAACACATTTGCCGAATGTCGGAAAGAAAACCTTTCACCAGCTCTTGAAATTATCAATGGGCAGTCTTGCAAAATTGGGAGGGCTGTTAATTATGCTGTTTTGTAAAATTACAGTGGAAAAGAACCGGTGGCGTTGCCGATGTTTGGCATAATGCGCGCTTACTGCTGCCCTTGTATCCCGGCTTAAAGCCCACGCTGAAGGGAATTGCGGGGAAAGATATATGACAGCGACGCACACAGATCAATAATAATGACCTAACTCTTTGTGGCAATAATAACAATACTGAGTGCGTGCCGCAGGTACTACTTTCTCATTGAAGGGCTGCCCCGGCGGAGCAGACAACTTTGGGTTTTGTTACTACAAAGACGCAACTCCGATGGAGTTTAAAAAATGGATACAGAAAATTAATTGATCCAATAACTTATTTTAAAAACAAGGTTCCTGCTTTTGTGTACAAGCCCGTCAGTAAGGTAATTATCCGCATACACTAGATAAATATCCGACATCGGTTTAAAACGCCATTGAAACCGGCTGTTTAAATTGAAGTTTTTTATTTGTGTATTGTATTGTAAAAATGTTGTCCACGACAGCGTATTTGAAAAGGTGAGTTCAACAGTTGGCCCTAATATAAAAGGGTGGATTTTTTTATCATTCAATGTAATATTGTTATAAATAAAATCCGCACTAAAGTTGCCCCAGGGCTGGCTGCGGTATTTTACGCTCCCTGCATAAGTAGTTCGTTTGCCGTTATAATAGCCGCCATGTTCAACTGTAAGCCCCCAGGAAAAAGGGCGCAGGAAATTTGATAAATATTTCAACTGCAGAAAGTCAAAAGTATAGGTGGCTTTTTGCAAATTACCGGTCTCTGTAAATAAGGTAGTTGGGAAAGGCAGGTTTACAGAATTACGTGTGTAAGAGATTGCTGCTTCACGCCGGTTGGCAAATAACATATTCAGGCCTGCTGTGTTATTATACTCAATAAATTGGTTGGAAACAGTATAGTACTGATTTGTTTTAATAAGAAAATCAATTGAGTTAATGATTGCTTTTGATTTGGGGTAATAACTATAAGCTAATGCCGAATTGTAATTATTGTATCCTATCCTCACGGTAGTATCATGGTCAGCATCATAGTTATACAACCTTGGCGTAAAGCCTGCATTCGCAACGAAATTTGAATTTACCTGGGACCAGCCGGCAGAAATATTTAAACGCTTGTCTGTATAACCGATACTTGCCAGCCCAAATCCTGACGATGTGGGCTGGCCTGGATTAAACGAATTATAATATCCTGCACGCCCATTAAATTTTGTATTGTTTGACAAGAAATTAAATTCTGTTCCTGCCACCCTGTTAAAGCGGGTATTGCCATCTTTTTCTTCGCTGGACATTACCTGCTGTCGGTTAGTGACCAGACCCCGCAAATTCGAACGTTTAAATATTTTGTGGTCAAAGGCTGCTACCGTATAATTTTGGGGGGCTTGTCCGTATTTGCCTTCGGATTGAATATTCATAAGCCCAATCCTTAACGCAGGGCTTACATTGCCAGTGAGCCGCAAACCTGCAATCACCGGTACTATTCTTCCATCATCCGTTAACCCAATTCGTCTGGATACAAACGGACTGGCTGTATTTGGTAAACCCATGTTTGAAAAGAGATCACTGTTCTCCAAAAAAAATGTCCTGCGTTCTGGCAGCAGCACATTAAACCTGTCAAGATTTATAATCTGCCTGTCAACATCAACCTGCGAAAAATCGGGGTTGATTGTAGCAGCCAGGTTTAAAGAAGAATTGATGGCTATTTTGGCATCAATACCAGTATTGAACGAAGAAGAAAATACCTTTTGTTCTTCATCCGCTTTTGCTGAAACATAAGGTATAAATACATTATTACTTTTTACCTGTGGTGCATCATCAGCAAAAATTATTTTACCAAGACAATTTAAATTGGCCCCAAAAAACTGTATTGGCACCTGGTTCCAGGTTGAAAAGCAGTTGTTGGTCATATCATTCCTGATAAAATTTATTCCCCATTGAGGTTTACTTTTTGGAAACCGGAATGATTTAAAAGGAATAGCCAACTCCGCTGTCCAATACCCATTAAACATTTTAGTTCCCGAATACCATTTCGTGTCCCAGTCAAAAGATGCGCTGTTTACTTCTACAATCCCTTCCATCTGGGCGCCGGCTGCATTTACGCCAAATGTATAACCGGAGGTGTTTTTGCCTGATGGGTCTATAACTACAGAAACACCATCACTGTAATAAGGATTGACATCTCTTTTTAAGGATTGTATAACCGGTGCGCTATTACCCAGATAAGCTTTGATACCAAAGTAGATGAACTGGTCGTCGTAAAAGATTTTCACTTCAGTTTGAAGCCTCGCCGTACCCTTATCTGTTGGCCATTTATTTATAAAACTATCCAGCGCAACAGTTGTTTTCCAGGCAGCTTCATCCAGCATTCCATCTGTAATAATTTTAGAAGTGGTTTTATGCACCGTGATCAAACGGTTTCTTTGCGACCCTTGCCCATTGGTGTTTTTAAAAAAAAATAACACTGCAACCGCAATTGAAATAATTGTCCGAATTTTGTTTATCATTTTTATAAAGATTAAAATTGTGGGGGTAAAATTATTTTTATAACCTTTATAAATAACCCTGCTTCCCTCTGATATACTACTTTA
>JACMKX010000163.1 GCA_014379905.1 Ferruginibacter sp. | reverse complement strand
CTTCCCAGCCGGCGGCCGCCGTAAAACAAATAAATTGCCTGCCGGGCATTAATATAACAGAACTGGTTGAACTTTTTCGGGTTAACAACAGCCGCTGTAAAATGCCGGAGGTATCTATCATTGCAAGGTTATTGTACATTAGCAGGCTATCTGCCGCAGTGCCCGGCGCTGTTAAATTAAATAGGGAAATATTTTTTCTTTTGGCCATAGCGCTGTGCAGCTTCCGCAATTCGCCGGTCACCATTTGTTGAATAATTTCAACATCCAGTGTATTGGGCTGGTTACCGGCAGGTACCACATCGTATTGGTATTTTAATATAATGGTATCCTTAAGGTCAATGGTACTATATTGTTTTAGCAGGGTTCTTACCGAATCATATTCAGCAGTAGTAAGGCGGCCGGTGGTTATATTGGCTTGTGTAACAGGCTGCTGTACCTGAGCAAGGCCTACCGCTGCAAAGATGGTTTGTATTACCAATATCAAAAAAAATAACCTTCCCGGTGATTTCATTTGTTGAAGGCGGTAGCTGGTGTAAAAACCCCGCATTGTACAAATGCAAATGTAGCGCCAGTGTTGCTGGCCTGGGTAAGCCACCGTCTTGCGGTGACCCACCCGGGCCACCCAGGCTCAATTTTATTGCTCTTTCCTTATTATATATGCTTTTACAACAGCATCCAGTTTTGGAAAAAGTGCTAAGAATTTTCTTTTATCCGCCCCAAGTGAATCAGATACTTCCATGGTGCTGTTGCTATAACCATTGTAAATACTTTCCACAGTTTCCATTCCATTGATCACCTGGCCAAATGTGGGGAAGCCCGTAACGCCCGCATACTGCATAGTGTCGAGGCGTGGGTTATCCACAAGGTTAATGAACAGGTGCGTACCTCTCGATTCTTTTCCCGCCCGGGCAAAACTGATGCTTCCTTTTGTGTTGCCTTTTATTACCGGTTCATCCAAAAGTTTATATTTTTCCCATTTTTGCGTGAGTGTGGTATCTATATTACCAAACTGCACTACAAAACCGGGTACCGCCCGGTAAAAAAGCACGCGGTCAAAATAGTGATGGCGCAGCAGTTGATAAAAGCGGTCTGCTCCCTGCGGAGAACTGCTTCTTTGAATTTCCACATCAAAATTACCTTTGGAAGTTTCGAACCTGGCTACGTAGCTGGCGGGTGCTTTTTCTTTTGTCCAGGCATACCGGAAAGTGGGCTGGCTGCAGGCGGCCAGGATACACATTATTGTTATAAAAAAGAATATTCGCATAAGCATTGTAAGGTTTTATTCATACATATTTTTTGCTGTCAATAATCTTGATTAAAGTATTATTGGAAGGCATGCCTGTCTGAATCCGGTTCATGAAATTAATAAAAGATATTCGTGCTGTAAAAGCAAGAAAACCTATGGGCGTTCAAAGAACCCTGCCCACCGGAGGGCACAGCCTGTTTTGCGTTACAGGAAAAACCTCCCTTTCGAACTATAAACACGCTGGTGGGTCTTTTAAACGACCATAGGTTTATCAATAATCACCACACATATAATTTCGAAAAAATGCCTGCGCCTTGCCCGGTATGCAAAAAATTTTTGCTGTCTGCCAGGTATTGATCATTTACAATAAACTTGTAGCGCACTTCTCCTTTCGGGAGCTTTATTTCACAAGCCCACCCTCCTTTGTATTTGCGCATTTTTACCGGATGTTTTGTCCAGCCGGTAAAGTCTCCCATCAGCCATACCTGTTCGGCTGCTTCAAAATCGGGTAAGTTAAAAATAACCTGCTGATTTTCCTGCTTTCCAAAAAGGGTTGCCACGTAATTATCCGGGTCCATTTCCAGGGCCTTTGCAAAATGTTTGTTGCTTTCAATCATATTATTTTTTTTACGCCAGGCTACGCCTAGCCAGGCATAAATATGAGCATTGAGTGGTTGAAATGTGTTTAAACATTCCAGTAATTTAATGGCGTCATTTGTTTGTCCTTTCTCCAGCCAGTTTATGGCAAGATTAAGCACGTGGTCGTTTTTAAAATTATATGTATTCCCTGCTGTTGTTCTTAAAACCTTGTATTTATCGAGGGCTGCATCAACTCCAGTTCTTTTAAAGGCCTGTTCAAGCACAGGTGCAATACTTTTTGGAAAATAATCTTCCATGTTTTTGTGATGCTTTCCTTTTTTAAGCGCTGTGGCCAGGTCAAGCAGGAATACCGTGCTAAAATCATTTTTGTAATATAGATAGATGGTGCGGGTCTTTAAATTTACTGCCATCGAATAATTTGATACCAGGTTATTAGGAAGTTTTTGCGTAGATTTTTCCAAAATATTTTCAATATCCCTTCTTTCGAATGTAGTTGTTGTATTAAGGTAGTGGGTGGCTACATCTCTCCTGTGGCAGGCTTGTGTATGCCCTTCGTTTATGCAATAATTTGTGAGGGCAAAGCTGTTGACTTTCTTACGAACAATATAGCTGCCGTTAACTATGGCATAGTCGCCATTTGCATCCCCAATAAATAATTGGGCATCCGTTAATTTTACCAGGTTGTATTTACTTAAGTATAGCAGGGCTTCCTCCACTGTTTTACAGGTTTTAAGGAGGTCGGTTACCGGTTGTTTTTTCCTGTCCTTTTTTTTCTTGTCTTTAAAGGGTGTTATCGGGTCTGTCGCCGTATAGTCCATGTACAAGCCGTGTTCATTAAGGCCGCCCTGTGGGTTTAAGTAGTAAAAGCCATTTAATATGCTCCCGGGAGCGCTCTCCGTCCAGATGGCGTAGCCATAATAATGGTTTTTTGCCGGGTAGTACCAAAGCCGGTATTTAAGCTGTTGTCGTTCATCTTCATTGTTTCCTATCCACACATGCTGCCCATCATTAGCCATAAAAATGGTACAGGCATTCACCCTAGGGGTAATTATTAACAGCAGAAATACCAGGCTATACAGTATCAGATTTTTTAATTTCAGCATTTTCTTTTTTTTAGTGATGAAGCATGCTAAAAGTAAACCACCGCCTGTATTTTACTGTTCGGATCCATCCAGCCGCACCTATTTAGGGGTATTTTTTTGTTCTTTGCTGTATTGAGAAGGCGAAACACCCACTAGTTTTTTAAAAGTGGTGTTGAAAGTAGTCTTGGAATTAAAACCTGCAGCGTATGCGATTCCTAAGATATTGAGTTCTTCTATTGTAGCGGAGGCCAATAATTTTTTGGCCTCCGCTACCCTGTACTTATTTATGAAGTTGTAAAAATTTTGCCCGGTAGTTTCATTAATCAGGTAGGAGGCATCATGAATGCTGATGCCTAGTTTTTCAGCAACAGCCGGAAGGGTCAATTCATTCTCAAGAAAAAGCCGCTCATTTTCCATCAGCAAAGATAGCCGGGCCGTAAGTGTGATTACGTCTGCTGCCTGGAGCCTTTTCGGCTTCGGTTTTGCCGCTGCCGCTCCGGCTGTAACATTATGGGGCGATGCTATATTGCTGCTTGTTTCAACTGCATCCTGCGTTACGGTTTCTTGCAGGTTGCGATTATCCGGCTCAATGATGGCGTAGATAGCTTTTATGTCTTTTTCTTTAAAGGCGAAAATAGTTTTTTGTTTTATGGAAAACCAGGCCAGGAAAAAAACAGCTATTGTATAAATAAACAGTGTTGCCTGCGTGAGGCCCGGCAATTCAAATAAGGCGTCATTGATCCATATTATAACGGTTAATAAGAGCATGAATACAAATTGTACCAGCCAATCGAGGTTTACCTGGTTGGTGTTGGAGGAAATCAACTCCATTTTTTTTCTGTGCTTTATTAAAACTAAATAAGATTTGATCAAATAGAACAATGTTTGAAAGGGCAACAGATCCCTTATTAAAAAGGAAACATTTTTATTTATATCAAAAAGAGACAGGGTAGAGATGCTTTCTTTTTCATTTGCTCCTGTAATTTCTACCACTGTATAAATTATAAAAGGGATAAAGTGCAGCCAGTCTTTTGCAAGAAAACCCCTGGCAGGTTTTACAAAATAGAGGATGCTGATAAACAATGCCGGCCCCAGCAGAAATTGTACACTGTTTAAACACTTCAATAATAAACCGTTTAAAATATAGGCCCCGCCAGATGCGATTAGATAGGTGCTTACAAAAGCGGCACCCATAATAAGCACAAAAGCGGCCAGCCACCTGTTGGCTTTAATATTCTGTTGCAGGGGATGAAAAAAAAGTAGGAAAGCAAGTAAGAAAGTTGCCCCTGCAATAAAACAGGTAAGAAAGATGTTCATGAGATAAAAATAAAGAAAACCTGGGTGTGTTTGCAGAACCCCCTGCTTGTTTTCGGATTAGGGAAGAGCATTACATAAATTATAAACCCTCATTGCCGCAAATGAAAGGCCCCGGCAGGTTTCGCACAAAAACTATTACAACCAATAAAAATTCCCTCCATGGTTCCTGTAATACGAAATACATAGGCATTTTAAATTCATGCCTTGTGCATAAAAATATGGAACGTTGATGCCGCTGATGTTCATGATTTTTACTGATTATTTGTAAGCAGTTCCAGTTCCTTTTGTAAATTTTCCCTGGCTTGTTTTTCAAACCTGCTGTAAAAGAAAGGCGTTTTAAATATGGGATTCATTTTTAAAAAATGAGTCAATACCTTTTTGCGGCCCGGGTTGTAAATAAGCGCCGGGTAAAGGGCATATTCTTTTCTTATGTTTTTGTAATAGGCAGTATAAATTTCCCAGGGCTGGCCCAATACAGAAAGATCTGCATCTGTAAAAAGATCGGTGTCATTGTTTCCTGATATGCCGTGCAATTTGGTGGCTATAATTTGTGCTTTGCAAAGTGCTGTTATACCGGCTGGAACCCGCAGTTGTATCATCCGTTGTTGGGCGATCTCCGCACTTTTTTCTTCGTTATCGTTTTTAAGCGTATTGTAAATGATGTCGTGATAATAAAGCGAAAAAAGAAGCGCATCCCAATTCCGGATGACTGTTTTTATTTCGGTGAGTTGAGTAAGCAGGCTGCTAAGGTGTAGTAAATTATGGTAATGCCTTTTTTTACCGGAATAACTTTTTTCTATTTCATTCCACAGGTTATCTGTAAGCTGGCTGTTTTGCGAATAGCTGTTTACCAGGTTTATAAAAGTGTCTTTAAGCAAGGTTGTTTCATTTAACATGTAGCGGCTACAAAATTAAACAAAAGATAGGGAGGCCGGGCGCCCATAACAACCCTTTCGGTACCCGCAGAACGCTTACTGCCCGCTGGCCGGGCACACTAAAGATTCGTGTAATTCGTGTAATTCGTGTAATTCGCCTAATTCGTGATAAAAAAATTCGTGCAATTCGTGTAATTCGCCCTTTAATTCGTGACCCAAAAATTCGTGCAATTCGTGTAATTCGCCTAATTCGTGATAAAAAAATTCGTGTAATTCGCCCTTTTAATCCGTGACCCAAAAATTCGTGCAATTCGTGTAATTCGCCTAATTCGTGATAAAAAAATTCGTGTAATTCGTGTAATTCCCCCTTTAATTCGTGACCCAAAAATTCGTGACTAAAAATTATAAACTACTCACCGTATACTCTACCACCGCTCTTCTAAATACGAGGCTGTAATCGGGCCATGGCCCCGATACTGTTCCAATATCTAGCACATAAGCAGTGTTGGAGTTGTTGATTACCGGGGTGATGATGCTGGCATCTGTTACCGAACCTTCGCCGGCAAACCCTGTTGAGGCAACGCTTGCCATCAACGTGGTGGTGTTGCTCCTGCGCAGGGCTACCAGCATATCATAGGGAGAAGACACATCGTTATAATAAACAGTAAGCCGGGTAACCGTTGCGCCATGCGGCAGATGTACGGGTGCAGTTAGTTTACCTATTCCGCCCGATATTACAATGCCGCCACCGGTTGGATCCCTGTCTATGCTGACCAATTCATTTCTTTTAGTAACATCTGCTTCCGAAACGGAATAATAATAAGTTTTGGGCGCTGGGAAGTTATGCGCCGGTGCTGTTACGGCTGTGCTGCTTTCAATATTACCGGCAACATCCAGCTTTTGGTCGGGCGTAAGCGTGCCGATGCCCACATTACCGTTAGGAAGAAATACGGCCTTGATGGAGTAACCGGGAGCTATGTACACCGGCAGGTTGCTTCCAAAGGCAGTGCCTAACTCCATGGCGCTGCCATTATCCCACAGGTAGCCACGGTAAGTGCCGGCGGCATTGTTAAACGCTATATAACATTCAGTGCCCTGCAGCCTTATCATTTCGGCGCCGCCATTAATATGCAGGGGTGCCTGGGGCGCAGGGGTGCCAATGCCTACATTGCCCTGGCTCCAGCCCTTGCTAAGCGGGAAAAGGAAGAAAATTAAAAGAAGCTTTTTCATAAGTGTTGTTTATAAAAGGCAAGCTAGGGCATTTTTTGAGCGGGGGAAATTCCCCTTTTGGGTAATGGGGGTCTCAGCCGACCTCTTCGACGACCTGGCCCCTCCCTCTCCAAAGGAGAGGGCGCTGGTTTGTGCCGGGAGGGAAAGGTAGAAAATCTATGGGCGTTAGCAGAACCCTGCCTGCCGGCAGGGGATATACAACGCGTTTTCCGGGGTAGCTCTGTTGAACTGAAGTGCAAAGTAGGCCCGACATTTATAAGCCGAAACTACTTTACGAATATAAAAGTGCTTCGGGATTTTTAGCGTTTGTCTCAGCGGGGTTTTCGCAGTTAAGTTTTTATCGCTGACAATACTTTTGTGCGTAACCCCGATGTTCGCAGCATTGCAGCATCGGGAGAAGAGAATATTCTCTGCGTCATCTCTTTCCCTCCTTCCCTCTGCGCTAAGAAACCTCAAACACCCAATTGTGAATCTTTTATTAAACCTCTTTCCCCTTTAAACTTATCGATCTGCCAGCCTTCTTACGTAGCATACCAATAAATCAATAAAACAATATCTCATGAAAAAATTATTTACCTACACAATGCTGCTTTCTTTTGGCAGCGCTACCTTCCTCAGCTGCGGCACCAGCAAAAAATCAAATAAAGGTATATTGGGTGGGTCTGGCATTGGCGGCACCGTGGTAAAAAGCGTAGCGACTGTGGTTGGCCTTATCCTGCTTTCTAAATTACTAAAATCGGTGTTGGGCACTGTGGGCTCCAGTTCCAGCTTTGCCAGCCTGTCGCAAAATCCTTCCACTATAGCGGGCTTTAACGAAAACACCCCTTTAACG
>JACMKX010000162.1 GCA_014379905.1 Ferruginibacter sp. | reverse complement strand
TTGGGTGAGTAGCCTGTTATTCAGCATTACCTGGCAGATCCCTCGTGCCTCGGGAAGACAGCCGCATGTATTCAGCTGTGTTTCTTTCAGCATTTATAAATCGGTGAATACATTTTGATGTAACAATTTTAAATGATGAGCCTGGTAAATGCTCTGGCACATCTGTCTTTCCGAACGAATGTAAGGAATCTGCCCGTTGTAGCTACCTGTACTTCTCCCTCCACTCTACCGGCGTAACCTCAAACTCCTGTTTAAACACCCTGGCAAAATAACCCGGGTCTGCATAACCGCAATCCAATGAAATGGAAGCAATGCTGGTGGAAGGATCTTTCAATAATTCCCTGGCTTTTTTCAACCGTATCATGCGGATGAATTTATTGGGCGAACAACCGGTTAACGCATCCAGCTTGCGATGCAGTTGCGAGTGACTCATAAAAACCAGCTTGCAGAGTTTTTCTACATTGAATGTTGTATCGGTTAAGTTGGCTTCCACCACTTCTCTTATCTTTTTTACAAAAGCATCTTCTGCTATTTCCAAACTTCCATTTATTTCCCTGCCCTGGTTGTTGTCTCCACGAACCATTTCCGCTTCCTCACCCCGTTCTGTTTCGGTACCTAAAGACCCGGGCCGGGGAGTATTTTCTATCCCCGCCTTTTTCAAATAATACAGCTGCAGGCTCTTTCGCATTTCCAGTAATTTCTGAATGCGTACCAGCAATTCTTCTTTATTAAAAGGTTTTTCCAAATACACATCAGCACCTCTTTGCAATCCTTCTATCCTGCTGCGCATATCAGCTTTGGCCGTGAGCATGATCACGGGTATATGGCTCGTGTATTCGTGGCTGCGCAAATGTTGCAATAATTCAAAACCATCCATGTAAGGCATCATTACATCGGTTACAATGAGGTCGGGAATTATATCTGTGGCAATTTCCAATCCTTCTCTCCCATCTTTGGCCACAGCCAGCCTGTAGTCGGGCAGGCAGGAAGCGATGTAGGCCACCACATCTGTATTGTCTTCCACCAGCAATACCAGCGGCACATCGTTGTTGTTTTCATCCAGGTCAGCAGTAGAAATGACCACTGACTTAATAGCTGTAGCAGTTTTTTCAATAGTATAAACTTCGTCATTGGCAACTGCTGCAACTTTTTTCAGTGGAAGCAATACCGTAAACTCTGTTCCTTTTAATGCACCTGCGGGCGGGCTTTTTACAATGATCTCCCCTTCCATCAGTTTCACCAGTTCCCTGGTAAGTGCCAGGCCAATACCGGTCCCTTCTGTCTGGCGGGTATGACTGTTATCCAGCTGGTAAAAGCGATCAAAAATATGTTGCACCAGGTCTTCAGGAATACCAATGCCGGTATCTTTTACTTTAATGATGAGTGTTGTATTATCACCATCTTTGGGCAACACATTTTCCATTACCGTAATGTAAATATTTCCTTTCTCCGGCGTAAACTTAATGGCATTCGACAAAAGATTGGATACAATCTGCCTTAATTTTTCCTTATCATATTCCAGGTGGATGGCATCCGTGTCTGCCAGGAAATGCAATTGCTTCTGCTGGCTGCCGGCGAGCGAGTGAAAAGATTCAACTAAGTATCTCAGGAAACCAATGACATCTCCCCTGGTTAACTGCAACTGCATTTTTCCTGTTTCCAATTTGGAGAGATCAAGCATTTCATTCACCAGGTTGAATAAACTTTTCCCATTGCGAAGGATCATGTCCATCCTGCTTTCAAACTGCTCAGTGGGTTTATCAATTACCTGCTGCGCCATGCCCAGTATAACGGTGAGGGGTGTACGAAATTCGTGGGTAATGTTGGTGTATAATTGTGTTTTAATGGTATCCAGTTCCTTAACTCTTTTAGCTTCGAGCTGTTCATAACTTAATTGCGACTGCAGCCTGGCTTTGTTGACATTAAACTTTAACCATGCCCGCACAATAAATGCCAGCAACACCGCATAAATAATATAGGCCCACCAGCTCAGCCACCAGGGTGGCAGCACTTTTATTTTCAATTCAGCTATATGCTCACTCCAGGTGCCCTGGCTATTGCTGCCCTGCACTTTAAATACATAACTGCCGGCAGGCAAATGCAGGTAGGTAGCGGTGCGGCGGTTACCTGCTTCTACCCATTCCTTATCAATGCCTACGAGTTGGTAGCGGTATTTATTTTGACCGGGTGCGGTAAAATCAAGTGAAGAAAACTCAAAAGTTACCACATCCTGCAAATACGTGAGGGTAATTGATTTTGTTTGTTCTATGGTTTCTTTCAGCACATCGCTTTCATCGCCGGGAACTACAGTTTTGTTGCCTATCTGTATGCCCGTGATGTAAACATTAGGCAAAAAATTACCGGCCAGCACTTTTTGCGGATCAAACATATTGATGCCATTTACGCCGCCAAAAACCAGTTTGCCGTTCTTTAGTTTTGCCAGGGCATTGGTATTAAATTCATCTGCCTGCAAACCATCACTGGTACTGAACAACCTGAATGACGGAGCCCTTCCGTTTTTACCGGCCAGCATACAAAATAATCCCCTGTTGGTACTGCCCCATAAATTGCCCGCATTATCTGCCAGTAAACCATACACCACATCATGCGGCAGACCATCTTTTGTGGTATAACACATAAATTTTCCGGTGCTTTTATCCAGCCGGTTAATACCCCCACCCTTGGTAGCGATCCATAAATAATTTTTATCGGCCGGGTCATCTACAAACCAGGAAACATAATTATAATTCAGCGATTGATTGTTGCCGGGAATATTTTTGAACCAGGTTATTTTCGGGTTACCGTTACCGTTAGGAAAGACCAGTTTTGCAAACCCATGCTCGGTACCCAGCCAAAAAATGCCTTGTGCATCTTCGTACAACATATTGGTTTGCACTATACCGGTGGTACCTGCCAGCTGGCCGGTGTTGGTGAGGTATTTAATTATTTCACCATTTTGCGGATCAATTTTAGCGAGGCTGCCATTGGCGCCTGCCACCCAGATATTGTGTTTGCTGTCTTCTATGATTGGTTGCAGCTGCTCCGTTTTTACCGCGTCAACTGTGTTATCCCAACTGCTCAGCAATTTGTAATTGGCTGAATAGTGTTTTACTTTATTATAAGAGCGTGTCCAGTAATCACCGCTGGTTGACTGCAACAGCCCGAGATAGGGTGCGCCGTCGGTGATGGACGCCAGGGAAATCGGAATCGTTTTTCCCTCACTATCCAGCATGTGTACACTATTCCAGCCATTTACATACACCTGTTGGTTATTTAATGCCGTCATTCTTTGAATAGCTTGTCCGGCCAGGTTGGCGTTGAAACGGTTATTGCGAAGCGTATATTTATACATACCATAACCCAATGTGCCTGCCCACAGGTTACCCGAGCGATCCAGGAGGATGGTTTTTACATTCTGATTTTTTATGGAGCGAATACCAAACATAGTTCCGGCGGAGAGGCTATCGCCCGGTTGGCATTTACTGAAGTCATAGAAAACCGTACCGTAAGTGCCCGGCTTTATTGGAAATCGTTGATGGAACAGGAAATGCCCGTTGGCATCTTCACTTATAACACCGGGTTCCAGTTTGCCGGTAGCATCCTGGAAGGGCAGGTCTCCCTGTGAATCGGGCCTTAGTAAAAATATCTGGCTGTAGCGGCCGGTTAACCGGGTACCAATTTTTTTGATGAGGCTGGTGAAAGTGCGGCCATCAGATAACAGCTCCAGGCCGGTAGCCGGGTTGTATATATAAATAGGATAGTTTTTGCATCCCACCCAGATGAATCCCTTATCATCTCTACCCAATCCATGCAGTTCTATTCCAACCGGGATATTTACGGAACTGATCACAGGTTTTTCTTTAATATCACCGCCAGGCAGGGAAATCAGTTGCAGGCCGCCGCCTTCGGGACACACAAGGATGCGCCCATCCGGCAGCTCGAACATGGCCGATTCTATGCGATTGCCGCTGAGGCCGGAAGCATCTCCGGCTTTTTTTACAATACGCAAAAACCGGCCTGACTTTTTGCTGTAAACATTAATGCCTGCATCAGAAGTACCTACCCATATCCTGCCCTTGCTGTCTTCCAGCAGGTTACTCACGGAGTTGCTGCTAACAGAACCGGCATCCTGCGGATCGGTAGCAAATAATTTGAAATTATACCCATCGTATCGGTTGAGTCCGCCCTTGGTGGCTATCCAGATAAAACCTTCTTTGTCCTGGATCATATCATTTACCATGCCCTGGGCCAGGCCCTGGCTGGTAGAAATGTATTCAAATGCCGGGTTGCTCTGTGCAACGGCCCTGCCTGCCCTGCCGGACAGAACTATTAAAAATATGATTGCCAGGTTACTAAAACGCATAAGGTTCTGGCTAAAGATAAAACTGCCCCACACTTATTCCTCGTTTTTGATATATTAATTTTATTGCTTTTCACAAAATGGCGAATTTATCCTTCCTATGCACAGTTTGTCCGGTTTATTAGGGAAAAAACTGGTATTTATACCCGAATTTGTGTTCACATAAATATGTTTTTCGCTATACTTTTGGCGTACCAATACTAATGATTTACTAACGCTCACCTTGTAACTCCTGTTTTATTCCGGATGGAACCTAAGGCAACCTGCATTGGCCTGGTTATACAATAATTATCGCCATCGGTTTAACTCATATTAAAATGATGGATGCAGGAAAGACTAATTCAAACATTTTTTTTACAGCAGAACGCAGTTGAACAGAACCATTTTTTAACCCGCAAAAAACTGCCCTCAGCCGGCATTATAAGCGTATGAAATTATTTTATCCCGCATTATTGATCGTTTTGATCCTACATTCCTGTTTTTCGCAAAAGAGCAAAAATGAATTGATAGCCATACGCCAGCCTGGAGAGTTTGAACAACAGGCTGCCATCTGGTTGATATGGCCATCCACCGATTACAAGCAAGGGGAATCAATTGAAAAAGTACTCCTTTCCATTATTGAAGCCATTGGTGGGGAAGAGAAAGTGATTGTAACCTGTAAGGATTCAGCATTGCTCCAAAAGGCAACAGCCACCCTGCTGCAACGTTTCGGCGCATTAAAAAATATTACGCTTTTAATGCTTCCATCCAATGATATATGGGCAAGAGATATGGGGGCCATATTCGTGGAAACAAATAAGAAAACGATGGCTGTTGCCGATTTCAATTTTAATTCCTGGGGCTACACAGATACATTGGCTGCAGATACCAAAACGGAAGAAATGTACGATGAAAATGTAGCAAGAGAATATAAACTGCCCGTGTTTTCCAGCGCCATGATAAGCGAAGGAGGCAGCAGGGAAGTAAATGGAAAAGGTACGATGATGACGACGGAATCTGTGGAAACAGGTAGAAATCCCGGCATGAGTAAAGCTGCGATGGAAGCAGAATACAAGCGGTTACTGGGTGTAAAAAAAGTCATCTGGCTTAAACAGGGATTGGTGGAAGACGATCATACCTTCCTTGGCCCCATTAAAACTGCAGATGGTTCAAAAGCATATACTGTAATTACAACAAACGGGCATACAGATGAAATTGCCCGTTTCATTAATGACTCTACTATCCTTTTTGCAGAAATAGATACCGCATCTGGCAAAGATCCTATTGCCATGGAGAATCACCGTCGCGTGGAGGAGAATTTTAAAATATTATCGAAAGCTACCGACCAGGATGGGAAGCCATTTACCATTGTTAGAATGCCATTGGCGGCAACATTGTTTTCAACACTCAGCCCCGGCGACAATGTGTATGAATTTATAAAAACACTGGACTACAAAGACGGAAGTAATTTTCCCGCCGGGCAACCTGTTAAGGTAATTGCTGCGCTTAGTTACCTCAATTTTATTATAGCCAACAAAGTGATCATTGGCCAAACCTGCTGGAGGCCCGGCATGCCCAATGAGTGGAAAATAGAAGATGAAAAAGCAGCACAGGTTTTACAGACTGTTTTTCCAGGTAGAAAAGTTATCATGATAGATGCCCTGGCAGTGAACCTGGGTGGCGGCGGCATTCATTGCATTACTATGCAACAGCCGGCATCTCCGCCAAATTAATTTTTTTATCAAAGACAACTGCTTTCCGGTTCTCTTTTCCATTAATAACATTTAAACACACTTAACATGAAAAAATTATTAACCACTTCCTTGCTGTTAGTGAATGTCATTCTTTTTTGTGCCTGCAACAATGGCAGCAGTTCCACCAATAATTTAACCGAACTGCCGGTTGCAACCAAAGACAGTCCTGAATATTTTATGCTACGCCCAAAAATAGAAAAAGAACTTTATGGTTATACACATGCAGTACGAATTGGAGATGATATCAAAATTTCCGGCGCTGTAAGCATGAACGATAATGGTGAACCGATTGCTGTGGGCGATATGGAACAACAAATGAAAAATTGCTACATCGACCTCGATAAAATATTAAAGCACTACGGATGCACATTCGATGATGTAGTGGTAGAAAATGTATTTACTACCAACATGCCTAAATTTTTGGAAGTATCCGGATATAGAAACCAGATCTATAAAAAACAATTTCCTACCGGGTCGTGGCTGGGTGTTAAGGAACTGGCGTTGCCGGAGTTTATGATTGAGATAGAACTGGAAGTGCATAAAGCCAGGAAATAAGAAATATTCAATCCGGAATAAGAAAGTAAGACTTCCCGTTCTATAATACAATTCCCGGCGGCTTTGCGCCTTTGCGGTAAACTAAATTTATAATTTATTCAATGAATACCAGCCCAACATCAGAACATCTTAAAAGAGAGATCGGCGCCGGCTCACTGGCATTGGCTTGCGTGAACGTAATGGTTGGCTCCGGTATTTTTGTGCTGCCGGCACTTGTAGCAGAAGGCCTGGGAGCTACAGCCATACTGGCTTACATTGCATGCGCTGTGCTGGTATTTTTAATAGCACTTTGTTTTGCAGAAGTGGGCAGCAATACAACTAAAAGCGGAGGTGCATATACCTACATTGAAGATGCCTTTGGCCCATGGGCAGGTTTTTTAGCCGGTAACCTGTACCTGCTGGGTTCCATCTCATCTGACGCGGCTGTTGCCAATGCGTTGGCAGATACCCTGCAATATTTTTTCCCGCTGTTGCGGGTGGACATTTACCGGATCCTGTTTATATTCTTCGTTTTTGGCGGACTTACCTGGCTCAATATCAGCAGTGTAAAAAACGGGGTGCGCTTCGTCGTTTTCGCCAGTATCGGTAAACTGCTACCGCTTGTTATACTTATTGCCATAGCTGTACCTCATGTGGAAACAGAAAACCTTAAATGGGTTATATCACCAACACTTGATAATATAGGTTCAGCATCGCTTTTATTATTTTTTGCATTTCTTGGTTTTGAAACCTGCCTTGGCAATGGCGGCGAAATAAAAAATCCCCGCCGCACGGTACCCCTTGGTATTTTTGGAGGGTTGATATTTGTGCTGATCTTATATGTATCTATCCAGTTGGTTACACAGGGTGCATTGGGAAATAATTTAAGCAGTCATAAAGATGCGCCGCTTGCAGCAGTAGCCAACCTGGCCTGGGGAAAATTTGGTATGGTATGTATCATCGCTGTTACATCCATTTCTATATTGGGAAATTTAAGCGGCGAAATGCTGTCTATGCCACGCATCTTATTTGCTGCGGCAAGGGACGGGTTGATGCCTAAGATCTTCGCCCGCATACATCCCCGTTTCAGTACCCCTCATATTGCCATCATTGCCTACGCTTCTATTGGATTTATACTGGCTGTTTCGGGAGGTTTCAGGCAACTGGCTGTTTTGGCAAGTGCCTCCCTGCTGCTACTTTACCTGGGTGTTGCGCTTGCTACCATCCGGTTAAGAAAAATACAACCAGCCCATACAGCAAAAGGATTTCGGGTGCCAGGCGGAATGATCATTCCTTTACTGGCAGCAGCGGGTGTTATATGGATGCTCTCTAATTCCAGCAAACCGGAAGTAATAGGACTTTCTATTTTTATCGCTGTATTTTCGATGATATACTTTGCAATGCTGTTGGTTAGGAAGAAAAGGAAAGGTTGATCAGTTGATCAGTTAACCGGTTTGGTAATGTAAGAATAGGAGGAATTAGGAAAGGCCAATCAGGAACCGGAAGCAGCTATAAGTTGCATGCTGTCTACGCTTATCAACTTGTCAACTTATGAACTTTTATGCTCACTGTGAGTGAGGGAGCCGAAGGCATGCAAAAAATATTTCCCGCTCATTTTCGCAGCTTGAATACCGCAGATCTTCGCATAAAACAATCAGCAAAAATCTGTGGGAACCCTTCTCTACAGACAATAAAACCCTTTTTACAATGGAGGATGAAAATAAAATAACTGCCTCAAATTCCGGCGAATCTCTACCGGATGCAGGCGTAACCCGAGCCGGTGATGCAACCGGAGAAGAAAATATTACCTCATTAATTACCGAAACGCAAAACCCGGAAGCCGATATGGAAGTACATCAGCACAGCCACGATAGTCATGGCAAAAAATCCTGGAAAAATTATTTCTGGGAATTTCTAATGCTTTTCCTCGCAGTGTTCTGTGGATTTTTAGCAGAATACCAGCTCGAACACAAAATTGAACAAGACAGGGAAAAGCAGTTCATTACTTCATTGGTAGTCGATTTGCAGGATGATACTAAAAACCTGGAGGTAATGATCATATCGGAATATGCAGGAATAGAAATGCTTGATACATTAATGAATATCCTTAATGACACCGAACTGGCAAAACAACAGGGAGATCAGCTTTATTATACAGCAAGAGTGGGCCCAAGGTCGCAGCCATTTGCGAACAATAGCAGAACATTTGATCAGTTGAAACATTCCGGCGGTTTCCGGCTTATCCGCAAAGCCGCTGCTTCCAATAAAATAATGGAGTACTACAACCTGTTTGCCCATATTCGTTTGATGGAAGATAATTTCAACCATGAGTTTGATAATTACAAAAGAGTAGCTGCAAAAATTCTTGATCCCGGTATATTGAGAAAACAGGAAGCTGCCAATGGTGAAATTCAATTGGGCAATTATAATCCGTCTCTTATGACCTATGATCGGGTAATGCTGAAAGAACTGGGCTTTCATACCCTGCAAATGGCGGGCTCGAGGCGATCTAAAATACTGATGCTGGAAAATCTAAAAAAGAGTGCTACATTATTAATGAGTCATTTAAAAGAGCAATATCACATTAACTAAATACCATCATCATGAAACTTCTATCTTTTGTTGTACTATTCCTCATCGGCCACCCGGCAATCCAGGCACAAAAACCCCGTGCAAGAGACCTGGGAATTCCTTTTGATGGCAAGCCGGGAAAGTTCAATGCCATCACCGATGTAAAAGGCCTGGAAGTAGGTTACAGCACCATCATTTCCGGCGAAGGAAAAAACGTAAGAGGCAAAGGCCCGGTACGCACGGGCGTTACCGCCATTTTACCAAGAGGAAGAAATAATAATCCTGTGTATGCCAACTGGTATTCATTGAATGGCAATGGAGAAATGACTGGCACTACCTGGATAACCGAATCAGGATTTTTAGAAGGCCCCATTATGATCACCAATACCAACAGTGTGGGTGTGGTAAGGGATGCCGTATTAAAATGGTATGTAAAAACCGGCTGGTATAAGGAAGATTTCTGGTACACTTATCCTGTGGTAGCTGAAACCTATGATGGTTTTTTAAATGACATCTATGGCTTTCATGTAAAAGAAGAAAATGCCTGGGAAGCATTGGATAGTGCAAAAACTGGTTTTTTAAAAGAAGGCAATGTGGGTGGCGGCACAGGTATGATGTGCCTGGGATTTAAAGGTGGTACCGGCACGGCATCAAGAGTAGTTAAGATCAAAGATTCTACTTACACGGTGGGTGTTTTGGTTCAGTCTAATTTCGGCAGTAAAAATTATTTTTCCATCGCCGGTGTGCCCGTTGGCAGGGAATTAAAAGACACTATGAATTATATTTTAAAAGCTGCTCCTTCCTATGAGCCCGGCCAGGGTTCTATAATAGTAGTGGTAGCAACGGATGCGCCGCTGCTCCCCCACCAGTTAAAGCGCATCGCAGCAAGAGTTCCGCTGGGTATAGGTATTGTAGGCGGGCGTGGGGAAAATAGTTCCGGGGATATTTTTATAGCTTTTTCCACGGCTAATCCCAATGCTTTTCAACGGGAGATTTTTACAAAACTGGACGAATTGCCCAATGATTTTATAAATCCTTTATTTAATGCAACGGTGCAGGCCACCGAAGAAGCCATCATCAATGCCATGATAGCTGCAGAAACAATGGAAGGCATTAATGGTAATAAAGCATTTGGACTGCCGCACCAGCTGACAATTGATGCACTAAAAAAATATAACAGGATAAAAAAATAGGGTTGATGGAACCGGGTGAGCCACCGCAAGATGGTGACTCACCCGGTTCCATCAATATTAAAAATAACAGGCATGAAAAGAATAGTTTTCTTTGTATGTTTTTTTACAGGTACCTGCAGCGCTGTTGCCCAACAGCCGAATGTGGATTCCATCATACAACAGATCTCCATCGAAAAAAATGCAGATAAAAAAGTAGACCTGGTGACATTATTTTACACACCCGAAATGAATAATTTTCCCGGTAAGGTAATCGAAATGGGTTTACAATTATTGAAGCAATCACAGGCAGATAAAAATAACCTGGAAGCTTCCGCTGCTTACACTATGTTAGGGCAAGGATACAGGCTTTCCGGCAATAACATTAAAGCACTCGACCATCACCACAAAGCAATTGCCCTGGCAGAAGAGACCGGGAATTTCTCTTTGCTTTCTATGGCCGAAAACCAGGTAGGCCATGTATACAAAGACCGGGAACAATTTGATAAAGCCATACAATTTTACGCCTCATCAGCCACCCATGCTGAAAAAGGAAAGAATATACGAATAAGAAGCTGGCCCTTATTAAATTCAGCATCCGTTTACCTTGCGTTGAATAAACTGGATTCGGCGCTCATGTATGCGCAAAGAGGTTATGAACTGGATCTTAAGAATGACAGATCAGGATTGGTTTTAGCATTTATAAATTTAGGCGGCGTTCAAAGTAAATTGGGCAATGCAGCCCTGGCTGTTTCCTATTATAACATGGCGCTGGCAGAAGCGCAGGGCAAACCATACACCCGGTATTTCAATATGATATACAGCAGTATGGCCCAGCATTACCAAAGTGCCGGTCAAACAGATTCCTGCGAAGTATATGCCCGCAAAGCGATTGATGCGGTAGCCAATACGCCTTTCTTTTACCTGAGCAGTAAACCTGCACAACTACTTACATCGATTTATGAAAAAACAAACTGCGACAGCACGCTGAAATATGCAACTGTTTATAAAACAGCAACAGACTCACTGAACAACAGCAAAATAAGTCAGCAGATACAATTAATGACTTTTGATGAAGACCTGCGCCAGCAGGAACTTGCAGCCGAAAAAATAAAAACCGGTGAGCAGCGCAGACAAAACATTCAATATGCCCTCATTGCGCTGGGCATTATTATATTATTATCGCTTTATTTGTTATTGAGCCGGAGCTTTATTACGAGTGCAAAAGCCATTGAATTTTTCGGTATTATTGCGCTGCTGATCATCTTTGAATTTCTCAACCTCTTATTACACCCTTTTTTGGAGCGGATAACGCATCACTCACCGGTGTTAATGTTGCTGGGCCTGGTTTGTATTGCTGCCCTGCTCGTGCCATTGCATCATAAAATAGAAAAATGGGCCACGGCAAAGTTGATAGAAAAAAACAAGCAGATCAGGCTGGCTGCAGCAAAACGAACGATTGAACAGCTGGAAAAAAAACAGTAACCGGTAATAAAAATATTCATGAAAAGAACACATAAAGCAGACGTCGTAGATTGGAAGGCAGTCGGGAATTTAAAAAACCTGCTGCTGATTCTTGTCGGCACCTCTCTCGCCGTTTTATCTATGAAGGGTTTTATGATCCCCAATCGTTTTATGGACGGCGGTATCACCGGTATCTCTATTTTATTGCACGAGATCTTTCACATCAACATCAGCTTTTTGGTTATCATTTTAAACGTATTGTTTATATACCTGGGCTATAAAAGGATCGGCAAAACCTTTGCCGTTCAAACTACTATTGCGGTAATTATTTTGGCCATTGGATTATTGTTTGTGGAGATAAACCCCATTACCCACGACAAACTGCTCATTGCTGCCTTTGGCGGCATACTCATCGGCACCGGGGTTGGCCTGGTTATCCGGGGTGGTGGTGTAATTGATGGCGCAGAAGTAATTGCTGTTTTTACAGGAAGAAAGACAGGCTTTTCCAACAGTGAGATCATCATGCTCATCAACACGCTCATTTTTGCTGTTGCAGCTTTTCAATTTGGTATTGAAACCGCCATGTATTCTATCATCACCTATTTTACCGCAACACGTGCTACCAATTACGTAGTGGATGGTATTGAAGAATACACGGCTATGAATATTATTTGTTCACAAACAGAAGAAGTAAAAAGCTTACTGGTGAATGACCTGGGCAAGGGTATTACGGTTTACAAAGGTGAAAGGGGCTATTTACCGGGAAGTTTTGAAGTGAGGACACAATCCGATATCATCGTGACCATCATCACCCGCCTTGAAATAAAACAGATCCAGGATGCCGTTATGGAAATTGATCCCAAAGCATTTATATATGTACAAAGTATAAAAGAAGCCAGCGGTGGAATTTTAAAAGCAAAGGCTCATACAAAATGACCCTTGCCCGCCTGCACGGCCTTTTCATTACAGTTCAGATTAAACAACAGCGTTTACCGGCAAATGCAAACAAAAGAAACCATGCAGGATTTTGTGATAAACATGTTGAAGGAAAAAATTCCTTCCGCCTACACTTATCACAATTATCAGCATACTTTGTATGTACAAAACATGGCCAGGGAATTAGGACTGCAGGAGGGATTGAATAAACATGAAATGGAATTACTTCATACAGCAGCACTCTGGCACGACACGGGCTACATACATACCTATAAAGGCCATGAAGAAGAAAGCTGCGTAATGGCAAGAGAATACCTGCCCGGTTATGGTTATGACCAGGCAGCTGTTAAACAGGTATGCGGAATGATAATGGCCACCAAAATACCACAGGCACCAGTAAACCTTCCCGAAAAAATAATAGCCGATGCCGATCTCGCCTACCTGGGAACAACAGGAGCTTTTGAAAAAGCTGCTGCTTTATTCCAGGAATTACAATCTATTAATAAAGACCTCAGCAAGGAAGAGTGGAACAGGCAGCAGGTAAGTTTTTTAGCCTCCCACCGCTATTTCACCCATCAGTACCAGCTTAAAAAAGAACCCATCAAGCAAGCGTACCTCGCACAGGTCAGGAAGCTTGTGCAGGATAAATAATTAAGCAACAGTAAACTTATCAGCAGCACTCTACCTCACCCGATCACAGGAAGAAAAAAGAAAATAAGAAAAGTTTTCATCATCCCCCCACGTCCCTAAACTGCACCATTTAATGAAAGCAAGATCTATAAGGTAATGCGCTGAGTAAGTCAAAACAAAATCAGGAAACTAATGAATGTGCGGAATGCAGCTTTCATCGGTTTCTTTTGCTACGGTGAGTTTGGGAATTCCAGGACGGGTAAACATGAGTTTCATAATAATACATGCTGCGTGGTAGCATTAAAAGAAAAATAATAATTCAAAATGAAGAAAATATCACTAATCCTTATTGTGCTTTGTTACGGGCTTTGTCTGCAAGCACAGCATTATATCATCAAAGCAGGTCATGTATTTGACTCCAGGTCAGGCAAAATGCTGGAAGATCAAACAATTATTGTTGAGAATGGTAAGATAAAACAGGTTGGAAAAAATATTCCAACCAATAAAATGGATTCAGTAATTGATCTCTCCGGCTCGTATGTTCTCCCGGGGCTGATGGATTGCCATGTGCATATTACCTGCAATGAAACCTACCGGCACATGACGATGAACGAAACCTATGCTACCCAAAGTACATCGCTGCGTGCAATAAAAGGGACGGTGGTTGCAAAACAATTTTTAGACAATGGATTTACTACGCTTAAAGAAATTGGCAACGATGCCAACTATGCTACCGCCGATGTCATCAAAGCCATCAGGAGAGGATGGATACAGGGTCCTGACATCATTTATGCAGGTAAGATTATAGCACCTTATGGCGGACAATCAAGAGGAGTAAACAGGGAACATGAGCATTTATGGAACATGGAATATATAGACGCAGATACACCTGGTGAAATTATAAAAGCCATCAGGGTAAATATATATAATGGCGCCACAGTGATAAAACTGGTTACGGCCGATAATGGCATTTATGACAAATCCGATATAAAGGCAGCTGTAGATGAAGCAAAAAAATATGGGTTGAAAGTAAATGTGCATGTAGTAGGCGAAGGCACAGCGGCTAATAATGTCATTGAGGGAGGTGCTGCGTCCATCGAACATGGGGATGGGTTGACCAATGAACAGCTTCAACTCATGAAAGATAGAGGAACTTTTTTGGTAGGCACCGATTTTTCATTCGACAACTGGTATGC
>JACMKX010000161.1 GCA_014379905.1 Ferruginibacter sp. | reverse complement strand
TTTTATAATTTGTTCAGCAGTGTTGTAAGGCTGCGAAACACCCATCATCGGAACCATACCCAGGTTGATGTACAATTTGTTTTTGTCTTTTGCATAATCAATCAGTTTAATAATCAGTGCATCCATTGCCGCACCCGGCGCATCATTGGTTTTGCGGATAAGGTCGTAAGTGCATTCAGCTTCTGCATAATCAGGAATTATATTCAGAAAGGCTTTTATGTTTCCTTCAGCATCAGCCACAGTTATAATATCCTGGTGCTGCAATTCCCTGCTGCAGAACATACCCTGCGAAAAAACAAATTCCTCTTTTTGAAAACCAGTAAGCCATTCGTCGGATACTATTTTAAGCTGAGAAAGGAATACTTCTGTATGCGGCGCAATATGGATGGCAGTACCATATCCTTTATTGCGAAAACTGTTCAATCCATTGCGAAGTGACTTTTTACCTTTCCCTTCAAGTGTAAAATTTTCAATTCCCAAAATGGCTTCCTGTCCAATAATCAGTTTTTTCTTTCTTAAATTATTAAACCATGGAATACTATTTTCATCCACCCTGTAGAAAGCCGGTTTTAAGCCCATCTTGCGGCAATGGCGGTCAAATTCCAGCAACACATTTATCTTATTTTCTTCTGCACAAACCGGCTCTTCCAGTACAATTGCAAATTCACCGGCAATGCGGTAAGCAAGAAAAGCATCATGTATATCGGAGAAGAAAAATAATTTGTCCTTATACGTTTTAAAATAATCATTGGCAGAATTTCCAAACTCGCTCAGTAAAAGCCTGGCTCTTTCCCTGGTGTTTTCATTTACTGTATGTTTTTTGAAAATAGGTTTTATGAGCGTAAATAATAAAAAGCTCCAGGTAATAAAACCAAGGCTCCTGATAAGCCATAAAAATTCATGGCCAAATCTGGTTATGGGGTTAAGTGATACATCTTCAATAAGGAGAAAACTTTTAAATGTATGCAGCAGCGATTGTTGCCAGGTAAAATCAACTCCAAAATGTTTTACATCAATAAAATAAAAACTTATAAAACCAAATAAGAGTACGGCGGCAAAATTCAAAACGGCCATTTTTATTCCGGCCTGCATCCATTTGTTACTGCTGCGGATACGGTACTGAGATGCTGTAGCAAGCAAGATAATTATGATGAATGCGGCTGCAATGCCCTCTTCGTAACCGAGTGCTTTTCCCAAATGACCGATTAAGGAAAGTATGGAAAGCACTAAGGCTATTACCCATGCATTACGTAACCCTCTGAACAAAAAGGCTGATGTTGCTAACAGAAATAACCCGGTAAACAAAACCATTAAGTGAGAAGCATGGATGGCCGTTAGTGGAATATATTCATGCAGCAACCGTAAGCGGTGATGCGATGGCGGGGTAACTGCAGAAATAATATTTAC
The DNA here is from genome assembly GCA_014379905.1 of Ferruginibacter sp. Classification (GTDB taxonomy): domain Bacteria; phylum Bacteroidota; class Bacteroidia; order Chitinophagales; family Chitinophagaceae; genus Ferruginibacter. The sequence goes on along the minus strand of JACMKX010000161.1, from coordinate 14,488 downwards.
AAGCCCCAACATAAAAGTGAGCAGGGCGGGCACTATTCGTAAAAAAATATTTTTTCCCTTCCAGGCAAAAGCAAGCAGTCCTGTTAAAAGCGGGAACCAAAATTCAACAATCCGGTAAAGTATGGTTATAGATAAAGCATGTGCAGATGAATAGCCAAATTGCTCCAGCACATACACCATTGTAAGCTCAACTCCACCAAGCCCTCTCAAAAAGGGAGAGATTATTGTTATTAATACTGATAGAATATATGTGGATGCCGCTGCCCCAAATGAAGCTGGTAAGCCTAATGCCAGCATAGCTATGTAAATTTGGAGCATACCGCATAACTCTACGCCAATTGAATATAAAATTGCACCTGTAAACTGTTTAATATTTACATTGGCTGATAATAGTCCAGCTACTTTTAAGCTAACTGAAGGAAACTTTTTATCAACCCATTTATATAAAATACCTTTTTGCCTGAAGGAATGTACTGCCGTAAACAGAAAGGTTATTATCAGTAAAAAAATCAACAACTCAACCCACGAATTTTTAAGTCGTCCATTTTTTAAAACAGTATAGATAATAACAGGCGCCCCTGCAATAAACACAGTTACCAAACCTGCAAAGCCAAATAAACCACTTGCCTGGTGTATTTGTATTTTGGTAAACCCGGCTTTGCGTATTTGAGGTGGAGAATAGGCTAAGGCGCTTACACCACCTGCGGGTAAAAAAACTCCAAGAAAATTTCTTTTAAGATATAACTCTACCGAGTGCAGCCATTTAAGGGGGAAACTGATGGCAGCAAAGCTTTGCCTGTACATGCCTCCCTGAAATAAGAAATTAAATACTGTTACAACTACTGCAATTAAAAACCAAAATGGGTTTGCATTTCGGATATGTGGGATAATAGCACTTAATTCCTTTCTTTCACTGCGAAAAAAAACAATTGCCAGTAGGAGCATTAATACGGCCAGTATTTCTTTCCAATAATTTTTCAGGAAAATCATTTTGCCTGTATTGCGAAAACTGGTACTCATTTTATAAAGTTATGCTTAAAGTAAACAGATATTAAACCAGGTCCCGGACAATTGTCCGGGGCTTTTATTGAATTAATAGCAGCAATTTTTAACTGTTTTTTTTGTTTGCCTTAAAACGCTTATCCGGTGTGCCATCTTTTTTTAAGGGGCCGCTTGCAACACTTTTGCTTGCTTTAAAACGCTTATCTGGTGTACCGTCTTTCTTTAATGGGGTAGTACTTGTTTTAGCCACTGTTGCAGTTGATGCCGGTTTAGCAACTGTTTTTGTAACAGCAGTTGGTTTTGCCGCCGTTACTGTTGGCTGAGTAACTTTCTTCATAGCTACTACTTTTGTATCAGGTTTCTTTACCACCTGCATTTTAGCAGCAGTGGCCCTTTTAGCTGTATTGGCTGTTTGTGCAAAACTGGCAGCGCTAAACCCTAATAGAGAAATGGCTGCAATGATTAACTTTTTCATTTTTATTTTGTTTTTGTTGTGAAAAATTGAATTGATTTATTATGAAAGATATTTTTTTTCAAAGAGTGTATTGAAATAACCAGATAATTACAGTTCATGATTCTTCAAATAATTATCCATTGATATTTCGCCAGGGCCTTTGAAAAGAAAATAGAAAAGCATGGATAAAACAGCAAGTGATACCATTGATTCGCCATTAATGGCAAATGAATGTTCGCCGGGGTTAATAAATAATACTGCCCCTATCAATACAGGTATTTGTAAAATAATTGCTATTCTTGTAAACAGCCCTGTAATGATAAATATCCCACACAACAAGCTGGTAAAAGCGATGTACCATACCCAGGATGATTCGGCAAACCGGTATAGAGAACTATGTTTTAGTAAGGCATCAAGAAAAGTAATGTTACTGAGAAAAGTAATGCCCTTAAAGGTTATAACTATACCAAGCATTACACGGAAAATAAGAATAATTCCATCATGCTTTGAATCTTCCCAATTTTGTATTTTATGTGCTAAGTTCATTGTGGTAAATTTTAATGTTATGAAATGCAGCCTGCACTTTAACCCAGGCTCATGTATTTATTTTTATTCCATACTGTAAACCGGCAGTTTGAATTTTATTTCGTAGTTATCAAATACATCGTAAATGTAAAAACTGATATTCCATTGATTGCCGGTGAGACCATTGTTGGTACGTACATTGTCCACTATCAGCAGGCCTGAACAAGCACCAATACAGTCGCCATCTTTAATGCTTCCCTGTAGTGGACAAAACAGCCCGTCGCTTTCTTCATCATCCAGGTTTACAGCACATGCAGCATAAAGAGCCGTTTCTATTTTCACTCTTCCCCTGTGATGCCTGAACCAACTTGCTTCATTGTGTTGGTTTGCAGCCATCATAAATTGCCAGTCCCCTTCCACCGCCAGGCTTCCATTCTCAAAGTCAATATTTACTTTCATTAACGGAAGATGACCTGCAATATGTTTTGCTCTTATGCCTGTTATGGCCAAAGCTGATACTGGAATGGCATATTCAAATTGTTTAAGTAGTATTTGCTTTTTCATTTTACGAATATTTAGTTGTTGATGTAAACCTACAAACTTGAAACACTTTTACTACCAGTCAGTCGTTGAATGGGCACAAACTATAGCTACACCCAGTAAATTAATCTTCATACATTACTTTGCAGGCTTGCTTATATTGTACACGGAAGTGCATCAGCAGCAACTGGTTAAATATTTTAAGCAGGAGCAGGGAAGGAGTTATGAAAAGCGCATAAAAAAAGACAGCCATAAGCTGCCTTTTGATATTTAAAGCGGGATTGAACCTAAGTTGCAGTGCTTGTAGAAACCTGTTTTACATTGCCTGTACGTTTTAATATTCCCCAGCCCTGGCTTTCGCCTTTAATGGCTTTACTAATGGCTTTGAATAAGATAACGTACATCAATTGCCTGTACACAAAACGTTGCGGAATCAGCCAGATTAATTTGCTGAATTTTTCTTTTTCAAACACAAAGGCAATTACACTTACAAAAATATCTACTGCGAAGAAGATGATATAATACAATTCAATTTTATGCAGGCTTGCAGAATTGTGACGATTCCAGATTAAGCTTATGATAAGCATTATATCAGCCAACGGAGCCAGTATTGGTAGTATTATTTGGAAAAGTAAAATATTGGGCAATGCTACCATGCCTAATGCTTTGTATTTTGGATTAAAACAGGCATCCCGGTTTTTCCAAAAACTTTGCATAATGCCATAGCTCCACCGGAAACGCTGTTTCATAAATTGCTTTAATGTTTCAGGTGCTTCTGTAACTGCAACCGCTTCTGTACAATTAACCACACGGTAACCATTTCGTAAAATGCGTATGGTTAAGTCGCAATCTTCTGCGAGGGTATCGGTTGTAAATCCACCGGCTTTTTCTATAGCTTCTTTTTTAAATGCACCAATGGCGCCTGGCACAACTGTTATCCCATTGATTAAATCAAATGCACGGCGATCGAAGTTTTGAGCGGTAGTATATTCAATGCTTTGCCATTTGGTAAGTATAGTGTTTTCGTTGCCCACTTTTACATTACCTGCTACTGCTCCAACAACGCCTTCAATCCCTCCTTTAACTGATTCCACCACAATAAACCTTTTCATTAATTGTGTTACCGCATCTGATTTCAATTGTGTATCTGCATCAATACAAATCACATATTGACAATCCGTTTGACTAATACCAAAGTTTAATGCGGATGCTTTACCACCATTGGCCTTGGTGAGAATTTTCACCTTACTGTTTTCGTAAAAAGCATCAAGCACTCTATTATACGTTTTGTCTTTTGACCCATCGTCTATAAAAACGATATCGAAGTTTGGATAATCCTGCTGCAGTAAATTTTCAATGGTTTTAACTGCATTTATTTCTTCATTGTAAGCTGGCACAATGATACTAACGGCTGGAGACTCTTTCAATGGCAGAGCATAAACCTGTTCGTAAATATTACTTCTCATTTTTTGCATACCGGCCATTATAGCCATAATAGCAATTCGTATAAATCCTAAAACAATCGCCACCCAAAATGCGGCGGTAATAAAATGCTCAAACCAATATCCAAAGCTTGCTATTTTACCATTTAATTGTACAAGATTGTTATGTACCGGCGGCATTACTTCATCTTTTGTTTTCCCAATCAAATTTGCCACTGTTGTAAATTGTATTCCCTTATTTTTAAAATAATGAATGATACGTGGCAAAGCATCAACAGTAGCCTGGCGGTTACCACCGGCATCATGTAATAAGATGATGCCTTTTTCAGGATTGGATTCGTACTGATGAATCGTTCTTTCGTAAACACTGTCAGCAGTTACACCTTCTTCCCAATCGTTGGGGTCAATGCTTTCGCCTACGGTATAATAATTTTTCTCTTTACTTAATGCAATTGGTTTTAACTCCGCTTCTGTTGTAGGCTCCGCATCAGCGTTATAAGGGGCCCTGAAAAGCACGGTACTTCTTCCCGTAACTGCTTCTATCAGCAACCGTGTACTTTCCATTTCCGTTGCAGCCCTTTCTGTACTTACTGCTGCAATGTTGGGGTGCGTAAAGGTATGGTTGCCTATTTCGTATCCTTCAGCAGCAATTCTTTTTAAAAGCGGCAGGTTATTTTCTGCTTCCATACCTACCACAAAGAATGTAGCCGGAACTTTTTCTCTATTTAATATATCCAACACCTGTGGGGTATATTCAGGGTCAGGGCCATCATCAAAAGTTAAGATAACCTGCTTGTGAACATTACCGTATTTTTTTATTACATACTTAGTAGGCAACTGAACATATTGCTGCTCGGCAATCAGCCCTTCTGAACTATCTATTTCCAGGTTTAATTTTCCAGATTGTGGTACTGTCATCACATTCAGCACTTCTCCATCCCCAATATAATCAGGACTTGCTGTGGGAGTAGTTACAAACTTTAATGTGTTAAAATCAAATGGTTGTTGCTGCAGACTCTGGCGAGTAAGGCTGCGGGTATAAAAACTCCATAGCCTTTCGTCCTCACTTCCTAATCTCCACAAAGCTGTGCCTGCTGTACCATACTCATCGGCAAAACGGATGGTATTAAAATTAGTGGCGGCGTCTAGAAAACACACTTCATGATTTATGCTATCTGCATCAGTATAATTATAAAAATTGTTATAATTATCGTTGTTAAAATCAATGGCGGCATTAAATTGTTTTGCATTGGATAATGCCTGTTGGTAGGTAACAGTGGTAGCTTCGGTATTTTTCGGCCAGTCGTAGCCATATCCTGCAAAACAAACAATTATTTTTTCCGATGGCACTTCGCTGGCTGTTTCATCCAACACTTTTTCAATCCATTGCTGGCTGCTGATGGCACCGGGCACACTGTTACTGTAATGTTCATCGTAAGCCATCAGGAACATATAATCATTGTACTTTGCTAATTCCTTTATATTAAAATCTTCATTGTATGGCATGATGTCCTGGGTTACAATAAGTCCCATTGGGTGCAGCCTTTCATACAGTTCTTTTTGAAATGCGATGATGGATTCGTCGCCTTTTTCTTTAAACTCCTCAAAATCTATATTGATTCCCTGCAAATCATACTGCCTGATATATTTCACCATATCGTTTATCAGCCTTTCTTTTTTTGCAGGATTATTAAGGATGCGGTGAATGATATTACCATCAAATTCACCCGCCCCCAATCTTTCATTAATATTGTTGATGAGCGCAATAATTTTTACCTTGTTCTTCTTCATCAACTTCAGTGCATTCATATCAATATCGGGGCGTAATGTATCAGTGGCAGGGTCAATAAAAAACCATTCCGGCACCACCATATTCAGCTTATCAATATTTTTTTGCAGGGAGAAAAAAGACTGTGGATCCCAATCAACATAAAATGCAGCCCTTATTTCGGATGCATTCACAGATGAAGTATTTACCTTAAGATTTCCAATCTTTTCCCTGGCAGCTAAATACTCATTAAATCCTTTATACTTTTTTATTTCCTTAGCATTCATTCCGGCGGGAATAACAGGATTGGCGACATGATGCATGGAGTTAATTTCACTTGCCAGCACTGGCAATCCGGGTTTTATACCCCTTGCCAGTGTAATAATTACCACCGGTACCATCAGGATAATGGCGAAAATAATTAACCTCCCGGTCCATTGGAAGGTTCTCCATCTCCATTTGCTATTGGTTTGAAATATTTGTTTGCTGCCGGTCATAAAAAGTTTTATTTGATGTGTACTGAAGGGCTGATAGCTTGTAAATTGTGTTTAAGAATTGATAGCAAAGCTATAGCCACAGTAAGGATAAAGCAGGAGCGGATCGTCGGAGGGGCAAAAACTATCGTTAATTAAACAAGCTATTTAATTAAGGGAATCTTCATCTTTAATCAGCCCGATACTGAGGCTTAATATCTGTTCCAGTTCCCCCAATTCAGTTTTCATTTTGAAACAGTTTTCTTTGTTCAATTCCTGGTGAATTATTTTAATTCTTGATTGTACTATTTCCATCACTTTCAAAGTATGCCCCATCTTTGATTTAAGTTTTTGCTCGTCTTTTGCGTGCGTCTCTAAGGAAGTAAGGTTGTTCACCCCAATACCAATAAAAACTGTAGCCATACCTGAGATAGCTAATTCAAGCGCATTGTCATCTGTAAGAAATGTAAGGAACATAACTGCTGTACCAATAAGCATAAATATAATCACACGGGGGTGAAAGAATGCCTTTTTAAAATACAGGAAATGGTTTTTGAGTTTCATGCTGAGGATAATTTAGTTTGTCACAATTAAAAAATCATGTATTAATACAATTTTTTTAGCCGTTCCTGGAATGTAACATTAAAATTAGCAGCACTCAATACCATTTAAGGAGTGAAATAGCCGAACAGGCAAAAGGTATAGGTAATCGTGAAAATTTACAATGTATCAAAGAATAATTTTGCCTCTTGCAGGGCATTAGTGCAAATCAATTTCACTGATTGAAAATTTTTAGAGAAAGATTCTTCGTTATGGTCTTCATATTCAATAGCATCTAAATAAGGTTGCAATGATTCATTCAAACCCATTACCGAAATGGTGGTTTTCATATTATGTGCCAGTTGCCGCAGATCGCTGATATGTTTATCCCGCCATGCTTTTTCTATTGCCAGAAGGTCTTCCGGTATGGCTTCAATAAATTGTTCGGTTACTGTTTTTTCGTACTCCATATTTCCACTGCTTATTTCCTTCATATATTGCAGGTTGATGTATTTATACCAGTCTGCCACAATTACTGATCCTCTTTGTAAAACATCCGATATTGGTATATGTGTAAATTGGGTTATCAATTTGTGCAACTGTGCTTCCCTTATGGGTTTTGAGATATAATCATTCATTCCATAACTTAGGCATTTTTCCTTTTCGCCTGCCAGTACATGTGCCGTCATGGCAATTATTGGTGTAGTCAATTCTAAGGTTTCCCTTATCTCCTGTGTAGCGGTATAGCCATCCATTTCGGGCATCTGAATATCCATCAGGATGAGACTATACTTTTCTTTTTGAAGTTTATCAATGGCTTCCCTGCCATTATTTACCAAATCATATTCAAGCCCCCAACTTTTAAACAGGTGCTTAATAAGGCTTTGATTAATTTCGTTATCCTCTACAACAAGAATTCGTACATCGATAAAATCGTGAATGAGATTTAATGCTGCATCGCCTGAAAAAGTATAATTGAATTGTCCTTCTGCAATTTTATATTGAATCATTAATATAAAAGCGGTTCCCATGCCAGGTTCACTTTCTATGGCAATCGTTCCATTTTGAAGCAGCACAAGGTCTTTCACTATTGAAAGGCCAAGTCCTGTTCCGCCATAGTTTCTGGTAACCGTATTATCGGCCTGCTGAAACCGGTTAAAAATGTGTTCCTGCTTATCCTTGTCTATACCAATACCAGTGTCTGATATTGTAATGCCGGTCCTGATGCTATTATCAGTTTTACCTTCGTTGGATACTTTTATTGAGATGCTTCCTTTTTTTGTAAACTTCAGCGCATTGCCAATCAGGTTTATTAAAATTTGTGTGAGCCTTGTGGCATCACCCTCCAGGGTATCGGGCACCGTGTCATCAATGTCTGTATGGATCTGTATGCCTTTTTCATCCGCCTTTGACTTAAACATTACTTCAACAGAATGCAGCAAACCACGAATACTAAAAGGCGTGGCCTCAATCCGCATCATGCCCGCTTCTATCTTTGATAAATCAAGTACATCATTTATAATAGTGAGTAAGTTTTCGCCAGAGCGCTGAATGGTTTCTACAAATTCCCTTGATTCTCCATCCAAATTTTTGCGTTGTAATAAATTGGTAAATCCCAGGATGGCATTCATGGGGGTGCGTATCTCATGGCTCATATTGGCCATAAAGTTTTCTTTAATCCTGGCTGTTTCTTTTACCATTTTTTCCGAAATATTCAGTTGCCGGATAAGTGATATTTGTCTGCGAATGGTGTTGATGATATACCAGAATAAAATGGCTCCTCCTACCAGCACCAGCACAATAAGTGTTAAACTGAATTGCTGTGCTTTTTTGCCACTTCTATCTATTGAAACAGTTGCATCTGCAAGATGCCTTTTCCTGGTGCTGTCTATTTTATGGGCTGTTGCAATAATTGAATCAGTTAATTTTTTTCCATATTGAGTGGCAATCAATTTTTCAGCGGCGGCTTTTCCGGCATGGTTAAGAGTATCTAAAATCTGGCGACTGAAAAGTAGTTTTTGCTTAACCAGGGTATCTAATTCATCGATATAAAGAACGGAATTATCATCGTCTGAAATCTTTTGCAATTGCCCCAGGTCGGTTTCTACTTCATCAATACTTTTATCCACTCCTTCAAGATGTATGGTATCCCCGGTGGCAACAACACCCCTTATTTTACTTTCAACTGAAACAACATCTTTCTCTAATTCGTTCAGCTCTGCGTTTACCTTAAACTCCTCCATCAATTTTTCATTGCCCGTAATAAGATTGTTAATATTTTTAGAGGAATTGTACTCAATATACACCAGCAAAAGGGTGCCGGCAATAAAAGCGGTCAATATAAAAATGGTGATTCTTTTGCGCTGCATTATTTGTTGGGTATAAGTGCTAAGATAATATAAATTCAACTATCCCGGTAGGCTGGCGGAATCTTTAAATAACGCAGCAGCAAAACTACGAGTAATACAATGCTGGCAATAATACCAATGCTTACAAACAGCATGCTAATTGCACCAGCGCCTTTATCAATCGTTCGCAGTAATATTGCCGATAATCCAATTAAGAGAATGATACTTAAAAAAAAATATATAGTATAAAGTGTTTTCATTGTTGAAAATTAAAAAGAAGCCCCGGTAGAAACCGGGGCCGTTTACCAAAACTAACTGCTTATGAGAAAAATTATTAAGAACTGTATTTTCTATTTATTATTTCTGATGTAAAGATATTTACAACTTAGCATCTTCCTGATCCGGCATCGATCAATGGGCATTTATGGTCGCCGAGTCTGCCTTCATGTATTTTTCAATAGTAGAAGGGTTCATATACCTTTCAAAATGAGTATTCACTTTATTTACATAATCTGCCCCCCGCCAAAAAACGGTATGCATGCTATTACGGATATAGCTGCTCCAGGTTTCCAAATCTTTACCTAACCCGTGGTCAACGCAGATTTTGTCTGTATTAAATTCAAGGCTGTCCATATAATGTTTGTTCAAATGACCCAAAGCTACTTTAAAAGATTGCCAGGTTGTCTTTTTTGAAAAATCAACTATATGGCTCAATTCATGGCCTATTATTCCAATCCTTGCATCTTCCGGCAGGTTTTCAAAAGTTATCAGCATCAGTTTCTGAATAGTTTTATCGCTGATGATAATTACATAGGTGCGGTGTCCTTTAGGCTTAAACATGCTAAAAAAAGTGGGCCTAGTTTTTAGGGTGGCAAAAGATTTTTTAATCCTGAATTTAACCGGTACATTTTGTAGTTCAGGAAAATTTGACAAAGCCGATATTGTCTCTTTCTCATACCGTGCAGGCAGTTTTCTATTATCATAATTCATGGAATTAATAATATTGCTTTTAGCCTCCAAAGAGTTACTCACTATTTCTAATGGTAAACCCCTTTGGCTAAAAGAGTTGTGCTGCAATAAAGTAACTGTAACAAAAAGAGCAATTATTTTTATTTTCACTTTCATTTAAAATTCGTTTGTACTGCGAATATATCATCGGCAGGTACGAAGAAATTTCTAAAGTAGCCAGTTACAGCAAACCTGTCGGCAAAAGGGGGATTTCAATCGTTGATTCTATACATTAAAATAAAGCACTTATTATGGTGGGATTCTGGGTATAACTGTGGCAGAGAAAATAACCTTCCGTGCAAAGTGATTGAAAGACTTTAAGGTTAGATTTAAAGAATATTCATCTTTTTATTTAAGGCAGCCCTGTAAGCATCCGCAACTGGTACTGGCTTGCCATTTACTACCAATGCGCCATCCTGTATGGTATCTATTTTGGTTAGGGCAACAATATAAGATCGGTGAACCCTGATAAATTTTGAAGCCGGCAATCTTTCTTCCACGGCTTTTAATGTAGTATGTATTGCATAGAATTTTTGTGGAGTGTAAAGTTTTACATAATCACCCATCGCTTCTGCAAATAAAATATCCTCCAGTTTAAGCCTCCTCACAATGTTTGAATCCCTGATGAAAATAAATTCTTCATCATTTAATTTAAATTCTTCGGTATTACTTTGCAACACCTCCCTTGCCTTATCCACCGCCTGTATAAACCGGGCAGGTGTTACTGGCTTTACAATATAATCCGCTACATTTAAGTCAAACGCTTCGGCAGCATATTCCTTTTTAGAAGTGGTAAAAATGATAATTGGTTTTTTATTACCGAGGTTTTTAGTTAACTCTAAACCGGTCATTCCTGGCATTTCTATATCCAGAAAAACAAGGTCAACTGGTTGTTCCTGCAAAAGATTATAGGCAGCCATTGCGTTGGGGCATTCTCCCACAACAACTATATCTTTTACCTGGCTGGCCAGTTGCTTCATGGTAGTACGGGCAATTTTGTTATCATCAACTATAAGGGTATTCATATACAATTCTGAAATTTTTGATTAATGGATTGTCTAAAGATAAAATATTTAATTGTTTTTGCACTTTTCGAATTTCTCTCCTGGGTTCTGTTCCATTCATCTTTACTTCCTTTGCATCATTGCTGTTACTATTTTGTGCTATTGGTACTTTAGTAGTCGTAAGTAAATAGCGGCTACTAAAAAAATATTTTTCATAATTTCTGTTTTAAATGTTTTAAAATTTGGACACAAAGATATTTTGCCGGCAGTCCCTCTTATTTCTTCAATCGGCCAATGGGCATTTTCCTTCGCTCAAAATGTATTATTTGGATCAGAACTATACTTTATTTGAAACAGATTCCTGCATTATTATGATTCCAAAATCAATCAAAAAGCTGTTGGATAATTAGCGATGGTAATGACTTTTTACTATTGGTGCAAGAAAATCAATCATCAAAAACTCAGCAGGTTTAATCTAATTATGTTATAGGGAAGATAGCCCCGCAATAAAATTCCACCGTTATAAATTATTCCCCCAACGATAGTTATTGCCATTTTAACGATAAGGCAAATCAAAAATATTTTAGTAAAAGCAATTTTACGCAACGAAACAAAATCTATTACAAACAAAATTTAATTATGAAAAAAGTAAAATTTTCGTTCCTGGTATTAGCAGGATCAGTGGCACTGATAACAAGCAGTTGCCGTAAAGATGTCACCAAAAATCTCAGTGATGCAGAATCAAGGGTATATATTACCAAACACGACAGTACAGTCAACTTTGCTAATTACCAGACTTTTCGTATCGCAGATTCGGTAAGTGTTATTAAAGATGGAAAGTTTGTAACGCATGCTTACAATGCTTACGATAGCAGCATGATTGCAGCTTTGACGCAGGAAATGATTCAACGGGGTTACCAGCTACAAACTGATGATACTGTAGTACCGGACTTAGGCATTAACGTTTCCAGGATTATTACTGACTATACAGGTAATGTGAGTTATGGCGATTACTGGGGTGGTTATGGTAATTACTGGGACCCTTACTACTGGGGATATAGGGGCTACGGTTATTATTTTCCTTATGCATTTGGCACCTACACATTCCGCGAGGGCGCATTATCTGTAGATATGCTTGATCTGAAGAATCCAAATACCAGCACTAATAAACTCAATACAATTTGGACTGGTTTGGGCCGCGGTACAGGTATTTTTAATGTTTCTAACGTTAATGAAGAAACGCAGGCGCTATTTAATCAATCAACCTATATGCAACAATAAACTTTTAATTATTTTAAAAATAAAAAACTATGAAACAGGTTATAAAAATCACCCTTTTCTTTGCTTCAGCAATTATAATAACCCAGGCATCCATGGCACAGCAGGGCCTTCAAGTGTCAGTGAACTACAATGCCTCTACTCCATTGGGATCCTCCTTCCGCGATTATGTAAATAAAACTTCCTTTCGGGGTTTACAGGAGTCAGTGTTGTTCGGCATCAATAGTCATTTCAGGGTTGGTTTGCAATCTTCCTACAACGATTTTTATCAAAAATATGAAAGACAAGTTTACAAATTCACCGATGGCTCGGATGTATCCACCGTACTCTCCAACACATTGCAAACTGTGCCGGTGTTTGCAAAAGGAGAATATTCATTTTTGAATAAAGGGTTTTTGAAACCTTATGTGGGGTTGGGCGCCGGTATTAATTTTGTGAATTACGATCAATTCCTGGGCGGTTTTGAGTATGATAAGCATTATACAAAAGCCGCTTTTACAGGTGATGCAGGGGTGATGGTTCCATTCAGCAGAAAAAGCAATTATGGATTTCGGCTTAGTACTTCTTACAACCTGATGCCTTTTAATAAGGAAGGCGTTAAAAACCTTGATTCCTGGAATGTTCAAACCGGGTTCACAATTCCATTGAATTAAGCGGCTATTTTCACTCTATATAAATCAACAAGAACTGTCCCGCTCAATGGGACAGTTTCTTTTAAATAGGTGACATGCAAAATAATTATACGGTTAATAAAACAGCCTGCCTGATAGTACTGTTGCTCGGCACTTCAATGGCTGCAATAGATAGCAGTATTGTAAACGTATCATTGCCGGTGATGCGTAGCCAGTTCAGCAGCAACATTACGGAAGTACAGTGGGTGGTGACTGCTTATATGCTTAGCTTTTCCATTTTCATTCCATTAACAGATTGGTTAAAGAACCGTATTGGTTATTTTAATTTATACATTGGCAGTACGGCGATCTTCACAATAGGTTCATTATTATGCGGTCTTTCTGCAAGTCTCAACTGTCTGATTGCAGCAAGGGTGTTACAGGCCATTGGCAGCGGAGCAATTACACCAGCCGCTCTGTCAATTATATCTACAATTTTCCCTGAAAAGGAAAGAGGGAGGGCGATGGGCATCTGGGGATTGGGCATGGTAATGGGGCCTGCATTGGGGCCAACATTAGGCGGAATACTCACCCAACATTTCGGGTGGCCTTCTATCTTTTTTGTAAACATTCCTATTGGCATGTTCACCATACTGCTCTCCCATAAATACTTATGGTTTCTTAAAGCACAGCAAACGAACAAGTAGCCCTTTCATACCGCAGGTTTTATCTCCTTGTCAGTGTTTCTTACTGTTCTCCGATATAGTATTACAAAAATTAGAATTATACCATTTCTTTCGTTTACAAGTTTAACGTTAATGCTTACACTTGCTATCCGTAACCCATTGTATTCTGGCAAAATATTTATTCCGAAGCATAAGGATGAAGAAAGCCGCTTTGTGCAAGGGCAACATGAGCCGTTAATATCAGAAGCTTTATTTTATGATGTGCAGGATGTATTAAATGAACGTAAAAAAGTACAACGCACTAAACTTATTGTTGATGATACGTTGCCGTTACGTGGTTTTCTAATCTGTCCTAAATGTGGCAGAATGCTAACAGGTAGTGCATCGAAAGGTTGTAAACAAAAATATTATCATTATTGTCATTGCAATTCGTTGTGTGGTGTACGCTATAATGCAAAAAAAGTTAATGATGATATTGTAGGTGAAATAAGAAAATATGTAAGCCCTTTAACTGAATTACAACTTTACAAAGAGGTCATTCTATCTGTTTTTAAAGCAAAAACACGTTTGCAGCGTAATGATGTAATATCAGGTCTATCTTTAGTCATTGCACTTTTGATCCAGTAAAAAACTAAACTGCAATTGGCATTTTGATTAAAAATGACATAACACTTCGCGGCTGTCCCTGCGATAAATTTTACCTGGCATTAAGTTTTAATGCCGTTTTGAATGAAGTAATTGCGAATTAAATATTCCTGTATTGTTGCGGTTGATTTGAGAATTTGCTCCATGTTGTTTTTGCGTTGTTC
>JACMKX010000160.1 GCA_014379905.1 Ferruginibacter sp. | reverse complement strand
GCTGATGAAGCCGTTGCCGTTGTTGAAGGCGCAGGTGTTGCAGGCGTATATATTTTACCCCTGCTGCGAAGTGTTGTAGGTCCACCTAACTGGCCTGGACCAACGTTCCTGTCGCCACGAATAAATCCATAAAAGCCCTGCTTCCTGTTTACCATTTCTGCGGTTGTATTATTTACACCCACAAATGCACCGGTGTTGGAATTAGCGGTATTATCCCACCATTTAAAAGAAAAGTTTGGAGAAGAGTTATCCAGTCCCGGGCCAATGGGTAGTGGCATGGTAATTTGTGCACCATACCCTGCGTTGTTAACGCCATTCTCCTGCCAGGAAGCACGCAGGGATTGAGCTTCAGTGGTGGGAGAACCCAGGAGGTTCCAGTTGCCGGTATAGGCGATGTAACGTTCAATTACAAAGCGGCCGGAATTGGTATTGTTTTCATACGTAATGATCGCATTAACGGGAATGATATCAACACGGGCAGTAGTATCTAATTTAGATTTAATAATAATGTCACTGGTATCTCTCAATGCGATCTGTGAAAGTGGTTCCAGTTTCAAAGCTTGCGCTATGGCCATATCACTTCTGAGGTCCAGGCCTGCAGGATTATTATTTTCAATGTTATTAAACTCCATTACTGGACCGGTAGCATTAACTGTATATGTTTGAAGTGTATTGCCGGCAAAGGAGAAAGTACCTTCGTTGTGTGCGAAGGTCGTTGCACCATTTTTGGTAAGATTTCCTTTAACTTCAATAATGGCACCAGCATATATGGGCGTCTTAGTGCCATCACCGGAAAGAACCAGGTTTTGATAGGCAATTGGTGAACCTGCAGATACCGGGATTGTTATTGATTGGCTACCATTTGCGGCCGTCACTGGTAACGTACCAGTCTGTCTGGCATAATCCACAGTGCTTCCACTTTGTAAAATAATGTTATCTATGGCCTCAGGTATACCAGTACCTGTGCGAACTGCAGGGGAATTCGGAAAAGCGCCGGGCCCGTTAAATCCTTCAGGTATACTAACTCTGAACACTCCATTATTTTCAACTGTGAGTGATTGTGTTTCATTGGCTATCCCTACAATACTATTATCGTTCATGGTAAAGATTCCACCGTTTTTAACAGTGAAAGTTCCTGTACTATTAATGGTTATATTACCTCCTCCACTTGAAACATTTACACCGCTCACCTCAATATTTCTATAGGTCTTATTACGTATTCTTTTAGCACCCCCGCCTGTTACGTATTCTATTACGCCACCTGACAGCGCATATGTTCCATCCATTAGCGGCAACAATTCCGCTGTACCAAGTATAAGTTTACCGCCATCCATTGTAAAAGATGTTGCATTTGGAGATGTAAGACCAAGATTATGACTTGTAAAATCAACTGTTGTGGATCCCGTTATTCTTACCGAACCTGCACTGTTAACGCTAGCAAGACCTGAAGACGTTTTTGTTCCTGAGCCTGAGAAAATCAGATTGTAATAAGGTGACGTCCCTTGTATTGCTCCGGAACCTGTGATGGACTGTGCTGCTGTCGCATTATATTCAATCGTACTTCCTGTATTTACATTCACAACACCGTCTGAGATTGTCGCACCTGTGCCACGCAATCCGCCAGTACTTTTGGTTTTCAAGGTACCATTAACAGTAACTGTACCTTGTGATAACCCCGTACCATTCGAAATAGTAGCAACAGTCATATCAATTGTTCCGTTTACTAGAAAAACAGGGCCATTCCCCTTTGTGAATTCGGGATAAGGAGCTCCTAACGTAACCTCATTCACAGTTATGATAGAATCGACTGGCACTGTTATACCATTCGGTATATTTAAATTTTTGTCAGTGTTTACTACGAGGCTGCTTCCGCCTAAGAGAGGTGCAGCTCCATTAATGGATACAGTTCCTACTGATGAAGGAATACTTAAAGCGCCACTGCCACTTATCCCATCCCTGAATGTTTTATTACCTGATCCGGAGAGTGTGACGTTCGTATTTACCAATAAATGCCCATTTACGGTAGTGGGATTTGATCCACCTGGATTGCCTGAGTTTGCGGAAATTATCAGGTAAGGAATGGTTGTGGCATTGACATTCGGGAAAAAATTATTGTTGGCTATTCCAATAGTATTTGTGGCACAGTTCCATTCGAATACAGATTGATGGTTCCACACATTTCTTGTTTCCCAGGCAAATTGATCAACGTTGGCAGCTACATTAGTCCCATTTCCTATAATCGATATTTTCCCCGCTGTCGCTACATTTATTGAAGCATTTGCAAGTTGGTTGATGATACCTGCGTAAGTATTAGTGACCCCGTTCCTCACATTCATTACTCCACCAGCTGATATGTTGAGGTCGGCTCCCATAGCATCGTTGATGGTCAACACGCTACCGGTTTGCAGGTCAAGTACCCCGTTCACTGAGGTCTCATCCAGGGATATAGCTGAGTTAATTGTGATAGTGTGAGTAGACATAATAGTAATAGTACCTGCCGTTGAAGTAGGAGCAGCCGTTGCAGGAAAGAAATTACTGTTATCTCTAGAGGAAAGCCAGCTTGCTGCAGTATTCCAGTTACCGGAAGTTACATTACTTCTGTAGTAATCTGTGACCAGTGAAAGGAAAGCGATGGTTTGTTGGTTACCTAAAGCATTTCCTGTTTTATTGCTCATGGTGGATGTAACGTCTGCAGAATTAGCAATGGATGCAGTCACCGTTCTTCCAGGGATTGCTGTGGTTAAAACATCCCCAACTAGTAAATAATGCCTACCTGGACAACCAAATGTTTGAGCTGCAAGAGTAAAATTAATGCTGGGAGCTAATGGAACGCCTACACCTGAGACAACAGCATCCCCACCATCTACAATACCATTGCTATTTTGATCCCAAAACAATCGAAGATTATTAATATCTGAACTTGTAGCAGAGCCGGTAGTCGTAATATTAACGGTTGATAAAGTTTGACTTGCATTTGGCAGAATATTAAATGCTGATAATGTTACATCATTAACACCCAAATTGATATTTCCTGTCGGTGGCGTTCCTCCATTATTAATAGTGATTTTACTCGAAACTGGTGAAGTAATTGTTCCATTAAAGGTAAAGTTGTTTATACTGAAGGCAGCGCCACTACCAATGTTGAATACGTAAAACCTAAAACTAATAGGGCATCCAACATTTTGATATTCGGCACCAGTGAGCAAAACCGTTGACCCAGAAAATATCGGCGTTCCGATATTTGAACTGAAATTATCAAGGCTACTTCTAATTGCGATGAGAGGCGAGCCACTTGATACCTGTCCAGTGTAGACAAAATTTGTAAAATTGATTTCATATCCGGAAGTTGGATTCAAGCTGAATTCTAAATATTTCGCAAGGTCAAGTGAGGTATTCCAATTATTTGTATTATATCTGTCATTACCAGTATTTCCATTTACTCCGGTTGATCTCACAATCCCTGAAACGGTTATGTTTGGATCAAATACCTGACCAGTCGTATAGGGAGTGGTTTGCCCCGGATTTGTCCCATTTATATCGTTAGTCCAAACTGGTCCTGGTGTAACCGTCAATGTAACAACATTTGTGATTACACTTCCACATGCAGCAGTAATTATGCACCTATACTGATTCCCATTCATGCTAAACGAAAGCGGATTAATCGTAAGCATAGCAGTAGTCGCATTTGAGTAAGGACTACCATTAATGATATTATTCCAGGTGCTGACACCATCAAATAATTGCCATTGATAAGTTACTGTGCCGTGCCCCGCTCCTGCTGCCGTAAAAGTTGCTGAACCCAGTGAAGGAGCAGATTGATTAGTTGGTTGAGTTGTAACTGTTGTAAGCGTTTGCCCGGTGCCGGCGATTGCAAAGCTATAACTGTTCGCATCAGTAGTGACATTTATCGTAGCGTTTCTAACACCTGCGGAGGAAGGAGTAAATGTAATGATAAAGTTGGCACTTCCCGATATAGCCACCGGGAGCGTTGGTGCAGTAGTGACTAAAAAGTCGGCTGCATTCGTGCCGGTAACAGTAACTGTTCCAAAGTTCAGTTGATGCGTGGTGCTACTGTTTGCAATTGAAAAAGTTCTTGCGACTGGATTCGACCCGCAGGTAGAACCAAAGTCTGTAAAGTTTGTTAATGCCGGAGAAGTTCCCCCATAAGTAACAAGGTTACCATTCCCTCTGACTTCTGCTACATGCAACAGTCCGCTTATATAATTCACATTATCCCAGAAGTTTCCTCCTGAACCACCAGGAACTATCCCACCATATCTATACGAACCTGATCCAAGCCTAAAGCGGGATGCATAGTAATATACACCTGATCCTACTGAAGCTAAAGTTGCACCGAGGTTGAGCCTGTATTCATCATTGTTGCCTATATCCGTATTGTAAATAGCAGAAGTCCATGTCCATCCACTTAAAGAAGGATCATTATTGGATGTGCTGTATCCGATTTCAGCAACAACACCAGCTCCCTGCCCGCCTGCATTGGTAACGCCAGGTTCATATACCTGTGCATACACATCAAAGCCGCCACCTCTCAAAATAGAGCCGGCATAAGGGGCTTGAAGATTACAGAAATCAACAGTATTGTCATTAATAGTTAAAATACCACTTACATAATCCGGATCGTCCCATTCTCCACCACCGGCTGCGCTGTAACCTCCATATTGATATATTCCTCCATTTATTAGAAAACGAGAGGCATAATAGTAGGTGCCTACAGTAAGAGCGGCTCCAAAAGTTGCTTGGTATTCATCATTATTACCGGCCTGCGTGTTAAAAGTGGCTGGTACCCAATTGGTCCACGTAGAAGGGTCTGTATTGCTGGTATTATATCCTATCCACGCTAAAATACCCGGCGCCTGACCGGCAGCGTCAGTAAGCCCGGCTTTATATACCTGGGCATAGGCAGTGATATTTGCACCTATTGTAACCGAAGCTGTAGCCGGAGATTGCAGGTTTAAAAAATCCAGGTATACAATCCTAGGTACTATTTCTCCTCCCGGCAACTGTGTTGCCCCCGGACCAAAACCGGGTGCAAAATTAATTTGGTTTAATTCTGCGGTGGATAAGGCCGTGCCACCAATAAAAATTTTCCCTTCTGTGCCTGTAATTCCGGGAGTGCCCGTCCATCCGGTGATAGTTATCGCTTGCCCGGCTGTCCATGTACCACTTTTACCACTGAAATTAATATTATGACTACCTGTACCCAGTTCTATAGTACTACTCGCCGTCAAACCTAAAATACCTGTGGTTTGAGAATTGCCTGTACTGGTGCCGGTCCTTAGCGTACCCCCACTCAGCGTGAGGTTTCCAGAGCCTAATGTATTGACTGCACCCGTTATTAAACTGCCACCTGATATTACAGTTCCCCCTGAATGGGTGTTATTGGCTCCGGTTAATAAAAGGGTTCCTACCCCGGATTTCCCTAATGCAGCTCCACCTGATAGAAGGCCGCCAACAGTTAAGGTATTATTGGAAACCGTGATAGTACTGGCACTGTATATACTAACGCTTCCGGCACCAAGATTTAGATTTTGAGTCGTTCCGGAGTACGTAAAGTTTCCTCCCCAGGTTTGAGTATAATTAGGAATAGTTAAGGTACCGCCTGTAGTGTTATCGAGTGCACCACCTGTTATATTTAGCGACCCTGAAGTTCCGAGCGCATTGACATGGCCGAGATTCAATGTTCCGGACACCAGATTTTTTGCACCGGTATGAATGCTATTGCCGTTTAGCGTTACAGACCCGGTTCCGGTTGACGCAAAACCAAGGGTGCCTGCGCCTGATATTTCATCGGATATGGTGAGACCTGCTGAAATTCCTCTCAGGGATAAGTTACCGACAGCCGCAATTTTTCCTGTGATAATGCGATTTGTTGATGCAGTAAATGCATAATTAAGCCCTGATGATATATTGATATTAGCAGCAACAACGTCGGTTCCGATATCCACAAGACTTGTGCCTGCACCGGCAGTAAAATTCGCAATACTGTTTACGCTATTTGTCCAGAGAGTCGAAGTGCCTGATGCATTGTCTGTCGGAGAAATCCAATTTGTATTGCCTGCGGTAATATTCCAGTTACCTGTCCCCCCAATTGATGGTCCGGTGCCTGTAGTCGTAGAGCCGTTCCAATAAAAGTTTGTTGACGAGTTTACCGTCCAACCCACGGTGACATCATCAATGGCAAGTCCGTGATCAGTTCCTGTATGATCTGGATCCTCCCATTTTAGCATGATATATTCATTATTAGCAAGGGACAAACTAGGTATCGGTATATTTATTAATGATACTTTATTTCCCACTGAATTCCCGTCAAGCGGACCTGCAGAAGCTGTATTGATAGGACTTGAAAGACTCAATGCTGAAACTTGAGTCCATGTACCGTTAACACTTGGATTAAGCGCAGTAATTGTGCTTGAACTTTTTTTATACCAAAAAGTTATTAAGTTAGGACTCGTGTTTCCGCCATTTCTCCACTGTTCAAGAGTGTAAGAGACTTTTATATCTGTGATAATAATGCCGGAAGTATTTCGTAAAAGAATTCCATGCGCAAAATTACCTGCACTGGCATTACTTGACCCTAAGGTCCCTAATGCTCTCTCGGTGGCTAAAGAAGAACCATAACTATATAAGTTTCCTCCGGCGGCACCTCCAGCATCAACTCCATAAGTAGTGCCAGTTCCAGTTCTTTCCGAGTACCAATTAGAAATTGTTACATTGTTTGTCCATGTTGGAGAACCAGGAGTGGACTGTAAAGTATTAAAATTTTGAATGTTAGTTGCAGTTGTTGTCATGTTGACTTGAGCATGAACGTTGCTTAATAATCCAATCAAACACCCCAATAAAATTTTCAAGTAGATTTTTTTCATAGCATTTCCGTTTTTCTTCTTACCCACCGGGTATAATTTTTCCATAAAGAATTTGATATTCAGTTAAGCAAATGTTAGCAACTGTAGTTGTTAAGGGATAAAATGAGGGGATTTAAATAGGTTGGATCGGTGCTTTAAATAGGACGGGCATCAAATCTACTCTTAAAAGAGTATTATTTTGTAGTAATAATAACAATTTCTTAATAAGTTATACACAGTTTTTCCAATTTTAGATAATGTTGAAAGAGCAATAGCATTAACTGCTGGTGGAGGCGGCCCAATAAAATGGCTGGATGCTGGGTTGACGCAGGTTACAATTTTTTACAGGGCCGCTATAGAGCGGTATATGTGGCTCACTGGTGATAATGCGGTGCATCTTATATTACCGGCCGAAACTATAAGCATCCATGGTATGCAGGTCTGCTTCTGCGTACAATAAGGCGATCTTATGCCGGAGCGCTGTTTGTGCAAAACGGCCGTACCTGCCCAGCTTTGCCGCCATTGCATCCCGGTGTTTTTCGAGATGGCTGGCCCTGCCAGGAGCTGCTTCGCCGTTTGCGGCGGGTTGGGAAATAAGCGATGCTATTTTATTTAAACTTTCGCAAAGCTGGTTGTAGCGGGTAGTCATGATATCCAGGTCAAGCTGCAGTTTTGCGGCTTTTTGCCTGCAGCGTTCGCCCTTGTCGAGTGCCGCCCGGGCAAAGGATTCTTTTTCAGCAGTGCTCCAGGTTTCCCCCTGTACAGCTTGAAGGGGCTGCACCGTTGCGGCGGCTGCAATGGTTATTTCCAGGGCGGAGAGTTTAGCCAGGGCAGCCGCAGGAATAATGCGCTCCCCGTTTTCTATCCTCGACAGAAAGCTGTTGGATATTCCCAATTCCAAAGCCATGGCCTGCTGAGAGATGCCCAGGCGCAAACGGGTAGCAGCGAGTCCCTGCATTTTGTGATACTGTTTAGATGCTTTCATTTTAAAAACTTTAGTGAGATAAAAGCCGTTTGGCAATTTTTTTTCCGACTTCCAAAAAGATTTGACAAAATGCTTCCGTAAATTTGGCAAATTTTTTATGGAATACAAAAAAATTTTGACAGAATTTATAAATAGGTTTTTATATAGGAGCACTGAATCCTATGGGCGTCCGCAGGACCGGAGTGTTGGAGTTCCTTGCAGTTTTGATTACGCCCGATACCGAAAACACCCTGGGAGGGCTTCGGACGCCCATAGGTTTTCTATGACAACACCATAACAAAAAAACCGCAACATTTCTGCTGCGGCCTGTTTATGAATACCCATCCAAATACTATTTTTTAATCACGATAGATTGTAGCATCGGCTTACCATCTTCGCCAGTTACCCGCACTATATAGTGACCGTTGATAAGGGTAGAAACCGGCACCGTTTGTACATGCTCCGCATTTCGCACCACGAATGACGATGTATAAAGTGTTTGCCCATTTGTATTGATAATGGCTACTGTATAGTTCCCGGCTACCGCTGCTGTAAGCCGAAGGTTGAGGCGTGGTATGTTAACCGGGTTTGGATAGGCAGCTATGGATGTAGTAAATCCTTCTGACTGCAAACCTGCTATCCTGCTCCATTCATATTTACCATCTTTATCAACCGACCTGATACGGTAAAATGTACTTCCGGCAATAGCGGTTATATCTTTGTAATTGTATACTTTTTTCAAAAGAATGTCTGCTGTACTTTTAACGGATCCTATGGTTTTAAAACGGACACCATCTTCACTGCGTTCAATGTCATAGTGGTCAACATTCAGCTCTTCCTCTGTATGCCATTGAAGGGCTGCGGATTTATCGGCCAGCCGTTGTGCAGTAAAAGCAGTAAACTTCACCGGGAGCGCACCACCGGCTGCAAAACCAGTAAATACCAGGTAAAAACGGTTAGCAGCCTTACTGGCCGGGTCGGCAGTAACTGCCACCGGGATATTGGTGGTATTGCTCAAACTTACAAAATGACGGGTATTGGTAAACCTGTCTACTAATTCTGCAAGAGCATTTACACCGGAAAGAAACTGCACCTGTATGCTGAGGTTATAAACCTGCTGCTGCAGGTTACTCATTTTATAATGCAGTGTATCGCCGTTGGCAATGGGTTGCCTCGCTTCTACTGCGAGGGTATAACCCTGGCGGAGCAACCCGAAGTTTTCACCGGGGTTGGTCATTTTAACGGCATCATACCTGTCTACATCATTGGAATACTGGGTGTCAAAAACCACCCTGTTTCCATCGGCCATATTTCCATTGGCCGCATACAAAAAGGTGCTCAACATTTTAATTTCGGTAAAGGGTTGCTGGTAACTGTTTGCATCCATAGGATGGCTGAACACATTGCAGGCACAGAGCAGCAGCAACGCCAAAAGGCGTATAGGTAAAGGATTGTTCATGTCAGGTTTCTTAGGTTTAGGTTTTACGAACTATAAGTTTTCAGTATTTCAACGTAGTAGTATGATTATTATTGCACAATTGAAAAACAAAGAATGAAGGGTAGAAAATCTTCTATAATTGGAAGTCCCCAAAACGTTCATATGGCAAAAAATAACATTCAAAAAAAGGGCAGGCCTGCCTTAAATGCTACATAAAAAAGGGCACCACCGGTGCCCTTTTCCCATTCATGTGTAAGTTAATTATTGAATCAATACCTGTATTGTTTTGGAAGTTCCGTCTGCTGCTGTAATATTCAACTGGTAATGTCCTCCTGCGCTTGCAGGGCTCAGTGTTATTAACCTGCTGAAATTGTCACTGTTCACGGTTACCATTTGGTTGTAAATAAGCTGACCTTCCACGTTGGTTAACTGCATCGTATAATCTCCTTTAAGCTGGCCGGTGAAAACAACGTTGATCTTTTTATCTACCACGGGGTTAGGATATACGGTAATAGAAGACTTAACCGGCAACGGGGCAACTTTTACAATAGGGCTATAAGTTATATCATTGCCTAAGCCAATTGCTTTAATGCGATAGAAATTGTCGGCAGCCAGCGGGCTCAGATCGGATTGGCTGTAACCGGTACTTCCATTTGCATCTTTACTGAGTATACCAGTGAAATGAACGCCGTTTGCACTGCGCTCTACTTCATAGCGGATGATATTGATTTCTGTAGCTACTTTCCAGTTGACAGCAACGCTGCGATCAGCCTTTCGTTGCGCAGCAACACTTACAAAATTCACGGGCAACACGGTGGCTTGTTTAAATACCATCATAAAACGGTCTGCTGCTTTACTGGCTGCAGCCGCAGTTGTAGTGAAATTTATATAACTGCTATCAGCCAGGCTCACCGGTGTGCGGGTGTTAAGAAACTTGTCGATCAATTCGGCCTGCAATCCCGTGTTTGGTATGTTCTGAACCGCCACGCCCAGGCGGAAACTACCGGTAGGTAAGCCGCTCATCTTATAATATATAGTATCAGAAGCCTTTAAAGCTGCTTTCGCTTCTACTGCTAAACTTTTTGTGAAACGTACCAGGCCAAAATTGATACCGCTGTTATTCAGTTTTACAGCATCATCCTTATTAACTCCGTCTGAATAAATATTATTGAACACTACCCTGTTACCATCTCTCAGCAGTCCTTCGCCGGTATATAATGTGGTACTCAACATGGTTATACTGGCGGGATCGTTTGTTCCGCGGTTTACCAACATACTGCCGGTTGCTTTCATGTCTTCCTCAAAACTGATGGACGGGTTGCTAACCACCGGCACTACAAAAATCGCCTGCCCGCTCTGTATGTTCGGGTAAGCAGCTGTACTGTTATAAACCTGTCCGCCATCGCCTCCTCCCGGTGTAGCAATATAGCCGGTTGCGCCCGAGAACGCCTGGTATCCGCCCACCCCGTAACTACCGGAAAGTGTCGGATCCCATGTCCAGTAATTATTCTGGATCCTGGTGCTGTTTGCGGCTGCGAGTTTGATGAAACTGGTAGCAGAAGCAAAAGGATTGCCCAGCGATACCCAGGCACCTACCGGTGCAGTATAATTATAAGTAGGGCTATTCGCCTCATTGTAAATAGTTCCTTTACTCCGCAATGTGGTAACACTTCCTGCCGAACCCGGGCCGTAACCCCTGTCGCCACGGGCAAAAAGGTACATGCCTTCTTTGCGGTTAACACTTTCTGTTTGAGCGTTCGTGACATTAATAAATGCCGCCGCTACCGGATCCCACCATTTCAGCGAATTACTGTTAGATACCCCATCCAGGCCCACGTAAGGTAACGGACCGGTAACCCGGGTACCATACCCGTAAGAAGTCATGTTGCCACCCCCTTCCTGCCAGCTGTTTAACACACTCACATTTTCTGCAACAGGTACAGTTAACAGGTTCCAGTTTTGATAGAAGCGGATATATCTTTCGATGATGAATTTTCCTGCAACGGTATTTCCTGCAGCCAGCTTGCCTACGCTTGCTGTACTGGCAGCCGTAGATTTTAGCGTTACATTATCATTGCTGTTAAAATATTTGCCGATAACAGCGCCAAAGGATAATTCACGTAATATATTCAGGGTGTCGGTAGTAGCAGATAAGGTGCTCACATTTACATCATTACTGATCACCAGGTCTTTTATATTTTTTCCAACAAACCAACTGCCGTCAATTAATTGGGGTCCGCTATTCCCATTCAATTCTAATCTGCCGTCTGTGGCATTAATGCCGGCATCAGGACTGGTAATGGTACCTGCTATTTTCAATAATGCATCATTGCTGATGACCAGTATTGCACCAGGTTTTACCTCTAAATTATTGATAGTGGCCACACCTGTATTTAACAATGGTGCGAAAGGAGCGACCGGGATGTGCACCGAGGGACAACCCATACCTGGAGTGTTGCCATCGCTCCAGTTGGCGCCGGTTTGCCAGTTACTGCTAATGGTACCCGACCATACATTGCTTACTCCTATTTTAGCAATGACAGAAGACGTTTCATTGCAATAAGTTGTTTTTACAATTGCACGATACCAGGTAGTACCGGTGATGTTGGTATAAGCCTGGGTAGCAGTGGTATTGACAACAGGTGCCCAGGTGGAACCCAGGTTATACGATACTTCCCAACGCTGTATATTTCCTATATGACCTGTGAGCGTTAGAGTGCCGCCGCTATTGTAACAAATAGTTGGAGAGTTAAGGTTACCTCCCACTGCAGTTTCGCCTATGGTTATATTTCCGGTGGCGGCTGCCTGCAGGCAGCTGCCGGCTGTATTAACGGTGAAATTGAAGCTGCCTGTAACCGAAGGCGTACCGAATATATTCAACTCTTTGGTGCTGGGATTGTAAGCGCTGGATACGCCGGCAGGCAGGCCGGTAACCGAAGCTCCTGTGCCACTACCGGAAATGGTATATTTTATAGAAGCTATTGCCTGTCCGAGGCAAAGTGTTTGCATGTTACTGCCGGTTGTTAAGGCAAGCGCTGCATCTGGTTTAAGTGTAATTCTTCCACCAGCTGTTTTAGGATTACAGCCTTGTGTAGCTATGGTATAATTATATACCCCAACCGGTGCTGTAGGACTACCACTAATAGTAAGATTAACGCCATCCCATGTAGAGATAATGCCTGCAGGCAGACCAGTAACAACGGGTCCATCCGGATTGCTACCCAGGTAATACGTAATAGGCGTGATAGGCACGTTTTTACAAACTTCAACAGTATCGCTGCCTGCGTTGCCGCTAAGGCTAATGAATGGTGATAAGGTACTAAAGGATATATCATCCAGCCCAAAGTCATTACCACCTGCACTTGAATTGAGATTGATGATACGGATGATGGCTGTGGTAGCAGCGCCGGAACTCCATTTCGGGTTACTGTAAAAACGAACCCAGTTATTGATATTAACCTGCGATGCATTCACAGGTTTTGGTGCCACATTTAGTTCGGCTATAGTACCTGCCTGCACGCCATTTACTTCAAAACGAAGACGGCCGGGTAAATTCGGGTTCAGGTTCATTGCCCAGGCACTGAAATAATAATCTGTATTGGGCTGTACTGTTACGGTTTGCTGCCATATCACCTTATTCACTGTACCATTTACCATCATGAACTTTCCTGTCTGGTTTTGAGTGGTATGGTCCTTACCCCAGAAAAGGTTATGTAATTCATGTGCATTCCTGTCAATTGCGTAGGCAGATTCGGGATACAATTCATTTTGAATAGCCGGGTTACCTGCATTGTTGATCACATAATCATGCTCAGTGTAAAAACCAATATTCCCCTGCTCAAAATCACCATTGATTACTAATTCCTGTGCAATGGAAACACTTCTTGTACTCACACATCCACCAGGTGATGTAGCTGTTACCGTAAAGTTAGTGGCCACATCGAGTTTTATGGTTGGACCTGTTTCGCCCGTGCTCCATATAAAAGTGGTACCGGGTACATCAGAACTGGCCGTTACATGTACTTTGCCGTCAGCCGGTATCGGGCAGTAGTTGGTAACAATGCCTATAACTGGTTTGGGTGAAGCTATTACATCAATAGTATTGCTGATAGTACAGCTGTTGCTGTTAACGGCAGTAGCCGTATAGGTAACAGTTCCTCCAGTGGAAGGTTTTACAAACACGTTACTAACAGAAGTTCCGGTATAAGGTATAGTAGCCGATGCGTCTGTATATAAAGCTGTCATGGGTGTCCAGGTAACAGGCTGTGGTGTTTGCGGTATGCTGTAATTAATTGTAAGCGTCCAGTTTTGTAAAACCCCGCCCCCACTTGGGTTGATGGGCAGATCCCTGGCACTCAGGTACCAGTTACCGGATCCTATGCTGTACAATTCATTGAATTCAGCGGCGTTGGCAAATTGCCCCGTAGCGCTATATTGAAGACCTACATCATCCACTTTTTTATCTGCAGCAAACACCCCGTTATAGGGATTAACCCCACTACTGAATGAATTATTGCTGCTACTCATCACCTCGGTATTGGTAAAATTAACACCCAGGTAATTCGGGTCACCATTATAACCCGGCCGCTGATCCACCAGGTTAATAGCATTTCCATTAGGCGCTTTAAGGTTGATAAATAGCTCATATGTATTGGGATGGGTAATGTTAAAAGTTGCCGATACACTTTGTATGATGGCGTTGGCAGGGATATTTACAGGTATAACACTTACCGCTCCGGCTTCATCTCCGTCTGGTATGCTGAACGCAGTATTATTGCTGGCCGTAAATGTGTGGTTTAATACCGCCTGTTCGGAGGTAGTTAAGGACTGAATAGCTCCCTGGCAAAGCGTAACCGTTGCCGGCGAAATGACTATGGGAGTGGGCAGGGCATTAACTGTGATAATGGCTGCGCTGCCTGTAATAACCCTTGAACAGGTTGTACTGCCGGCATCTGAAACACTCACCAAATTATAGCTGAAGGTACCTGTTGCAGTAGTTGGTGCCGCTAAAGTTGCTATGTTGCCAACACTGCTGATAGTTTGGTTAGTACCACCATTGATATTGTAAGTAAAAATATAAGGTGATGTTCCACCGGCCCCGGTAAATGTTATCACCGGTTGTACAGGAGCGTTAAGACACACCGGGGTGGAACCGCTGATAGTGGCTGTTGGCAAAGGATTTACCGCAACAGTGATACTGCCCACCTGATTTTGTAAGCAGGCTGTACCAGATGCATCCTGCACGCTTACCAGGCTGTATATAAAAGAGCCGGTGCTTGTAGTTGGCGCCGGAACAGTTGCGATATTGCCGGCACTTATTACGGTTTGATTACTGCCGCCATTTATTTTATAAGTAAATGTATAAGGAGATGTGCCACCTGCACCTGTGAAGGTTACCAAAGGAGCCGGGGCATTTTGGCAAACACTGGTATTGCCGGCAATGGTTGCGGTTGGCGAGGGATTTACTACAACTGTTGCGGTACCTGCTTGCCCCTGCTGGCAGGTATTGCTTCCACCCTCCTGAACATTCAGCAGCGTATACACATAACTGTTAGCTGTGGTAGTTGGTACTGCAACTGTTGCTATGGCACCGGAACTTACCACAGTGAGCGGCGCTCCCCCATTGATGTTATAAGTAAACGTGTAATTCGCGGCACCGTTTGAGCCGGTAAAGGTTATTTGCGGCATAGCACCGTTCTGGCAAACCGTTGTACTTCCTGAAATGGTGGCCGTAGGCAAAGCCCTTACTAACACCGATGCGCTGACACCGGTAATTGGTTGAGCACAGGTATTGGTGCCTGATTCAGCTACATTTACCAGGTTGTAAATGAAAGTGCCACTTGCGTTAGTAGGTGCAGTAATGGTAACTGTATTTCCAACAATAGTTGTTATAGTAAGCGGTGCACCGCCATTGATATTATAAGTAAAAGTATAGGGCGCTGTTCCTATCCCACCGGTGAAAGTAATGGTTGGTGCCGTGCCATTTAAACATACTGAAGTGCTGCCGCTGATGCTGGCGGTGGGTAAATTCTGAATGGTTACAGTAGCTGCTCCAGGTTGTGGCTGCTGGCATTGGGTAGACGTAGCATCTTTTACACTAACAAGATTATAAGTGAACGTGCCCGCTGTGCCGGTTGGCGCAGCAATGGTAGCAATGTTGCCCGTACTTGTAATAGTTGTATTGGCTCCCCCGTTTATATTATAGGTAAAGATATAAGGAGCAGTACCGGCTGCACCAGTAAAAGTAATGCTTGGCAGCGCTGCGTTTTTACACACCGTGATCGTACCACTGATGGTTGCAGTGGGCAAAGGATTTACGGTTACTGTTGCTGTTTGACTCTGCAATTGGGAGCAGGTAGTAGAGCTGCTTTCTGCAACACTCAGCAACGTATAAATAAAAGTTCCCGGGGTACCGGTTGGCTGCGTTAAAGTTGCCGTGTTACCAACACTATTTACTGTAAGATTAGCGCCACCATTAATATTATAAGTGAACTGGTAGGGAGCCGTACCATTGGAACCGGTAAAAGTTATAGCAGGTGCAGTTCCATTCTGGCAAACTGCTGTGGTACCAACAAGCGTAGCCACTGGCAATGGTCTAACCGTTACCGGCAACTGTGTTGCACTACCAGCCCTGCAACCAGAAAGGTTGGTATAATTAACGGAAACTGTCCCGGTGCCTGCTGTGGTCCATGTAATAGTTACCGTATTATCAAAAAGCGTTCCGCCTGCTGCAATACTACCGCCCACCACATTCCACACATAATCCGACATACCTGCTTCGGTAGAATAAATATTTCCGGAAGATTCATCACAAACTAAGTTGCTGCCTGTGAGTGCAGGCACCGGTTGTGTGGAAGTACTGATAACCCCTCCTGCCGTAGCCGCAGCACATCCGTTGGCATTAATATAGTTGACTGTGATTGATTTTACACCCGCACCATTCCAGAATACACGCACACTGTCAAATCCATCTCCACCAGATAAAATCAAACCATTTACTACTGTCCAGTTATACCCGGTCATACCGGGTTGCGTTGTGTAAAGCTCAGTAGTGCCAGGGCATATCGGGTTGGCACCTGTTATGGTAGCAACCGGCAATGCATATACCTCCAGTTGTTTGCTTGTGGCAGAAGTACAATTGTTTCCGTTGGTATAAGTGTAGCTAATAAATACGGTACCGGGGTTAACGCCGGTTACCAGGCCCGTACTGCTATTAACTGTAGCTATAGCCGTGTTGGTACTGCTCCAGCTTCCGCCTGCAACTGTGTTATACAATTGCAGCGTACTGCTTTTGCAAACACCCACAGCATTACCATCCGCTGTTATAACAGGCAGGCTGGTAAAAGGATGAACAGTAATGGTTATGCTATTGAAAGTTGATTTACAATTTAAATTATTCGTTGCTTCTACCGTCACCATATTGCCCGATATAAAGCCAGCAAAGCTGTAGGTATTGGCAGCACTGTTTTGTACAGTAGTACCATTTATTTTGAATTCGTAATTGGTAAACCCAGCTGTAGCCGTAAAGCCTACGGTAGCTCCCTGGCATATGATGCCATCGTTGCCGGCGATGCCGGAATTTTCTGTTACACTGAGTGTACCAGAAGGCAGCGCCTTTACGGTAACCAGTGTTGTAATGTTGTTGGTGCAACCATTACCATTGGTGAAAGTATAAGTTATGATAGCTGTACCCGCTGCAATACCTGTTAGCACACCTGTGCCGGCATCGATCGTTGCAATGGTAGTTGCACTGCTGCTCCAGCTTCCACCGGCAGTATTGTTAGCCAGCGTAATATTATCGTTCATACAAACCTCACTTAAACCGCTAATTGCATTGAGTACCGGCAGGGGATACACTGTTATAGTGACTGCATTAAAAGTGTTCTTGCAGGTGTTGCTGTTGGTAGCAATCACGGTAACCACGTCCCCGTTGTTTAAAGCCGAAGTGATAAAGATGTTCGAGCTGTTATTTTGAATGGTTGCACTGCCGATTTTAAATTCGTAAGTGCTAAAACCCGGGCTGGCTGTAAAGGTCACCGCCCCACCCTGGCAAATAAACCCGTCATCAGGAGTAGTACCTGAATTTTCCGTGAAGGTCAATGTGCCGGCAGGCAAACTATTCACCGTAATATTTTTTGTAACGGAGTTCACACATCCGTTGCCATTTGTGTAGGTATAGGTTACAATGGCAGTTCCTGCAATAAGCCCGCTTACCAAACCGCTGCCATTCACTGTTGCTACAGCAGTGTTTGAACTAGACCATATTCCACCGGTAAACGTGTTTGCTAATTGAACCGTACTATTCTCACAAACAGCTGAGGGACCAGTGATGGCGGGTAAAACAGGCAACGCATTTACAATAACCGGGAAGTTTGCACTGGAACTACAATTAAAGCCATTGGTAACCGTAAAGATAATATTTACAGTACCAGCTGCAATTCCTGTAACCACACCACTGCCGTTAACTGTTGCAAGGGTATTATTGGCGCTACTCCAAACACCCGCAGGGGTAGTATTGGTTAAAGTAATTGTATTACCCACACACACAGCTCCCGGGCCCGCACTTGCATTAACTGGAGGCAAAGAATTTACAGTAATAGTAAAGCTATTGAAAGTTGTAATACAACCATTGCTGTTATTTACCTCCACCGTTATGATATTTCCGCTGGTAAGGTTTGACCTTGTAAAAGTATTACCCGCCCCGGATTGCGCAGATAAGCCGTTAATCTTAAAATTATAATTGACAAAACCTGCGGTAGCAGTAAATACTACTGTTGCAGCCTGGCAAATAATGCCGTCGTTGATGGCTACTCCTGAGTTTTCTGCCAGGGCAAGTGTGCCTGATGGAATGGCGTTAACCGCTATAACCTGCGGGCCAAAACCGGCGCTACATCCGGCGGCCGACACTAACACTGTTACGGAAGCGCCGTTGGTCAAGGTGGAACTGGTAAACACATTAGAACCATTGTTTTGAACCGTAGTACCTCCTACTTTAAAATCGTACCCGGTATAACCCGCCGGAGCAGTGAATGTAACTGAAGATCCCGGGCATATAGTATTGTCGTTGGCCACACCACTGTTTTCGGTCGCCACAAAAGTGCCGGCTGGTATAGGATTTACTGTGATAGTAACAGGTCCAAATGTTGTAGTACATCCACCAGCACCTGTAACGATCACTGATACCTGCTCGCCATTACCGATCGTGGTACTATTGTACACATTTGCTGTGCCGGCAGCAATCGTTCCGCCTGCATTTTTAAATTCATAAAAGGAATAACCCGAAGGCGCCGTGAATGTGATGTTGGAACCTGCACAAATAATACTGTCGTCAGGAGTTCCGGAATTTTCTGTCAGGGATAAACCGCCTGTTGGACTGGCATACACCGTAAGCGTACCTATGCTGCTTTCGCTTGCACATCCCGGACCTATGGCAGAAATGGTATATGAAAAAGTGCCGGCTACTGTTGGTGTTCCACTGATAGTGAAAACACCGGCATTATAAACGCCGGTCACACCTGTTGGCAACGCACCGGCTGAGATAGAAGCGCCTGAGCCTGCTCCTCCTACAGTGTAGGTAATTGGAACTATGGCAGGAACAGATCCCCCCGCACAAAAGCTTTGTACATTGCTACCAGGAGCAGAAGACAGGGTTAAGGTTGCCTTTGGATTAACCGTAACGGTTACTGTATAAAAAATGGTAACTGAACAATTAGTGGAGCTAACATTATAGGTAGCTGTTGCCGGTAAAGCAGTATTATTGGTCAACAGCTGTGATACAGTACCCTGGTTAACCGCAGCACTACCACCAGTAATGGCCCCCGCGGGATTAATAACCGGGTTACCCCAGCTATGCAGGGTACCGGCAGGAAAAGTGGTTGGCAAAGTAAAGGCTGTGCCGGAGCAGGTAGCTACGGTATAGTTACCACTATTATAGTATAAATTCTGACCGCATTCCAGTGTTGTTCTTTCCGAAACGCTTAAAGCAGTGGAAAGTACGATTACTTCAGATTCTCTCGCATTGGAATACCTGTTTACATTTCCGTTTGCGGTGTAACCCCCAATATATAACGGACTGGAAGGATTTACCGCATCAGCGTTCCATCCTTCCAAACCTATATTTGTTCCATTTAAAAAATGAGTAAGTGTTTTGTCAGCCAGGAGTATACTTGTTGAAGTAAAGGCTGTAGTTGGATAAGTAATCCTTGGGTTTGACGGACACCAGGCTTTTTGCTCTTTCAGCAACACTACATAATTTTGACCTGCATCGAAATTATTGCCATTTCCGGCCCCTATGCCTAAACCGCTTTGATCTGTTCCGTATTTTACAAAAGCACCTTTTATAGAGGCACCGGATGATTGAGCATATATATTGACAGAGATGGGATAACCACTTCCTGTAACAGGTGCTACCAGGTTGTTATTCATATTACCGGAGAATAAAATACCCGGTCTCGATCCGGTTATTTCGGTAATCCCCGCACTGACTATTTTAGGTTGATTGGCTGCTGTGCCCTGTATTGCGTCGGCACCATAACCCGACTGGTCGTACCATTTGGTAACAAAACCATCGCCCCCGGCAACGAAAGCGAGTAATGCAGCCAGATCCAGATCACCGCTGGCAGTAAATCCAATGTCCTGGAGGGCATTGTCTGAAGACCTCCTAACCGAAACAGCATTACCTGCGTATGCGCTGCTAAGTTTCCTCACACTATAAGCCGCTTTAGCAGTAGCACCGGCCGGAAGACCGGCAAGGTCCAAAGTATTTTGTGCGGCCGACCGATAGTGAAAGCCACAAAACAAAGCGGTCAGCAAAATAAGGAAGCCCGTTTTGTAAAAGTTTGATTTTACAAAATGGAAAGGAATGTTGTTTTTCTTGTTTACAACAGGTAAAATTCTTTTCATACATTATAGATTAAGACATATAAGCGCGGCTTTCAATCGGATTGGATATCCTTGTGTAATGGAGACGAAAAATATCGTCAATGGTTGACCAGGGGACTTAATCTGTATGCAGGTTCAGGGCTGCAGACAAAGGAGGATTTAAACGCCTTAAAGGCTGAATGCGTTCTTAAGGCACGCAAACATACTGTAAATAATGACTATAAGCGTAATTTCCGCATTAGATACGCAGAAAACTACGCACTTGTTTGAAAATTTACGTAATTATTTTCATCCGTAAATATACTGAATCATTTCCCGCTATAAATACTCCCCGGGGAGTATGGAAAAAACTGCTCCTTAAACCATGGTTTAGGAGGAGCAGTTTTTTATTCAATATTCATGTGTAAACACTTAAAAAAAATTACAATTTCTGTAATCTTCCAACAAATTTCAGGTCGTCGCTTGAAATTACGACCTGGTACAGGCCGCTTTGCAGCGCCGGCAGGTTATTCATTTGTACGCTGTTATATCCTTTTGCCACTGCAATCGAAGTGGTATACACCACCTGTCCGTTAATGTTAACCAGCTGCAAGCTGGCTTTACCTTTTTTAGCTGCGTTGAAAGAAGCTGTAAAGGATTTTGTAAACGGGTTAGGATAAAGTTGCAGCTGCGTATCCTGGTTTTCACCCATACTCAGGCGGATGATGTTGCTATTGGTAGCCCTTGCATCCGTATCTATCTGGCGCAAACGATAATATACATAGCCCGGGCCGCTTACTGCGTCCTGGTATTGGTAATTTTTACTTAATGTGCTGTTTCCTGCACCGGCTACTGAGGCAACTTTGTCAAAGTTAACGCCGTCGAAACTCCGTAATATTTCAAAACGTTCATTGTTTACTTCCTGGCTGGTTTTCCAGTCTAAACTGGCAACACCGTTGCTGTATTTACCATTGAAAGCTACTAAGCTTACCGGCAAAGGACCGCAGGCAGGAACAATCAGGGTATATTCATTAAAGAATGCGCAATCCGGCAAACCTGTTCCCGGAGCCGAAGTAGCTACAACAATGCGGTATTTGTAACCATTCATCGCTGGAGCTACAACACCAATATTATAATTTACTGTGTATGTGGAACCGGTAAAAGTAGCCTGGGCAGGGAAAGTTAAATTAGTGAAAGTTGTACCACCATTGACACTGCGTTTGAGCTGGTACCATTTGTTGGATGCAGTGGCATCACTTACGGTAAATCCAACGGTAACATTTGAACCTTCACAAAAAGCAGAGGGTTCATTAACAGTGATATTTGATCCGCACATATTGATAGAAATATCATCCAGGCCAATATCATTACCGCCTGCAATAAATGTTGCATTGATCACATCCAGGTCAACAAGGTTAGTGGTAGCAACGAAACTTCCGCCTATTTTAACCCAGTCTGTAGAGCTAATAGGCCCTGAGGTAGAAATGACAGATCCGTTAACCCGAAAAGAAATATTTGGTTCAGAACCTGGCGTTGGGCCGCTGAT
Source organism: Ferruginibacter sp. (assembly GCA_014379905.1). GTDB lineage: Bacteria > Bacteroidota > Bacteroidia > Chitinophagales > Chitinophagaceae > Ferruginibacter. The sequence continues at coordinate 134,003 of JACMKX010000160.1, read as the reverse complement.
GATATTGCGTACCCATGCTGAAAATTCGTAGGTAGCACCTACACATACAGGTATAGACTTGATATTGTAAAATACGGGGTTGGATGTAGTAGCCGCCGCGCCGTTAACCGCCATAAAATAACCCCCATCACCTGTGTGTTCCGAACCATTAAATATCGGGTGTATACAATTGGTGCCATTGGCGTCGCCCAATGTTTTAATGATTGTATAAGTGTATTCAGGAAGTAATCCCTGGTTTGAGGACACGTAAGGATAATCTGAGCAGGGAACTGAACTGCCTGCAGGGGCTGTGCATCCTGCGAGGGCGTTACCCAAATTTCCAACAGGGCTGTAAGAATTAGCCCCGCTTTGTATGCAGGGATCCGCACTGTTGTTTACTGTAATAAAAGGAGCACTGAAAGTACCTTTAGCCCCCAATAAGTTAGGACCTTTAACCCCGTTGCATTGTGCATTGATTTCTTGTGTAACGGCAACAGAAGCTACTGCCAACAGGAACATGTAAAAACGTTTCATTTGATGAGTTTTTAATTAATGATTAAGTAATCGGCATGCAGAGGATAATCGGGATAACTTATAATAATTCCTATTAAAGTAAATATGTAGGTATTCAGGAGGATAATTGGGCAAGTGATGTATATGGCCAGGTTTGAGCGGGCGATAAAGATGCATTAAATTCGATACCGTTCCTATCTGGAAAAAATCATATTCAATCAAACCCTTTTTCCACCTCAGTTTTAAAAAGCTGCCCCGGCTGTTAGAGTCCGGAGCAGCAGTAGATTCACTACAGGTCATTTATTGTTTGGAAAGAGGTTCGTCGTTTGGTTAGACATTCGACCTGCTCCCTCTGACAAGCATTATAATTTTTGGGCCCTGCCAACAAATTTAAATTCTTCATTAAAAATGATCACCTGGTATAAACCACTTTGCAGGTCGGGCAGGTTGTTCATTTGTATAGCATTAAAGCCTTTTACAACAGCGATAGAAGCGTTGTACACCATTTGTCCTTTCATGTTTACCAGCTGCATGGTTGCTTTGGCTGTGCGGCTTGCGCTGAAGGAAGCAGTGAAGTTGGTAGTAAAAGGATTAGGGTATACTTCCAGTGTTTTTACTTCGTTACCCATGCTCAGGCGAATGATATTGCTGTTGGTCATTTTACCATCAATATCAACCTGGCGAAGACGGTAATAAACATACCCCTGGCCACTGATACGATCCTGGTATTGATAGTTTTTTACAGTAGCACTGTTTACTGCACCGGCCATAGTAGCCACTACAGTAAACTTACTGCCATCCGTACTGCGCAATAACTGGAACTCTTTGTTGTTCACTTCCTGGCTGGTTTGCCAGTCGAGTGTGCTGGTACCACTGCTGTATTTACCATTGAAAGAAACCAGGCTTACCGGTAAAGCACCGCAGCTGGGTATGATAGCAGTATATTCATTAAAGAAACCACAATCAGGATTGCTTAAACCTTCCATACTGGTTGCCACCACCAGGCGGTATTTCCAGCCATTCATTAAAGAAGTTACAACACCTAATAAGGTATTCACCGTATAGCTGTTACCGTTGAAGGTAGCTACCATTGGTAAACCTACATTTATATAGTTGGCACCACCATTAATGCTTAATTGTTTCTGGTACCATTTGTTTGATTGTGTAGCATCTGTTACGGTGAAATCCACGCTCAGACTTGCACCTTCGCAGAACACTGGTAATCCACTACCAACAACTGTAGCAGGACTAACAGAAATGTTTGAACCGCATAACTGGATAGAGATATCATCCAGACCAAGGTCATTACCGCTTGCTACTGCAGTTGCATTTACCACTTCAAGATCTACGGTGCTGGTTGTAGCTACAAAGCTACCCCCTACTTTTACCCAGGTAGCAGTATTGTTATAAGCAATAGCACCAGAGGTACCGACAACAGCCCCGTTTACTTTAAAGGAAATATTTGGTTCTGAACCCGGATGGGCAGAACTGCTTGACGCAGGTAACATATTAAGTACCCATGCAGAAAATTCATAAGTTGCACCTATACATACAGGGATGGTTTTGATCTTGTAGAAAGTAGGGCTTACTGTATTATTAGGAGCACCATTAACAGCCATAAAATAGCCACCATCGCCTGTATGATCTTTTCCACGGAAAGAACCATGTAAACAGTTACCACCATTGGCATCTCCAACATTTTTCACAATACTGTACCTTCCTTCGGGCTGTAAGCCGTTGTTGGCACTTGAGTAAGTGTAATCAGAGCAAGGGAGCATAGAACCTGTACCGGTAGTACAACCTGATAATGCATTTCCGATGTTGTTTGTTGGAGCATACGTGTGGTTACCATTGCTGGTACAGTTAGCTGAAGCGGCATTAACTGTGATAAAAGGAGTACTAAAAGTACCTTTGGCGCCTAAAAGGTTTGGACCTTTAACACCATTGCATTGTGCTTTAAGTTCTGTAGTTGTGGCAAAACATACGATTGCCAGCATGAAAACGTAGAATTTTTTCATTTTTTCTTGTGTTGTGTGCGTTCAGAAAATAGTAAGCGGAAATGCAGAGGATAATTAGAAACTCAGGAAACTTTTGGTTTACTCAGAACCGGCGCAGGACAATTGAGGTAAGCAATTGGGCCATTTGCCGATTGTTTCACAAAGATGTGGAATTTACGGTAAATACAGAAATTTTACTCGATATATTTTAAAAAAAATATACAAGATACTGATAATCAATAAGAAGAATTTCGAAAAAATTAGTGTTTTTCCAGATTTTTGAGGAAATCTACGGTAATATTAGTGTTAATATTACGTATGTCATCTTCCGTAATTGTATCATTGATATCGGTAAGATGTTTGTCAATTTTAAGTTTGGTAGGATGGTCATAGAACCTTACCAAAGCTTCTTCTGCGAAAATGCCATTCTGAGGCTCCTGTAACGATGTAGACATTGATTTCATACTGCCAAAATTTTAGAAAATAGTTAGGGACTACTAAAGAAGGCAAAAACCATGACAAATCATAGCGCATTCATATTTGGTAACATTAAATTAATATTGGACCCTTGAAATGTGAATTACGGGTGAATAACCGAAGTCGTACATGTTGGTTTGGCCGGCGGACTGCCAGACCGGAAGCATGTAGGGATGGGCAACTGGAAGCTGGATTTGGGATTAAGATATGAGGTTCATAGGATTGAATATCAGTTGATTAGAGATAAATTGAGCCCAAATGGCAGATTATTTGATAATATATTTCTTTTTCTTTTTGAAAGCCATCTGTACCCGCAAACTTTTTTGGCAGCCCCAATTCAGCACAACAATTGCAAGAACCTGGCTGGCGGCAGACAGTTTACACAAATGGAGGGGAGCGATTTTGGTAGGTAACCGGTTCCCGCATAGAATTACCCATTTTCCACTCCCATTTCCCACTAGCTACCCGCCTTTCCCCACATCCCTAATTCCCCTTCTTCCCCTTAAACAGCTTCATTTCCTTAACCAGGTGCCCTGCACCGGCAAATTTGTCTATTATAAAAAGTACATAGCGTATATCTACCATTATATTCCTGCAAATAGAAGCGTCGTAATTGATATCGCTCATGGTTCCTTCCCATACCCTGTCGAAGTTTAGCCCAATGAGGTTACCGTATCCATCCAGCGCAGGACTACCACTGTTACCACCGGTTGTGTGATTACTTGCAATAAAACAAACCGGCATTTTACCATTTTGGCCATACACACCATAATCTTTAGCGGCATGCAGCTGGCGGAGTTTTTCCGGAACATCAAATTCATAATCTCCGGGTTTGTATTTTTCCATTACTCCATCCAGGTTGGTTGCATAGGCAAACCGAACACCATCCCTGGCATTGTAACCGCCCACATTGCCATAAGTAACTCTTAAAGTGCTGTTGGCATCAGGATAAAATTTCTTTTCGGTCATAACGTCCATCTGCGCCTGGGTATAGCTGCGTTGTAATTTTGCAATACGGTTTTGTATCTCCTGCGAAGGTGCCTGCACTGTTGACTGGTAGTTTTTTTGTAATTCAACAAATAGCTGAACGGCTTCATAGGAGCGGATGGCAGCTACCGCTTCGGCAGCTGGTTTTGCGAGCAACGCTTTTAAAGCTGGTTCGCTGCTGAGTTCATCTTTGTACAGCCCGTTAGCCAATCCGGCAAAATCGTTTGATGCAGCCTGTAGTTTTGTTTTAAAAACAGGCGATATAAATTGCGCCGGCAGCCCGCTGGCATACAAAGGCATTAATGCTTCAAATAATTTTTTATCTACCGTTACACTATACTCTCCTATCATTCCTTCAATTGCGGCCAAAGTGGTTTTCAACCGTTGCGTGTATCCTTTCTCTCGCTCTTTTTCATAAGCTGTTGCCAGGGCGTTTAATTGCGAAGCGATGGTAAACAATTCTATTTTACCAATGATCTCTGTATAATAATCACGCCCCAGTCCATAAGATTCGAAGTCTTTGTATTCTTTCGCCAGGTCGGCCAATAAAGTTTTATAGGCGGAGAAAGACGGATTGGCATCTACCCTTTGCTGAAATGTTTTTTCGTAATTTATTTTTTTACTATATGCATCTGTTCCTGTTAATCCCAATACTTCGCCCTGCCATTTTTTATAGGAGTTTTGTATACCTGCATATTTAGCGGCGTATTGAATTTTGATGCTTTCATCCTTGCGCATAAAACCATCAATTACCTGGAGCGCCTTGTCTCTTACCGCAATTTTTGCCGGGTCATTTACAGTACGGATCTGCTCTACTGCAGCACTGTGCAGGTACTGCGTGGTGCGGCCGGGGAAACCAAATACCATGGTAAAATCTTTTTCACTTATACCATCCAAAGAAATTTTTAAAGAACGTTTTGGGGTGTAAGGAATATTTTCCGGGGAATATTCTGCCGGCTGGTTGTTTTTATCTGCATAAATACGGAACATGGAAAAATCGCCTGTATGCCTTGGCCATACCCAGTTATCGGTGTCTTTACCAAAATTGCCGATGCTGCCGGGAGGAGCGCCCACCAGGCGAATATCCCGGTAGGTTTCTGTTACAAATAAAAAATATTGATTGCCCTCAAAAAAAGCGCGGGTCAAAACATCCTGCTTTGCCTCCTTTTGTACATTTTTTCTTACCTCGGCAAGGTTGCGGTCAATTATGCTTTGCCGTTCGGATTCTGTGAGTAATGCGGTAACCCCATTCAATGCTTGTTTGGTAACATCATCTATGCGTACAATAAATGTTACAAACAAACCCTTGTTGGGCAACTCCTGCCCGTTGTTCATAGCCCAAAAGCCATCCCTGATATAATTATTCTGCAGCGTTGTATGATTTTGTATAACATCAAACCCGCAATGGTGATTGGTTAATACCAGGCCTTTGTCAGAAATTATTTCGCCTGTACAAAAACCTCCAAAACTTACAATGGCATCTTTCAGGCTGCTTTTACTGAGACTGTAAATATCTTCTGCAGAAATTTTCATACCCAGCTGTTTCATGCGGGCTTCATTTAACCGCTGCAATAACTGTGGGAGCCACATGCCTTCATCGGCTTTAACGGATGGGGCGAGGAAAAGGAGAAAAGCAATGGAAAGGAGTTTGACGAACTTCATAATTATATATTTTGATTACACGAATTTGCCTCCAGGTTACACGAATTGCCTCCGGCAGGTTACAGGAATTGGAAAACGAATTACACGAATTAAAAGACCATAGCCGATCCTGTAGTTTTGTAGTTTATTATTAATTTAATCAATTTCTTTAGTTATGCCCTTTTATGGTTTTGTCCGATTCTCATTCCTCTTACACTAATTCTAATAACGAACATTAATTGGAGAAGCTCTTATCTACACTCCGTTAACCTTCAGTAGCAAAATCTCCACTTTCTTATTCCTTATTTTATGTTCCTAATTCCCCTTCCTTATTTTGTGTTTCTTATTCCTTATTTCATTGAAGTTCCGCTCCTAAAACCTCACCACCTCCCACTTTCACCACAATATTCTCATTAGAAGTAGTAGCCACCGAATGTCCTACATAATCAACAGCAATGGGAAATAATTTATGAGTGCGTTCTACCAATGCTAATGTTTGAACCATTGCAGGATGTTTATCCAGCAATGGTTTCAATGCATACAACATGGTTCTGCCGCTGTTGGCAACATCATCTATCAGTAATACATTTGCCTGGTTAAAATCGTAAGCGCTGCTTAAAGTTATTTCCCCGGGATTTTTTTTATCCATACTTAAAGACAACAAGGTTGTTTTGCCGGGAAAAATATCCTGCAACATTCCGGCAATAATTTCAGCAATCACAATACCATTTTCTTTGATACCAATAAGCAGCAAAGACTGTTTGTCATGATTTCTTTCTGCTACTTCCATGGCCATGCGCCGGAGTTTTTTGTATGCAATTTCCTTTGTAAGTATCATGGGTACGAAGGTACAGGTTTCTGGTTACTGGTTTCTGGTTACTGGTTGATTAAATCCGAATCTTTCTTCCTGCCTGGAATGTGTTAACTGAGTGAGGGTGCAAGAAACAAGTATCCCGTATCCATATTATGAAAAAACATCTAACTTAGCCCTTCATTCCTTCATTTATGAATTATGTGCAACAAGCTGCCTTCGTTCTACTCGCCGGATCTGCCATCTGGCTGTTTACAAGAAATAGTATCCGCATTAAAAACAATATTTTCCTGGGACGGGATAAGGACATCAGTGGAAACGCGTCGGCACGCTGGAAAAATTTATTACTCCTGGCATTCGGTCAAAAAAAAATGTTCCGTAACCCGCTGGTAGCGGTTTTACATTTTGTGATCTATGCAGGCTTTATCATTATTAACATTGAGGTGCTGGAAATAGTGCTGGACGGAATCCTGGGAACCCATCGTTTGTTCCTTCCCGCACTTGGCAGCTTCTATACTTTTATCCTCAATTTTTTTGAAATACTCGCAGCCGGGGTAATTGCTGTGTGTATTATTTTTTTGGCACGCAGAAATATCCTGAAACTAAAAAGATTTATCAGCAAAGACCTGAACGGCTGGCCACGCAGCGATGCCAATTATATTCTTATTACAGAGATCGTGTTAATGACACTCTTTATTACCATGAATGCTACTGACAGGGCATTGCAATTACAAGGCGCTGCGCATTACAATGATACCGGCAACTTTTTAATATCCGGTTCACTGGCTTCCTTGTTTGAAGGAATGTCAGTAACCAGCCTGGTGGCGCTGGAAAGAATCTGCTGGTGGCTGCATATCATCGGGATATTTGCTTTTTTAAATTACCTGCCTTACAGCAAACACCTGCATATTTTACTGGCTTTTCCCAATGCTTATTTTGCAAGGCTGGAGGCCGATGGCGAAATGGAAAACATGGAGCATGTACAAAAAGAAGTGCTTTACATGATGCAACCCGAACTGGCGCCAACAGGTGATGCACAATCCATGAAGTTTGGCGCAAAAGAAGTAACGGAACTCAGCTGGAAAAGTTTGCTGGATGCTTACAGTTGCACAGAATGTGGCCGCTGCTCTGCTGCCTGCCCGGCCAACCAGACAGGAAAGTTATTAAGTCCCAGGAAGATCATGATGGATACCCGTGATCGCCTGGAAGAAGTGGGAAAAAATATTCGTAGAAATGGCGAATTCAAACCGGATGGAAAAACACTGGTAAATGATTATATCACCGTGGAAGAACTGCGGGCCTGCACTACCTGCAATGCCTGCGTAAAAGAATGCCCGGTAAGCATTAATCCACTCGATATTATTATGGAACTCCGCCGCAGCCTTGTGATGGAAGACAGCAATGCGCCGCAGGAATGGAATGCCATGTTTGGAAATATTGAAAATAATTTTGCTCCGTGGAAATTAAGTCCGGATGACAGGGATGCGTGGACGAAGGAGATGAGTTAGAGGTAGAGGAAAGTTGCTGCTTACGAGTTGTGGGTTGGCAGCTAATTACCTTGAGAGATCATTCAAGATTTGGACATTGTGTTTTTCTAATAAACTATCCTTCATACTGCGCCCCATTATCACATTAGCAAATTAGCATATTATCACATTGATCATTCTTTCATTTCCAGCACCTCTTCATCTTTAATATCATGAATTTTATCCACCGCTCCTTTGTGGTTTAAAATTTTATACAACTGGATGATAGCAGTAACTGTAAAAATTCCGCCGATGATCCAGTTTAAATAAGTTCCGCTGTTGCTGATGCGATCGGTGACCCATCTCCCTCCAAATATAAAAAGAGAATTGCCCATTAACGTTCCCACGCCGATGCCGACGATATAAATATTGTATTGTGAGTTGACCGGCTGCAATATTTTTTTTGTGAACAAAACCGTACTCCAGCCAAACCAAAACGGAATCTGCACGGGATTAATAGCACACATACCCATGCCCAGTAAAGTGCGGTGAATATTATTTTGCAACACCACGTTCTTCGCATCTTCATCGGGATGTAGGGCAGCTATAATACTACCCGAAGCCATTACTACAATTATTAAAAGCGTGATCCATTGCATCCACCGCATGAGCCTTTCCTGTTTGCGCACCCAGTTAATGCCAACCAGTGAAATACGTACATAGATCATTTCCACCGTTAAAGATCCAAGGGCAAATAACAGCGCATTTTTTATACTCTCCTGGATACCGATCTGCATAGCAGTTACATTGAGCGTACCCATGGGCAATGTTCCCAAAAAACTAATAAGCAATCCCCAACAAAAAACCCTCAGCAATGGCGACATAGACAGGTGAAGTGATTTATAATTTAAAGATGGATTAAAGGTTCAAAAGTCCGACGGTTCAAGAGTTGATTGGGTCTGTTAGTCAATGGGTCATTTGCTTAATGATTTTGGTTAGCATATTCATTATCAAATTATCGAATTAGCTAATTATCAAATTCTTCTATTACCCTGGCGCAACATGTCCCCATAATAAAGGATTAGCCAATCTGCACATGCATTAGCACATTAGCAAATTGGCTAATTATCAAATTCTCCTATCCGCTTCCCTCAGCAATTTAAAATGTTTTTTAGTTTCCATCCTGAATTTTAATCCTTTCATATAAGGCCATGGTTTTATTCCGTTTTTCCTGTTGTAAGTACTTACTTCATACAAGGCTTTCCAATGCTTTAAAATTTCTTTGTAAGCCTGTTTTAATGTATAGCCTGTATCATAAATATGATTGGGTTCGGCACCGCAACCGTTGTATTCCAGGATAGAATAATTTTTACCGGCTTTCAGGTCTTCTATACTGTTGCACAAAATATCGTAGCGCCCGTAAAAAAAATCATTGATGCGGTGACTCAGTTCATCAAAAATAACCACCAGCTCATCGTCAATATGTTCCTTAAGATCTACAAAATGCGCCCCCCGGTTATGATTGGCTGCATGGCTTAGCATGTATCTCTCCCCTTTGCGTAAAACCGTATGCCATTTTTCTTTGTGCTTGCTATGCAGTTCCCCTACTCTTTTTGCGGCCTTGGGATGTAGCAACACGAGTTGTTCTACTGTATGAAAATCATCACCTGTTACACTCATCGGTATCTTATGTAAAAAACCTGTCACAGCTCCCTTATTATCTTTGGGATGGCGTATATAAAAAACACTCACTTCCATTGGATAGGTTACCAGTTCCTGTACTATATATTCTACCGGCACCTGTTGGTGATAATCTTCCAGGTCTTTTTCTGTATCAATTTTTCGAAACAACACCCCTGCACAACCTACTTCGGGTTTAACGATCATGGGATATGCTATTTGCTTAGCATGTATCCTGTTCTTAACTTCCTCAAAATTTTCTGCAGGCATTACATTGAAAGTAGCAGGGTAAAGCGCCGGCGGAAGCAGGTTGTACATTTCTTTTTTGGGTTCGCCATCCAAACCACCGAATGTAAGTTTAGGATTACTGGGTGTAAAAAACCATACAGCGCGGGAACGCAAGATATATCCCACCCAAAACGGAACGAGTGGAGCATATATCAGTTTAAATGGCCATGTTTCCCACTTGCTGATCTTTTTGAAGATATTACCCAATAGCTTTACAGTTAATTTGCAAAAATAAATGCAATTGCACAAACATCAATAATGATTTCTTGTTTACTTTGTTACCATAAATATAAACTATGCAGGTACCAACCATGGCGGAGATGATGGCAGGAGGCGAAACACCCGAAGTGTTGTTTTGGGTAGGATGCGCCGGCAGCTTTGATCAGCGGGCGCAAAAGATCACGAAAGCATTTGTAACCATACTGGATAAAGTAGGCATTAAATACGCCATTTTAGGCAAAGAAGAAATGTGCACCGGTGATCCGGCACGCAGGGCCGGCAATGAATTCATGTTCCAGATGATGGCTTACCAGAATATCCAGGTACTGGATGGTTATGGCATTAAAAAAATTGTGACAGCCTGCCCGCATTGCTTTAATATTTTTAAAAATGAATACCCCGCCTTAGGGGGTAGTTATGAAGTGATCCATCATGCAACTTTTTTACAACAATTGATTGATGAAGGAAAAATAAACATGAAGGAAGGCGGCGCTTTTAAAGGAAAAAAAATTACTTACCATGACAGTTGCTACCTTGGCCGTGCCAATGATATTTATGAAGCACCCCGTAAAGTACTGGAAGCAATGGATGTGGCTCTGGTAGAAATGAAGCGCTGCAAAAGCAATGGCCTTTGCTGTGGTGCCGGTGGTGCCCAAATGTTTAAAGAAGAAGAAAAAGGAACTATCCGCATCAATATAGAACGCAGCAATGAAGCCATTGATACCGGCGCCAATGTAATAGCCGCTGCCTGCCCTTTTTGCAATACCATGCTTACGGATGGTGTGAAAAACAGGGAGAAAGAAAATGAGGTAGCGGTGCTCGATATTGCGGAGCTGGTGGCGGCAAGCATGTAGAAGAAAGGATACCCGATACCGGATACCGGCATGCGGCATCTATGAACTATCAACCATGAACTATTAATCAAAATGACCCTCAACATACAACAACATCTTCCCCAAGATTTCAACCCCGATTCCAAAGTATGGGTTTACCAGGCTAGTCGTTTGTTTTTTATAATCGAAGCGCTTGAGATGGAAGATATGCTGAAGGAATTTACCGACAACTGGCACAGCCATGGCACTCCCGTTAAAGGTTTTGCAACGCTGATTTTTGGAAGATTTATAATACTGATGGCGGATGAATCTGCCACAGGCGTTAGTGGCTGCAGTACTGACAGTTCCGTTCGCCTCATAAAATCTATTGAACAAAAATTTGACAACCATCTTTTTGACAGGCAGTTGCTGGCTTTCATTTTAAAAGATAAAATTGAAATGCTGCCCTTATCACAACTCACTTATGCCATAGAAAATAAGTTTGTTAACAGCAACACACTTTATTTCAATAATACCATTACCACTAAAAAGCAATTGGAGACAGAGTGGATTGTGGCTGCAGGAGAGAGTTGGCTGGCTAAGAAATTTAAAATTCAGCCTGATTGATTACACGAATTTGGGGAATTACACGAATTGTTCCCCAACCGGTATCACAGGTCAGACAGATAATAAGAAACAGCAACATAATTTACACAATTAAAATCACTATCAATGACCTCTGAAATAGTTGAAGTATTTACCTGTAGACAACCGTGATCGAAAACTTTCTTATTCCTTATTCCTTATTCTGTACACCCCCCGCCACCTTCTTCTTCACCAAAACCCTCTTCTTCATCTTCTTCTTAAAAGTATACGCCGCTGCTACCCTAAAATTCCTGCTATTACTCATACTATAAGTTTCCAGGTTATAATTGGGTGCATAAATAAAATTAGTATTCTGCTGCTGGCTGAAAGGATCTACCATATTCAAACTCACGCTCAGGTTTTTATCGAAGAATTTTCTTTGAACCCCCACACTCATACTAAGCCTGTTGCGCACCGTTCCTTGTGGGTTGGCAAAACGATTGAAGGTAAAATTGCCGGTAAAATTCATAATACTGCTCCATTGGTAATTACCATTCATAGAAGAATTCAGGGAACCTGCATTGCGGTACCGGTTTACCTTTTGATCATGATCACTGTATACATTGTAAGTATAAGATCCGCTGGCATTGAGCTTCAGTTTCTTTCCTATGTTAACACCGCCAAACATGCTGGCTTCATATTCTTTTCGCCCACTCAGGTTATACCAGCTGGTGATTGTTTTTCCGTCGGTTGTCAACGTTCTTAATGCGCTGTAAATATGCTGCAGTGAATTGTAACCAACCGAGGCATTGATATTGAATTTCTTTTTCCAGTATCCTCCGCCAAAATCAAAATTATCAGCATAGTAAGGCTGCAGGTAAGGATTGCCAAAACGGGTATTGTAGGGATCACTGTAATCAACCGAAGGATTCAGGTTATTCATGCCCGGCCGCTGTACACTGCGTTTATAGCTTGCCGTTAGGCTGTACCCGTTTTCCCATTTGCGGGTTATGTTGGCAAAAGGCAATGTGCTGTAATAGTTGTTAGGATAGTGATTGCTGTCTCCTAAGATATCAAAAGAAGTAACCGCGTATTCCTGTTGTACACCTACATTGGTAAAAAAGTTGGTGAAAAACTGGTAACGGATAGCTGCCCGGATGGTATACACTGTTTGATAAAATTCAAAGTTGTTGCTAAGCAGATCATTTACGACCATGATGCTATCCGGCTTTTTTAAAAAAGATGTGGTGAGTTCATTGTGTAGTTTATAACGATTGACCGTAGATCCAAAATTCAATATCGTCTTTTTGTCTTTTAGGGGTTTGTCATAATTGATGCGTAAAGCCAGTGTATGGTTGTTGGACCGGGTTTGCTGCCGCTGTGCAGAATCATCGCCATTAAAGGTTCCGTCAGGTTGCAGAAAGCGCTGGTAAAAATCTCTTGTATTCCTGTTGCTGCTAAAAGCGATATTGCCAATAACCCGCAATACTTCACCCGGGTTCTTCCATTTATGTGTATAGCTAGCGCTGCCCGAAGGATTTACCGCATTAAAACCACTTCCCACTTTCCTGTTGCTTACCCTGTACAATACATCGTACTGGTTAATGTTCCTGTACTCGGTTCCACTCTCCCCTTCATTATCGCTGCTGTTAAGGGTTGCCGTAATATTGAAGTTGTTCATTTTATTCAATTCGTAATCAAGCGATGCACGGCCATTGGGGCGGTTGTTAATACTGGAATTATTGCCGTCTGTTCTAAAAAAATTTGAGCTGTCGGCATACACATTCTCTCGTATACTATAACTTTCTCCTTTATAAAAGTTGTAGGAATAACCTGCGGATGTATTAAAAGAAATTTTATTTTTTCGATAGCTGAAACTTGCACTGGCACCGGCTTCACCTCTTGTTCCGTAGTTTATATTGAGTCTCCCGCTTTTACCCACCTTGCCTTTTTTTGTAACGATATTAATTACGCCACCTCTTTCATTGGCATATTGTGGCGGCGGCGTGGTGAGTACTTCTATTTTTTCTATCATACTGCCCGGCATACTTTCTAAAAGATCCTGCAACTGGCGGGCATCCATTTCTACCGGCTTATCATCTATCAAAATCTTTACTTCTTTTCCCTTCATCAACAATTTGCCATCGTTATCAGTAGTAACCAGTGGTGTTTGTTTTAATAATTCTGTTGCATTGGAACTGTTACTCAGGGCCGATTCGCTGGTATTAAAAGTGATCTTCCCATCCTTATTTTCTATCAAAGGTTTTTCGGCGTAAATAATAACCGATTCCATATCACTTGCGGACCGGTTCATTTTAGTATCTGCCAGGTTAAAATCTGTTCTTTCTTCTCTTATGTTAATGCTATCAATACGTAAGGGTGAATAGCCAAGCATTTTTATTTGCATGCTATAATAACCATGCAGCAGCTGGTCAAACTGAAAACCACCCTCTTCATCGGTTACCAGGGAAAAAAAGGCGGTGGTGTCCCCGATGTTTTTTAAAGAAATGGTTGCCCCGGCTATTGATTTACTATTGTCTGCGTCCAGCAAATTACCTGCCACTACCCCTTTAACAGTTTGGGCATAGCTGTTGAGCGATAGAAAAAATAAAAAAAGAGAGCATACTGATTTCAACGGGAAGTAGTGGTTTCCCGCAAAACTAAGGCATAATTGCAAACAGTATCCCCGCACAAAAACGCAAATAGTTGGGGAATAGTAAGTGGCGAGTGGCAAATGGGGTCAGGCAATTTAGAAAATGGAAAATATAATCACAGCTAAAAAAGTATATAGACTCCCAACCAGAAACCAGTACCGGTATCCAAAAACTTGCCTTCTCCCCTGCCATCCTGTCACAATTCCATGCTTTTATGTATCTTTGCCCTCTTAAATTTTAACGAGGTAAATGGAAACGCTCCTTTTGGATAAAATACATGACGAGGCAAGGCAGGGTGAAGCATTTATGGCAGCACCTGTGGAAACCATTTCGGTACGCAAACATTTTTACATAGAGAGTTATGGTTGTGCAATGAATTTTGCCGACAGCGAGGTGGTTGCGTCTATTTTGCAGGAGCATGGATATGCAGCTACTACACAAACTGAACTGGCCGACCTTATCCTGGTAAATACCTGTTCCATTCGTGAAAAGGCAGAACAAACCGTAAGACAAAGGCTCACCGTTTTTCGCCAGTATAAAAAATTAAATCCCGGTGTGGTGGTGGGTGTGTTGGGCTGCATGGCGGAAAGATTGAAATCAAAATTTTTAGAAGAAGAAAAACTGGTTGATATAGTGGTAGGCCCGGATGCTTACCGCAGCCTGCCCGGTTTGATAGAAGAAGCCAGCGGCGGACAAAAAGGAGTGAATGTTTTACTGAGCCGGGATGAAACATATGCAGACATTGCACCTATCCGTTTAAACAGCAATGGCGTTACGGCATTTGTAAGCATCATGCGTGGCTGTAATAATATGTGTTCCTTTTGCGTAGTGCCGTTTACCCGCGGGCGGGAGCGCAGCCGGGATGCCTATAGCATTGTAAAAGAATGCGAAGCTTTGTTTAATGATGGTTACAGGGAAGTGACTTTACTGGGTCAGAATGTAGATAGTTATTACTTTGCCCCCCCACCCCCCAAAGGAAGGATTGTGGATGTTTCTAACAAAGAAAATAACGGCAGTATATCTCCACTAAGTTCTTCTCCGTTTCCTCGCCCCCTGGCGGAGATAGAGGGGGCAGGGGCGGTCACCTTCGCTTTGCTCATGGAAATGGTCGCACAGATATCTCCCTTGTTAAGAGTTCGTTTTTCTACCTCCCACCCGAAAGACATTACAGATGACGTATTATTTGTAATGCAGCAGTACGAAAATATTTGTAACTACATTCATCTTCCTGTACAAAGCGGCAGCAGCCGCGTGTTGCAAATGATGAACCGAACCTATAGCCGTGAATGGTACATGGCCAAAGTAAACCGCATCCGTGAGCTATTGCCCGATTGTGGTTTATCTACCGACATGATCACCGGCTTTTGCACCGAAACAGAAGAAGAACACAAAGAATCGTTAAGCCTGATGGAATATTGTAAATACGACCTGGCTTACATGTATTTTTATTCTGAAAGGCCGGGAACACTGGCAGCAAGAAGATTTAAAGATGATGTTCCGTTGGAAACAAAAAAACGCAGGTTGCAGGAAATGGTCAGTCTTCATCGTTTGCAAACTTTAAAAAGCATGCAAAAAGATGTTGGTAAAACATTTAAGGTGTTGGTAGAAGGCGTTTCAAAAAAAAATGAAGAAGAGTTGTACGGAAGAACAGATCACAATAAAGTGGTGATCTTTCCAAAAGGAAATTTGAAAAAAGCTGATTATATAAAAGTATTAATTGATCGTTGTACATCGGGTACGCTGTTTGGAACCCCCCTAACCCCCTGAAGGAGGATTGCGGACAAGCCTGTATGGCCTGGGGAAATAACAGGAAAGAAATGGATAAAAATTATTAACTAATAAAATTGGAGGCTCCCGGTTCCCCCTTCAGGGGGCAGAGGGGGTAAGGATATATGGATATTCAAGCAATAAAAAATCGTTTTGGCATCATTGGTAATTCCCCGGAATTGAACCATGCTATGAACGTGGCAGTGCAGGTGGCCAATACTGACCTCAGTGTGCTGATCAATGGCGAAAGTGGTGTAGGTAAAGAAGTTTTTTCGCAGATCATTCATGCATTGAGTGCAAGAAAACACAATCCTTTTATCGCTGTAAACTGTGGCGCCATACCGGAGGGAACTATTGACTCTGAATTATTTGGTCATGAAAAAGGCTCTTTCACCGGTGCTGTCGACAGCCGTAAAGGCTACTTTGAAACGGTAAATGGCGGTACTATTTTCCTGGATGAAATAGGTGAAATGCCACTGGGCACACAGGCCCGTTTATTACGTGTACTGGAAGCAGGCGAATACATTAAAGTGGGCAGCAGTAAAGTGCAAAAAACAGATGTTAGGGTAATAGCTGCCACCAATAAAGACCTGTTGGAATTTACCTACAACGGCCGTTTCAGGGAAGATTTATATTATCGTTTAAATACAGTACCTATAAGAGTTCCGGCATTGAGAGACCGCAAAGAAGATGTGCTGCTGTTATTCCGCAAATTCACCAGCGATTTTGCTGATAAATATAAAGCTGTTCCCATCCAGTTAAGTGAAGATGCGAGAAATGTATTGGTTAATTATACCTGGCCGGGTAACATCCGGGAACTGAAAAATATTGCAGAACAGATTTCTGTATTGAGTAAGGATAAAAACATTTCAGCAGAACAAATGCGCAGCTATTTACCGGATCATCAATACTCCAACCTGCCCGTTTTATCCGGAGGAACAGGGAATGTAAGTCATGCTGAATTTGCCAATGAAAGAGAGATCTTATACAAACTTTTCTTTGACATGAAAAAGGATGTAAATGAACTTAAGAAAATGTTCTTTGATCTTTTACAGAACCCTTCTATGGCACAGCATGCACCTGTATTTACCAGTGACAGCAGCAATAATATCGGGCAATTGAATACCAACAATGCAGCCGCCAATGGAAATTACACGCAACCGGGCTCACCTGTTATATTGCACAATGCAGGTAACAACGATATTCATCATCATGAAGATGTGGAAGAATCTTTAAGCATTGTTGATAAAGAAAAAGAACTCATCATTAAGGCCCTGAAAAAACACCGGGGCAAAAGAAGGGATGCTTCTTTGGACCTGGGTATTAGTGAGAGAACATTGTACAGGAAACTGAAGGAGTATGATATTGAAGACCTTTAATTAATTTGATAATTAGCTAATATGCTAATGTGATAATGGGCCCGCAATAAAAAGCCGGACGCCTTACCTGGATCAATCATCTATGAATCTTTGCCCATGAACCATGAACTATCAACCATGACTATGAACAATATTAAAAGAATAAGGCTTTTTGTTATACTACTGCTCCTCGCAGCTACATTTAATTTTGCTACCTGCAAGTATGGATTTAAGGACGTAGCGCCTATCCCGGCCGACGTAAAAAGTTTCAGGGTAAATTACCTTGAAAATAAGGCGCAGTATGTGAATACACAATTAAGTCCGCAACTGACCGAGCGTTTGAAACAAAAAATTATCGGTACTACCAGGTTAAGACAAACAAACAATGATGATGCACATTATGATATCAGTGGTTTTATATCGCAGTATTATGCCACCACTATTGCCATTAGCAATAATACCAGTAGCGGTAACAGGCTTAATGTTGGCTTTCATTTAGTGTTCAGGAATACATTGGATGATACCAAAAATTTTGAAGCTGACCTTAACCGTACTTTCGATTTCCCTGCTTCACAATCCCTGGCAGATGCAGAAAGAACATTGAACGAAGAGATCGTTAAAAACCTGGTAGATGAGATCTTTAATAAAATATTTTCCAACTGGTAAATTATCCTCATGTCTTTTCAATCTTTACATACAGCTGTATTTGGACCAGATGCAGACCTTCAAAAGATAGCGGGAGCATACCCCTATTTTTCGGCTGCACATTTTTTCCTGTTGCAACAAACACCGCCGGAAGCAGATGGCTACCCCACTATTGCCGCAAAAACCGCCCTGCATTTTGCCAATCCCTATTTATTGAACCATCAGCTAACCAGCAAAGACAGCATAGAACTAAAAATACCCGCTGAACCGGTCAATGAACTGCCAGGTGTCAACATTGATCAACTGCCGGAAATAAATGACCAGCCTATTACAGCATCTGTTGCAGATGCAATAGCAGCGGCTCAACCTGGGGATGACGGGGCAGCTAATAATTTTGAACACTGGGTTGAAGTAGTGGATGAGCCCATAACTGAATGGGCAGCTGAACCTGTTGCCATAACAGAAAGCATCGCAAAGCCGGAGCCTGTGAAAGAAAATATAGTTACTGAAAATCTAGGAGCCGAAAATAATCCGCCCCTGTTATTTGAACCACTTCATACCACCGATTATTTTGCATCGCAGGGTATTAAGCTAAGCGAAACAGTACAGCCCGGTGATAAGATGGGCCGGCAAATGAAAAGCTTTACGGAATGGCTTAAAACCATGAAAAAAGTTCACCCGGACGGGCTAAAAGAAAAAGCTGGTGTGGATGGTTTTATTGATCCCTCCGTACAAAAACTGGCAGAAAAAAGCAACAAGGATGAAGAAGTCTTAACAGAGTCAATGGCAATCGTTTATCTTCAGCAAGGCAAAACAAATAAGGCTAAAGAAATATATGAAAAATTAAGTTTGCTCAATCCTTCCAAAAACGCTTACTTTGCAGCCAAATTAAACGAAATTCAATAAAAATTAAATAGACATGTTAGCTTTATTCGGCGTATTAATTATCATTGCTTCTGTTGTATTGGGACTGATCGTTTTGATCCAGAATCCAAAAGGTGGCGGTTTATCAGGTTCATTGAGTGGTTTTGGTAATCAGCTCATGGGCGTAAAACAAAGTACAGACGTACTTGAAAAAGGTACCTGGATTTTTGCGGCTGTTGTAGGGCTTCTTTGCCTTATGTCTCCTGCTTTTATTCCAAAAGATGGCAGTTCTTCTTCCGCTAATGATAAGCTGTTGAATGATGTTCCTGTATCGGCACCTAGAACGAACCCGGCTGCTCCAACTAATTCAACTTCTCTTCCTGCACCTGCTCCTGCAGACACAGGAAAATAATTATTATCAAAAATTTTATAACCCTGCCTCTTCCGGGCGGGGTTTTTTATTTTACTTTGTTGCAGGGAAGGTTTAAATCAATTGAATGAAAAAAATATTACTGATAACATTGGTGGTTGTGCTGATCGTTGGAAGTTGGTCGGCCTGGAAAGTATTTGGCCCCACGGTAAATGCACCTGCGGATAAATTTTTCTATATAAAAACGGGCGCATCTTATAATGATGTAAAAACATCTTTAGCGGATCAGCAAATCATTGGCGGAACTTTCTTTTTTGATAAGCTGGCCGGCCAGGCTGGTTACAATGAAAAAGTAAAAGCCGGCAGGTACGAAATAAAAGATGGGATGAGTTTATACAACCTCATCCGTATGCTGAAAGCCGGCAGGCAATCGCCGGTGAGACTGGTCATCAATAAACTCCGCACTAAAGAAGACCTGGCAAAAAAACTAGGCAGTATGTTTGAATGCACTGAAGCTGACGCCCTTCGCTTTTTATACAGCAATGATTCTTTGAATAAATATAAGCTGGACACGAACACTGCTATGACAGCTGTAATTCCCAATACCTACCTGTTAAACTGGAACAGTTCTTTTTCAAAATTATTTACCCGCCTGAAAGCGGAAGAAGATAAATTCTGGAACAGTGAACGCAAAGCAAAGGCAGCGGCAAAGGATATGACAGCTAAGCAGGTGTATAATATGGCCAGTATTGTAGAAGAAGAAACCAATAAATTGAAAGACAAAGGACTTATTGCGAGTGTGTACATCAACCGTATTAATAAAGGAATGAAACTGGAGGCAGATCCCACTGTAAAATATGCTATGCGGGATTTTGGTTTAAAAAGAATTTTATTCGGTCACCTCAAATACCCTTCCCCTTACAATACTTACCAGAACACGGGTTTGCCCCCGGGTCCAATCTGCACGCCCTCTGCTGAAACTATAGACGCCGTATTAGATGCCCCACAGACAGATTATATTTTCTTTGTGGCCAAACCCGGGCTGGACGGTTATTCCAATTTTGCGGCTACTTACCCCGAGCATCTTAAATTCGCAAAAGAATACCAGGTATGGCTGGATGATTTTTTAAAAAAGAAACAACAACAAAACAACTAAATATTCCCTGTTGCTGAAAGTTCAACGGATACTGATCACTAAAACCCCGCTTGCATTCCTGATAAGAAAAAGCAAAGGCTGGAAGTTACCGGGCTTTGAAGGCATCTCCTTGCACGATACCGTTAAATTTTTGCTCGCCCAGTTAAAAACGCAGGGCTTTTCAGAAAGGGCCGCTGCCATTTCCTATAATTTTATCATGGCCATTCCGCCATCCTTATTGTTTATTTTTACTTTGGTACCCAACCTGCCTTTTATATCCAAACGCAGCATTAAAATACAATTGCATAATATTATCCGCGATATTATTCCTTCTCCGGAATACAATCGTGGGGTGATGAGTTTTGTAGACAGTTTTTTAGACGATTCCCGTATCGGGCTCTTATCGTTTGGGCTTATCCTGTCTCTTTTCTTTGCCAGTAATGCTATGATGGGCATTATCCGCAGTTTCAACAGGAAATACGTGGGCTTCGAAAAAATAAATGGTTTGGAAAAACGATGGAGGGCTATTAAACTCACGATCCTCATTTTTTCCTTATTGCTCACTTATCTTTTGCTGCTCATTATGCAGGGCGCCCTTCTCAAAATGATCGTGGTAGATAAATCATGGCAAAATTTTATCACTTATTTCCGCTGGGGAATGATCGTCATTTTACTTTTTCTAATTGTAGGTTTTATTTTTAAATATGCACCCGCTGTTTCCAAACGCTGGAAACTTATATCCCCCGGTTCTATACTCACTACTATTCTCAGCATTTTGGCTTCTGTGGGTTTTGCGGCATTTGTGGGCAACTTCGGCAGGTACAATGCGCTCTACGGTTCCATTGGTACCATCATGATGGTGATGGCACTCATATTTATTAATTCCCTTGCATTATTAGTTGGCTTTGAATTAAATGTGAGTATCCGCTCTCTTAAAGCTGCGGCCTTACAAAAAGAAATGGAACAGAAGCATGCAATGGAGGCCGGTAAATATCAGCCTGATGACACACCGTTCAAATAATTTATTATTTAACGTGATACATTCCCGCATTTCCTGCACTAACTTTAAGTTCAACTTTCAACTAAAAATTTATGATCATGAAAAAAATATTTTTTATCCTTGCGCCTTTAGCTGTTGCAGCTGGTATGGCATTTACAATGGCGGATCCGTTAACCATTGGAAGTAAAATGCCAAAAGCAACAGTAAAAATGAAAGATGTTTCCGGCAAAGACATCAGTATGAAAGACGTAGCCGGAGAAAATGGAGTATTGGTAATGTTCAGTTGCAATACCTGTCCCTACGTTATTAAAAACCAGGAGCGCACCAATGAAATAGCCAGGCATGCGTATAAAATGAAACTGGGTGTGATTGTTTTGAACAGCAATGAAGCCCAGCGTAGCTCCGATGACAGTTTTGAAGCCATGCAGGCTTATGCAAAAAGTCAGAAATACGCCTGGAGTTATGTAGTTGATAAAGACCATGAAGTAGCAGATGCTTTTGGTGCTAACCGTACTCCCGAATGTTTTTTGTTTGATAAAACCATGACACTGGTTTATCATGGTGCTATTGATGACAATCCATCTGACGCTGCAGCAATTACCAGGTATCATTTAAAAGAAGCCATTAATGAATTATCAGGCGGAAAAGATATTACTGTAAAGGAAAGCCGTAGTGTGGGTTGCACTATTAAACGGAATAAATAGTATCAGGATTGGGATTCGCCGGATTTAAGGATGATGGGATTGAAGCCACGCGCCTGATCTGTAACCCGCAAAAAATTAGTATAGCCTATAACAAAGAACCGGTCTGCGAGGGCCGGTTTTTTATTGGGATTACAAGATCATTGGATGATGGAATTTGTGCCCTCCATCCTATCCACCCGATCAAATCACTATCTTTATCATTCATGAGAATTTATTCATTTTTATTCTTTGTTGTACTATTTACAGTAGCCGGTTGCAGCAGTAGCAAAAAAATTGCGCAGCTGGTTCCTTTACAAAAAAGAATACCCGATTATGCTAACTTAAACGATTGGGCTGCACATCCATGGAAATGGGACCCGGCAGACAGCATTCCAAAGCCTTTAAGAAACAGTGTATACAGGGATAGTGTTGTTGATGTATTTTTTATCCATCCTACTACCCTTACCAATAAAAAGGACAGCAGCGCCAATGCAGATATAGATGATGTTAACCTTAATCATAGAACTGATTACTCCTCCATTTTATTGCAGGCAAGTGTGTTCAATGAACAGAGCCGGGTATTTGCCCCAAGGTACCGGCAGGCGCATTATGGAAACTATGTAACTGCCGATACCATTCGTTCCAGCAATGCCTTCAACCTTGCCTACGGCGATGTAAAAAAAGCATTTGAATTTTACCTGCAACATTACAATGGAGGCAGGCCCATTATTATTGCAGCTCACAGCCAGGGCACACAACATGCCGGGAGATTAATTAAAGAATTTTTTGAAGGAAAAGTGTTGATGAATAAGCTGGTGTGTGCATACATTATTGGCATGCCGACACCTGAAAATTATTTTGCTGTGTTACAACCCTGCCGCGATTCATTAAGCACCACTTGTTTTGTAGGATGGCGGAGTTTTAAAAAAGGATATGAAGGAGCGGATTATATTTTAAAAGAAGACTTTAAAAGCATCGTTACCAACCCGCTTACCTGGACAACCAACAACAGCTATGCACCTAAAAGTTTAAACAAAGGAACCATTCTTATAAAGTTCAATAAAATAAGTAAGCCGGTAGATGCGCAGGTGCATGAAAACATTTTGTGGACGAGCAAGCCAAAGTTCTTTGGTAGTATGTTTTTGAAAAGTAAGAATTACCATATTGGTGATATCAACCTGTTCTATTTAAATATCAGGGAAGACGTGCGGAGGAGGATTGGGTTATATTGGAAGGGATAAGAAAATAAGAAACATAAAATAAGGAATAAGAAAGGTGGAATTATTCTATTTACAGATTAAGTATTACATCTAATCAGCAGATTCTAATTCGTGGAATTCGTGCCTGGAATTCGTGTTATAAAAAGAAAGGAATCAGGTACTAGAAACCCGTTCCCGGCAGGAGTCGCTATATTGTCAGATCATTTTATATCTTGCGGAACTATTTTGCCAGCATCCAGCATCTACTTCCCCATCGCCTCTTTCACCGCCGCTTCAAACTTATCTTTTTCTATCTCTTCTTCAAAAAATTTCCTGTAGCCTGTTTTAGGATTTAATATCAGCGTAGCAGGAATGGAACCACTCCATTTCACATCTATTTTCGGGCAGAAATAATCCGCATTGGTTTCATCCAGCCAGACAATATGGGTATTGAAATTATGCTTCCTGGCAAAATCAGCAATTTTGTTTGGATAAAAAGAAGGAAGATCAAGGCTTACGAGCAACAGCTTCACATGTTGATCTTTGTACTTATTCGTTACTTCGATAAAAGAAGGGATTTCTGCTACGCAGGGTTTGCAAAATGTTGCCCAGAAATTAATGACAAGCACCTCTTCTTTTCCACTGTTCATGTATTTTTCTATATCGGTTATTTTCCATTTGGGGATATTGGTTTGAGCAATGGAAAAAGATATAATACTAAAAACAAGACTTATGCTGAGTATGATTTTTTTCATTAAGTAAAGTTAAGGATTGTTAAATACCGGAAATATTGTTTAATTGAACCTTCTATTTATTTTAACCACCGAGAATACGGAGTGTAACACGGAGATCGCAGAGACTCAGTGTACTCCGTGTGTATTTCTCTGTACTTCTATGTGGTTAAAATGTACCATAACGCACGATTTGGCAAATCCCCTATTTCAAACTACTTTTGCCACTCATTTCAATCATTAAAATTCGAGATTTTTATGGCATACGACGTAATAGTTTTAGGAAGTGGCCCGGGCGGTTATCCTGCGGCAATCAGGTCAAGTCAGTTAGGAAAAAAAGTAGCGATTGTGGAAAGAGAAAGCCTGGGTGGCATCTGCCTTAACTGGGGATGTATTCCAACCAAAGCTTTATTAAAAAGTGCGCAGGTATATGAATATGCAAAGCATGCGGCAGATTATGGCATCAACGTGGCCAATCCCTCAACAGATTTTGGAGGCGTGATAAAACGTAGTCGTGGTGTAGCAGATAAAATGAGCAAGGGTATCCAGTACCTGATGAAGAAAAATAAGATTGATGTAATTATGGGTTCGGGCAAACTGATAGCTGCCAATAAACTGGAAGTAACTGCTGCCGATGGAACAAAACAAGTGGTGGAAGCAAAAAATATTATTATTGCTACAGGTGGCCGTGCACGCCAGTTGCCAACTATGCCGATTGATGGTAAAAAAATCATTGGCTACAGGGAAGCAATGGTTTTACCAGAGCAGCCAAAGAGCATGATCGTTTGTGGCAGTGGCGCCATTGGAAGTGAATTTGCCTATTTCTACAACAGCATGGGAACCAAATGTACCATCGTTGAGTTTATGCCACGCATAGTTCCTGTAGAAGATGAAGACATCAGCAAAGAACTGGAGAAACAATTTAAGAAGCAAGGCATTGAAATCATGACAAACAGTGAAGTACTGAAAGTTGATACTTCCGGTAATGGCGTAAAAGCTACTGTAAAAACCGCCAGTGGTGAAGTAACACTGGAAGCCGATGTTTTGTTAAGCGCCGTAGGTGTGGTGGCCAATATTGAAAATGCTGGCCTGGAAGAACTGGGTATTAAAACAGAAAAAGGAAAAATCATTGTTGATATCAACCAGCAAACAAATGTCCCGGGTGTTTATGCCATTGGCGATTGCACGCCCGGCCAGGCTTTGGCACATGTAGCTTCCCGTGAGGGCATCAATGCTGCAGAGCATTTGGCAGGACATAAAATAACTCCAATGGATTACAACAATATCCCTGGTTGTACTTATTGTGTTCCGGAAATTGCCAGTGTTGGTTACACAGAAAAAGCAGCCAAAGAAGCAGGCTTTGAGGTAAAGGTGGGTAAGTTCCCGTTCATGGCCAGCGGTAAAGCAAGTGCTGCCGGGGCTTTGGAAGGTTTTGTAAAAGTTATTTACGATGCCAAATACGGCGAATTTTTAGGTTGTCATATGATTGGTATGAACGTAACAGAAATGATTGCAGAAGCAGTAGTGGCCCGTAAACTTGAAACAACCGGTCATGAAATTTTAACGGCTGTGCATCCTCACCCTACCATGAGTGAAGCAATGAAAGAAGCAACAGCTATGGCTTATGGTGAAGCAACGGATATTTAATTATACAAATTACAAACACAATAAAAAAGCCTGTTATTTGATAACAGGCTTTTTGCTTTCAATCAATTTATCTGTGTTTGGCGGATGGAGGATTGCCTTTTCGCTCTTATGCTACCCAAAAGGGGAATAGGCAGTTTATAATTTTACTTTGAAATTTGATGGAGGAATTTTATAGTCAACATCACTTTGTAAAAAGTAGAAATGAAAAAATTATATGTAGCCTGTACTCTATTGCTGTTAACCACATTTGATCTCGTTGCACAAAATGTAGGTATAGGTACCACAACGCCCAA
The DNA here is from genome assembly GCA_014379905.1 of Ferruginibacter sp. Lineage (GTDB taxonomy): Bacteria > Bacteroidota > Bacteroidia > Chitinophagales > Chitinophagaceae > Ferruginibacter. The sequence goes on along the minus strand of JACMKX010000160.1, from coordinate 108,202 downwards.
TGCCAGCGCCCAGCTGGATATAAGCAGCACCACGAAAGGAATGCTGGTTCCCCGCATGAACAGCACGCAACGCACAGGCATTCTGTCTCCCACTAAGGGTTTGCTTGTGTTCGATAACGATACCAACAGCTTTTGGTTTTACAATGGGAGCAGTTGGTCCGATATCGCTATAGCAGCGAATAACTGGGGACTTACAGGAAATTCAGGTACCAATCCGGCAACAAATTTTATTGGCAATACTGATGCGGCTCCACTGGTATTTAAGATAAAAAATTTGCGGGCAGGTTTTATTGATTCTGTGTCAGCAGGTACATCTGTAGGATTCCAGGCACTTAATCCCCTGACAACCGGAAGGAATAGCACGGCCATCGGCGCTTATGCGCTAAGCAATAACACAACAGCCTGGAACAATACTGCCGTCGGAACTTATGCGCTACACCTCAATACTACCGGTGATGGCAACACTGCCTACGGCATGACTGCCCTTTACAGCAATACAACGGGATTTCATAACACTGCCAATGGTGCTTTGTCACTTTATAGTAATACATCAGGTGAAAGAAATACGGCTACAGGAAGAGGCGCACTTCGTGCTAATCTTACAGGAAACTCCAACACGGCTAATGGCGACTTTGCGCTGAATGCCAATACCACCGGCTTTGAAAATACAGCCAATGGCAGCAATGCACTGGCTCTTAACACTACAGGAAGTCTTAACACAGCCAATGGTTTCAGTACACTTCTAAGTAATACAACCGGTACGCAAAACACGGGCATCGGCTACCAGGCACTTAATAGAAATGCAACCGGTAATCTTAACACCGCCAGTGGCTCCCGTGCATTATATTTTAATACCACAGGCGCACAAAATTTAGCGTCCGGAAGCTATGCACTATACAGCAATACTACCGGGTTTCAAAATACGGCCACAGGTGCAGATGCGTTGTACGGGAATACAACCGGAAATTACAATACTGCCTCCGGCTTCTCCGCTCTCAAAAGCAATACGACCGGGCTTCGCAACACTGCCAGTGGAAGTTCGGCCCTGCAAAACAATACCACGGGCAACAACAATACTGCAAGCGGCACCAATGCGTTGTTAAACAATACAACCGGGGAAGGTAATTCGGCTAGTGGAATGAATGCATTGCTGAGCAATACAACCGGCAACTACAATACCGCCAACGGGAACCTGGCATTATTAACCAATACCACGGGTGAGTTAAATACTGCCAATGGTGCCTATGCACTTTACAGCAACTCAACGGGTATTCGTAACACAGCCACGGGATACTCTGCCCTTGTGAGCAATACTACCGGGCAAGAAAATACTGCTACAGGCATGAATGCACTCCTGAACAATACAACCGGAAATGGCAACGTAGCCAGTGGAAGTTTTTCCTTGTATTCTAATACTTCAGGACTGGGGAATCTGGGAAATGGCGCTCATGCCCTGTTTCTTAATACTATTGGCAATTATAATACAGCCAACGGCTACATAGCACTTTACAGCAATACTACAGGCGGAGGCAATACTGCTACCGGGGCCAATTCCCTTCATGCTAACACAACAGGTAATAGTAATACCGCCAATGGAACCGATGCACTCAAAAGTAATACTACAGGAGTCGCCAATGCAGCGATGGGCGCAGGTGCGCTCGGCGACAATACTGCAGGGAACAATAATATAGCCATTGGATTTAATGCGCTTGCAGTGAACAGCATCGGTGGTGAAAATGTTGCTATCGGCCGGGGAGCCTTATCAGGCAGTATCATCAGCCTCAGAAATACAGCAATAGGCCATTTTGCAATGATAGATAATCAAACAGGAGAAGGCAATACGGCCACCGGTTACTACTCGCTCTTACAAAATACCACCGGAAACTACAATACCGCATACGGTTATCAATCATTATATAGAACCACTACAGGTGAATTGAATACAGCAAGCGGTTATTACGCTCTTTTTAACAACACGACCGGTCATGATAATACTGCCGGCGGGCAAGGTTCATTGTTTGCAAATATCACAGGCAATTACAATACCGGATTTGGTATGGGTGCCGATGTATCCACCGGCAATCTCTCCTTTGCTACAGCATTAGGAGCTTATTCACTCGTGAATGCAAGCAACAAAGTTGTAATTGGCCGCAACGTAGCAGGCATGGTCATTGGCGGTTATGCAGGCTGGAGCAATTTAAGTGATGGCAGGTTTAAAGAAGATGTGAAAGACAATGTACCGGGCCTGGCTTTCATCAACAAGTTACAGCCCGTAACTTATCATATCAATACCAAAATGCTGGAAGAACATATCATGCAGCAAATGCCGGATTCAGTAAAACAAAAACACCTGCGTGCTACGACTAACGACAGCCAGGCCGATCATTTACAAACTGGTTTTATTGCGCAGGAAGTGGAAAAAACAGCGAAGGCTTTGGGATATAAATTTGATGGGGTGAATGCGCCTCAAAATAACACAGATACTTACAGCATTACTTACAGCCAGTTTGTAATGCCGCTGGTAAAAGCTGTGCAGGAACTAAGTTCGCAAAATGAAGAATTAAAAAAACGCATTGATAAACTGGAAACCTTATTGCTAACCAATAGATAAAATTAATTGCCGGGTAGAGAGGGTGCTTTCCCTTTAACACTCGCACAAATGAATTTGTTTGCAGATATTTCTGTTGGCTGAACACCGCCGCTCCTGGCAGTATATTAATTAAGCAAACAGTAATACATCAAATATTATACAAAGGGCGCCGTAATTAACGGCGCCTTTTCAAATTAAGTTTTCATTACATTATTGATAGAGAAAAATATATTTATTTTTATCTGTTGTAGTCGCAGGGTAGTTTCTGATCCTAGTGGTCTGCGGCAAATTATTTGCACCGTAAATGGTAATAAATTCTCTTGTTAAAACAGAACTAAGCACAGTACCTGAACCATCATAAGTGTTGGTGAATATTTTATAAAAATTACTGTATTGTTCCATCAGGTTCGTATAAACACATGGAAAGTCTACTGAATTCAGATAAGGCGCATTAACAGGGAAAGATTTTGTTAGTGGATTGATTTTGTTATCGTACGCAAAAAAACTTCGAACAGATGCATCTCCCAAACTTACTATATTATTGCCTGCATCCCGTTGAAATTTAATTGCAGCATACGTAGTGGTACCTGCTACCGGGTAGTAATCATTGCGTGTCTCCTGGTATTCTGAGGCGGTATAGGTATATATTTTTGTGTACACCATTGAATCTGTGCTTGCGCCAACAGTTACATCATGCGAACTATCTGCTACCAGCTGACCGGCAGCATTATGGCTAAAAAAATGTTTCCACCTTATGTTCACAGAAGGCGTAGGGTAATTTTCAAACATAGTGCTTGCTAATGTTTCCGTACCGTTATAGCCATAATCAAAATTATAGCGGTAAGCATAGGTTTGACTAGCAGGATTGTAGAGATACAATGTTTGTTTTGTAATCCTTTTTAAAGCATCATACTCATAGGTAGTCATCGCTAAAGTATCATTGGGTGCTGTTTTGGTTGTATCTACAACGATCAGCTTTGTTACCAGGGTAGGTTCTTCAACAGGTGGAACCGGTGCCGGTTCATCTTTTGAGCAGGATATGAAGAAGACCGTCAACAGGAAAAGCAGGTATTTTTTCATTGGATTTTTTTGTGATAACGTAGCCGTATCGTTTTTATTGGCCGAAAATTAAAAAAAATAGCTGAACACTGTCAGCCATTTTTCTATTTTATGTATAGTAAATTATTTCCCTCCAAATACTTTTTTCAATAATCCCGTAACCTGCGCTGCCGGATCTTTACGGATCTTTTGTTCCTCCTGCCCCACTGAATAAAATATCCCACTCATGGATCTTTCCGTAACATAAGCAGAAAGGTCAGTATTTACGGATGTTTTGCTAAATTTATTGTAGGCTGTAAATACATCTTTCCAATAACTGGTAGCGTTTACTTTTGCTAATGACGCTTCAATAACAGGGCGCATCTTTTCTGTTAATTGTGTGGTGGTATTTTTCTTTAAATAATCGGTTGCGGCAAAATCGCCACCCCGTAAAATAGAAAGACCGTCGGTTAATGTCATTCCTTTTATTGCATCCCAGAAAATAGCAGATATTCCGCCTGCAGCATCTTCTGCGGCCCGGTTCATAGAAAGAATGGCTTTGTCAACCAGCGAACCCATACCCACACTCCTGAGTGTTTTTTCTGCTTTTTTGGCTTCCTCCGGCATTAATATTTTTATAGCGGCATTGGCAAAAAAACCATCCGCTTTATTGAGGCGTTTGGCGCTACTATCTGTACCAATGGTCAAGGCTTCTTTTAATCCCCGGATAATCTCATCATTACTTAAAGAAGATCCTTTTGAACCCAATGCCTTGTTTAATATGGATCCTGTTTTGGAACTATCGCCTTTAACGGCCTTATTTAATTTTCCAAGAATGCCCTGGGCCTGTCCTGCAACGATGATTAAGAGAGATAAAGTTACAATGGTAAATTTTTTCATATAGAGGTTTTAGCTTTTAGAAGACAAATCTACCGGTAAACAAGTGAATATGGGGTTAAAATTGCATTAAATTCATTAGTTTGGCCCCTCCTTAAAGTAAATGATATATGAATATTGCAGTATTAGGTGCCGGCATGGTTGGCCGAACCATCGCTGAAGACCTTTCTTCCCAATTCAATATTACTTCATTTGATATCAGCGAAGCAAACCTTGCCTTACTGAAAAGTAAATTTATAAAAATTACAAAAGCTGATCTTGGAGACTTTGGTAACTACAGCATCTTCTTGCAAGGTTTCGACCTCGTTGTTTGTGCCGTTCCCGGGTTTATGGGCTACAAAGCTTTACAAGCCATTATTAGTGCAGGAAAAAATGTAGTAGATATTTCCTTTTTTCCTGAAAATGCACTGGAACTGGATGATCTGGCCAAAGAAAAAAATGTAACGGCTATCGTTGACTGTGGTGTTGCCCCCGGCATGAGCAATTTTATACTGGGCAGGTACAATGAAGAAATGGAGATCAAAAGTTTTGACTGTATGGTTGGTGGCCTGCCCAAAATAAGGGTAAAACCTTTTGAATACAAAGCACCTTTTTCTCCCATTGATGTTATTGAAGAATATACAAGGCCGGCACGCTATGTGGAGAACGGGCATATCGTTACAAAGCCTGCATTAAGTGATGCAGCATTAATCCATTTTGAACACGCCGGAACACTGGAAGCCTTTAATACTGACGGCCTGCGCAGCATTTTATTCACCATGAGCCATATACCGGATATGAAAGAAAAGACACTTCGTTTTCCCGGGCATATCGCTTTGATACAAGCTTTAAAACAGGCCGGTTTTTTTGACGAAAAGGAAATAGAAATGAATGGCAATAAAATTTCGCCCTTAGAATTTACTTCAAAAATTTTATTTGATTCCTGGAAACTGCAACCCGGCGAAGCGGAGTTCACTATCATGACAGTTGTAATAAAGGGAAATAAAAACGGCGAAGCAGCAACTATTGAATACTTTTTATACGATGAATATGATGAAGTTACTCAAACTGCCTCTATGAGCCGTACAACAGGTTATACCTGCACTGCAGCGGTGAATCTTATTGCAAAAAAATTATTCAGTGATAAAGGAGTATTCCCGCCGGAACTGGTAGGTAAACACAAAAATTGCTTTGAATTTGTACTTAACTATCTCCAGGAAAGAAACGTAAAGTGGAATAAGAAGATTGATCAATAAATGGTTAACCGATAATTTACTTACCAAAACCAGCTGCATCAAAGTTTCACCAGCTTAAATACTTTCCGATCGGACGCTTCCCCAATTTTGAGCATATAAACACCCGGCACTAAATTTTGCATCGGGATGGTTGTTTTGTTTGATTTTAAAATAACCCTAAGCACTACTACGCCCAAATTGTTGTAAACGATGGCCGTTTTTCCACTTAAGGTCGCTGTTTCCTTTGCCTGGATGTAGAGATCATTTTGCACCGGGTTAGGATAAATTTGTATAGGGTCTTCCTTTTTAACTACAACCAGTTTTACCGGCAAAGTATCCTGTGGCAGTGGCGCCCCGCTGGCGAATGATCCGTCGCACCTGTAAGATCTTAGAAAGCTGTTTCTTGGTTTACCCAATGCAAACTGTGCACGCATTTTATTTTTTTGCCCAATGGTAAACATATTCATGCAGGCATCGTTGGTAAGATCCATAAAGTTCATGTACATATCGCCATTGCTGTCACCATTGCTGCAATAAGATTTGCGGGGAAAAGACGGGCAGCCAAAATTATAGCTCAATTGTGTAGGTGTATCTCCTACTTCGTCATCACCACAGTCTTCATCACCCCAGATATGTTTAAGTCCCAGCCAATGTGCTATTTCATGTGTGCCGGTACGGCCTTTGTCAAAATCCCCGCGCACTCTACCCTTATCTCCAAACACATCATAGTTTATTACTACGCCATCTTTCGAAGGATCTCCGCCGGGCGGCGTTGCATAGCCCATGGTACGACCCAGCATTGAGCACACCCATATATTGAGGTATGATTTTGAGTCCCATGCATCACTTCCGCCCTTCGATTTAAATTTCATATCATCCGCCACTTTGAAAATAGGCAGGGTTGTATACCGGCGAAGAATACCTGTAGTGGGTCTTCCCTGCGGATCTACCTGTGCAAGGCAGAACATGATCCTTGCATCGCCGGCTTTTGGTTTAAAAGCAACTGGTATATTCGCTTTGTCAGCATTCAGTAAACGGAAATCCCTGTTAAGTACTTCTATTTGTGATAATACTTGTGCATCGGTTATATTTTCTGTAGCAGAATTAAAAAGCACGTGGATAACAACAGGTATTGTAATGATTTCATTGACAGCAGTATCCCTTGCCGGGCCTGAAGGTGTCTCTCCCCTTTCCAATACCTGGCTGTTGAAATTATTTTTTGTGTAGCTGTCAATGTCGCATACACGCTGAGCAGTAATACAAAAACTGTTCAGTATAAACATGATAATAAGGTAAAGTCTCATTTCTTTGTGTTGTAAGTAAACAGAAATGATCTTTTCGAGGATATTAAACGCTAAGGTTTAGGAATTTCTTTAACAGGAGACCTGTATACAAGGAATTGAATTGTTGAAAGCAGCATTTATCCAGTTGAGGAAACTTGTGGTAAATATCAGCTCAGAGGTAGACCAAATATAGAACTTAATTTATTTATAACAAATTTTTGTACGAAAACAATTAAAAAAAATATTCTGCCTGCCGTTGTTCCCTATTTTTGCCGTATAAAATAACTGAATGAACCGTTTTTTTACCCTTTGTTTGTTAGCCGCCGCAGTTTCCTGCAATAACAATGATAAACCAGCTATTGATGAGCCTGTTACCGGTATAACCCCATCTATTCCGGCCCCGGCCGCTATCGGTTTTTCTATTATCTCGGAATTCCCCCATGATACCAGTGCTTATACCCAGGGCCTGGAATTGTATAATGGCAAAATGTATGAATCTACGGGAGATTTTAAGAATTCTACCCTACGCATCACCGATCATAAAACCGGTAAGGTAGAACAGAAGCATGCCATGGGTACAGAGGAAATATTTGGCGAAGGCATTACCATTTTTAAAGGAAAACTATACCAGCTGACCTGGGAAAGCAATATAGTTTATGTGTATGATGTCAATGATATCAACAAGCCTGTTAAAACTTTTAACTGGCCCTATGATGGGTGGGGCCTTACTCATGATAGTACAGACCTAATTGTAAGTGATGGCAGTTCGAATATTTACTTTGTAAACCCTGAAGATTTTAAAGTAAAGCGTGTGATCAGCGTTAAAACAGACAAAGGTCCTGTTGATAGCATTAATGAGCTGGAATTTGTTGGTGGGGTAATTTATGCAAACGTTTATCAAAGCAATATTATCATCAAGATTGATCCTGCAACCGGTAATGTTATCGGCAGGTTAGATTTTCCTGCAAATTTTAGGGCGGAACAGGATGCAAAATACCCGGGCCGGGCAGATGTACTCAACGGTATTGCATATGACAGCACCAGCAAATCATTTTTTCTTACAGGTAAAAGATGGAGTAAGATGTTTGAAGTAAAATTAAATTAGGATTGGGATTTATGAATGTGAGGATTTACGGATGTTTTAATTGAACGGAGATGCTATTTAAAATCAGATAATTGCTACAGGTTCGCACAAACAAATTCCTGTAATTCGAACAATTCGTGAAGCAACATTCGTGTAATTACTCTTACTTTTTCCCTATTATATAAATTAGCGAACTACAACGGTCCTTATTGAATAATGCTTTCATATTTGAAACAAGTCCTGTAAAAAATGCAGCAACAATATTTCCCTTTCCCTCATTTTTATATTGTTCACTCAGCATGCTCACATAAAAACTATCAAACCACATGGGTCTTGTTTTCAGCACCTTTAATCCATGCAGCTGCATCATTTCGCGCATACTTGCCGGTGAAAAATGATACAAGTGACGGGGCACATCATAGGCTGCCCAGAAACGTTGGTAATGCGCAGCATCATGTGAGGTATAATTAGGTACAGCGATCATTATCCTTCCACCAGGTTTTAATAAAATTTTTAATTGCTCCACGTATTCGTGCAGCTGGTGCACATGCTCCATAACATGCCACATGGTAATGGCATCATAAGTTCCTTCAGTAAGATTAAATAACTCTGGCGATGGCTGCGGATGAATACCAAACAGCTCCTGTGCATTTTTCCTGGCGGTTTCATCGGGCTCAAGACCTGTAATACCCCATCCGGCTGATTTCATTTCGTTCAAAAAAGCACCGGTACCACAACCTATGTCCAGCAAATTTCCTTTTGATACGGCGGTTTCCGCCACTATCATTTTTTGTTTAGACGCGAGCGTTATCTTTCTTACTTTATGATAAAGATTATTAATAAACCCTTTTTTAGTATTGCTATGGGAGATATAATTTTGAGAAGCATAGTAGGCACCAATCTTTTCCTGCGAAGGAATGTCCTGGGTAAAAACAAAACTGCAGTTGTTGCATTGCTGCAACATATATTCTTCTCCCGAAACAGTGTAGTCTTTTACAACGAACCTGTCGGCGATATTTTTTTTCCTGCAAACAGGACAATGGTCATAATGGATCATTCCAATAAATTTGAGGCTGCAAAGAAAACCAATTTAATTTACTTTCCCGGGTATTGATAGCTGGCAGGCACGTTGGTTGCTTTTATGGTAGCACTATTTCCAAAGTTGCTACCCGGCTGGCGATTCATGTAATAAAAAGTGATGGCCAGTAATCCTGCTACTCCCAGGCCAATGGCTGCCCATATCCATTTGGGGCGATGGGAAGTTTCCTGACTGTCCAGTAATTCTGCCATGGTGGTAGTATTGGTTTGCGTATCTCCTACCAGCATACTATGAGAAGCATCCGGGTGTATTACCCGTTCAGCAGGCACTTCCGGTAAAAACGCGGCGGGTACAAGGGTATATTTAAAATGCAATTCCCCCTCTTCAGTGGTATAAAAAGTACCTGCAGCATCCAGGTTTATTTCTTCATAAGGTTGCATTTGTTGCAGCCTGTCGCAATAGCTGCTTAGTTCATCAGATGCCTGCTGAATATCTATATTTTTTTTGAGCGAAATGTATTGTAATAACCCCTCCGCATTTATTTCTTTTGAAACAAACTGTATGTGAGGCACAGGTGCCATCAGTTTTCTTTCGCTCTGCTCAGCAATGGCAGCACCCGGCTGAATAATTAACGAGCCTACTGTTGGCAGCGGGCATGCCTTAAAGCTATACAAATAAGATGTGAGCAATTTTTCCATCCGGGCAAAAGTAGCGGTTAAAAATGAATTAAAATACCACCGGTAAAGTTCAATCCATACACCTGGTAATTGTGCCAGCGTTCATATTTATCATTCAGGATATTATTGATGTTCATCCAGGCGCTGAATTGTTTGTTGATCTTATATTCTGCCCCGGCACTCAGGTCTGTTCCACCATCCAGCGCCTTGCTCCCGTTTCCTTTTGTAAGGTATTTGCCTCCGTTAAAGAAGTAAAAATCGCCTTTTAGCAGGAAGCGTTCAAATGCCCACCAGCGGATTGAACTGGTAAATTCCATGGGGATAGTGTGCCAGGCTTTATCATTGTCCTTCATACCCGTGTAACCGTTAAAAGTAAGACCTGTGGTTACGGTAAATTTATCCTGGTTAATGTAAGACAGGTCGCCATGTACCCTGAAATTATTTATATTCCGTTCGTTGCTTACTATAAAACCTTTGTCGTCTGTAGCAGTATCATTGATAAATAGTGGAAGGTCAGTGTAACGAACCAATCCTGCTTTTGCATTGAAATTAAAATGCCTGCCGATGGTTGCTTTAATACCACCATAATATTCTACTTCTTTGGTGTTGTTATACTTCGTTATTGGTAAAATGTAAGGATTGATAGCCGAAAGGTTGCGATAGGTATTCTGTATGTAGCGCCCTACCCAGCCACCGTGCAGCATAAATACTTTTTCCTGCAATTGCGCTTCTGCGTAAATATCGGGCAGCCATTCAAATTCTCCATTGTTCCATACAGGTGTAATACCCCCATGAATTTTTACCAGCTTTGTTTTATACTCCACAGCTGGCGAAACCTGGATAAGATTATTGGTCAATTTGATATTGCCGGGATTAAAATGCTGGGTGCTGTAATTAGCAAACTCGCCGTTAAAGGCCGCCATAATAGTAAGTTCATCCCCTATCTTTTTTTCTACCGGGGCATTTAAAGTAATGGTAGTTTCATTCAACTGGTCTTTGTTAGTAAAGAAGTTGGCCTGTATGGAAGGATTGTATTTAATATTAAGATCATTACCTGTGATATTACGAATACCGGCAGCAATTTCAATATCCTGTAACTGCTGGCGTACATCATCTTTGCTATACGAAATTGCAGCATGATCGTAGCCGTATAAATTATAATCTCTCCTGCTAATGGACGCCGATGCGTATACTTCATTCTTTGCGGTAAAAACACTTCCGGTTGCTTTTACATTCAACAGGGAATAATCCTGGTATTCAATATCTTTTCCTTTGGAGCCAATATAATCTGCATAAATATTCACTAAACTTTTGCGGCCATCGCCAAAACTAAAGCCTGCAGCCAGATAAGGAGTGCTGTAAGTACCAAAACCCGCTTTTAAAAAATTCCTTCCGCCCAGGTATAGGTTAGTATCCTGCGCCAGCGCAAGGGGTCTTAAAGAAATAGGCTGATAGGCGTAAAACAGGTTTTGTGAAGGAATATTATAATTGAGCGCAGGCCTGCTGCTATCAGCCTGTAGCTGTGAGCCGTAAAAATTAATTTTTACGGCATTGCGCAGTACAGGTTTAAAAGAAGAAGTAATATCGATCGCCTGTTTGGTCGTATCCTTTTGTGCGGAGGCATTAAAAAAACCCAGGCCTGCAATAATAATTATTGGAAATACTTTGTTCATGTTGTTATGATTAATAAAAAACGATTTGGTCCTGCTTTTTACTTTTTGTTTTTAATTAATTGCTAATCTTTGATGATTTTTTTTCTGCGGCAACAGCCTTGTCCAGTTTTTGCTGTGCTTCTGCTTTTAGTGTGGCTATAGCCGCATTTTTTGCCACGCTTTCATAAGTAGCTTTAGCGTTGAAATAATCTTTCTGCTGCATGAAAATGTCGCCCAGCAAAATATAAGATTTTGTTACCCATTCATCATATGATCCTGTTTCTTTAATAACTGCCATGGCAGCTTTTTCAGCCGCTGTCAGATTATTAAGTAGGTAATAGCAATTGGCAATTTCATACCGGGCTTCGGCCCCCCAGGAAGATTTATTAATAGCTGCGGCTGCTTTGAACGCCGTTATGGCTGCATTGCAATCATTGGACACCTGTTGCGATTTACCCAATACCAGGTTGGCTATTGCTTTATCATCTGTACTAATTCCTTTTTGGGTCAACAGGTCTTTAGCAGCAGAATTTGCTTCGGTATAATCTTTCAACAAATAATGACTTCTTACAAGGCCCCGCAAAGCTTCCAAGAGGTTATCCTGGTTTACCCCGTTGCTGCGCAACAGTTCAAAATATTTTTTTGCATTGGCATAATCCTTCAATTCAAAATAGCTGATACGGGCGGCTTCCAGTGTAGCTTTTTCGTAATACTTATTTAAGCCTTTAGTGGTCACAAAGTCGTATCCTTTTAATGCATTGGCCCAGTCCTTATTTTTTTGATAGCAGGTACTGCGTAAGTAATTTGCTTCAATTGCATAAGCCCCTTCAGGGTATTGGTTAAGATAATTTGCAAAACTGGTAATTGCGGCTGCGCAGTTATTGTTATTGTATTTTAAAATAGCAGCAGAATAATTCAACGAATCTGCTTCACTCACAGAAACAACTTTTCCATTTTTTTGCATCAGCGCTACATAATCATTGGGCCGTCCCTCTTCCACGTATATATCCCTGATGATCCCCATAGCTTCATCGGCTTCCGGCGACTGTGGGTATTTATTTATCAGCGCTTCGTAGTTGATTAAAGCGGCTGCATTGTTGTTGCTGTTGTAATGACACAACCCAAGTTTGAGGTACGCTCTTGGTTTTAATCCATTGTCCCTCGACTGAACAATGTTATTGAGGAAAGGGATCGCATCTTTAAATTTTTCATCAGAAATATAAGTCAGTGCAATTTCCATATTTACTTCCTGTAACAGGTTACTGGACGGATAATTTTTTGAAATGCTGTTAAGGAGGCGGATCTTTTCGGCACTGTTCTTCACCCCTGCAATCATGGCTTTTTGGTAGGTAGCATAATCTGACTGCAGCAAAGCATTATTGATGACCTGGTCGTACATGCTATTGGCCTTTGCAAAATCCCTGAGCATATAATAACCATCAGCGCTGCGTACATATGCATCCTGAACCATGGCTGATGAGGAAGATGAAACTGTTTTAGTAATGCCTTCGAATGAAGCAAGCGCATTCTGGTAATTTTCTTTGTGCAACCAGCTATAGCCTACATTGTATCTTGCTGCTGCGGGGGTTGCCTCACCCTGTGCCACAGCCCCATTTTGGATATATACATTACCAAAACGAATAGCATCATCATAACGCTGCATCCTGAAAGCAATTTCACTTTTCCAGAAGTTAGCATAAGGAACCAATCCTGCTGAGTATTGATTGGTAATTACACGGCTCATCAGCTCATCGGCTCCTGTTAATTGCTGGTCATTGATCATTTCTATGGCTCTTCCATATAAAATACGTGGATAGGCTCTTTGCATGGAAGCAGTAGGTGTTCCAAAACTTTCATACAATGCGAGGGCCTCCTGGAAATTATTGGTGTTCGTAAGCAGGCTCACTAAAATTTCCTTCGCCTCTACATCATATTCAGAACCGGGATAATCTTTGAGGTAAGCTTTCATTTCCTTCAACGCCACATCCTGGTAACCTAATTCATAGGAAAGTTTTGCATAATTAAAACGGGATACTTTTTGTTGCAAGGCATTGCTGCTATTAAAGGCACTGTATTGAAATGCATTGCGGGCATTGGCTTTTTCACCAGTTTGTAAATAAAGATCGCCGAGCAGGTACATGCTATTCTGTCCCATGGAGTCTTTTTCATTACTTAGTTGTTTAAAGCCCTCAATGGCTTTGCGGGGCTGGTTTTCCTTGTAATAGGAAAAACTGAGTTCATACAAAACTTCCTTACTAACCTTATCAGCTTTATTCACATAATCCTCCAGTAAAGGCAGGGCTTTTTTATAATCCTTCTTCTCAAAATACAACTGGCCTATGAGTAACTTCAATTGTTTTTCATAATATAAACCTCCGCCCCTACTTAATACAGATTCGCCATAAGACAATGCCAGGTCCTTTTTGCCCTGGAAATAATAAATTTCAGCAATGTAATAAGGCACAACTCCTTTATAATCTTCGTGTGTTTCTACGAGTTTAAAAGCTTTTAAAGCTTCTTCGTACTGGCGGTCGTAATAACTAATAAAGCCATAATAGTAATTTGCAGGAATAAAATATTTATTGTCGGGCAGCTGGTGAATTTCGTTGAACAACGGTTTTGCCGCCGCAAATTGTTTTAAATTAAAATGAGCATATGCTTTTTCAAATTTTGAATCTGCGATCTGTTCATTGCTCAGGTTATCGTAACCGGCTTTATCAAAATATTCTATGGCATTTCCAAAATTATCTTTAAGAAAATAGTAATGAGCCAAATGAAAACTCATCACCTGTACTCTTGGCTCGTTGGTAGTGCTACCGATGTATTCCACTGCATCGCTTTCTCCTACCGGCTGCAGGAGTTTTAATTCGCAGGCGATATAGTAATAATTTACGTCATCGTTTATATAATTATGATCCGATGCGGTGTTGGCAGGATATTGCTGTTTCAACTCCTTTACCAGCGGGTAAGCAAAAGCATATTGTTCTTTTACAAAAAACTCTTTGGCAGCTTTGTATTTTTTTTCGGGGTCTGTAATCGTATGGGTTGGTTGCGCAATGGCTGCACCGCTGATGATTGCTGAAAACAGCAGGGAGAAAATTTTTTGATTCATTGTGGGTTAATTGAATGAAATTCCGGCGCTTATGTTTGTTCCTGCACCTTAAGCAAACATTATTCCAAAGAAAAATGTTTTAACCTATGTAACTAAACGAAACTAATGCTATTTGCCTGTTAAAGGATTGATAAAAGGCAAAACAACTTATACAGACCTGTGGATTTCTAATTGATGGAGTTTAATTATTTTTACAAAAACTAATATTTTATTATGGGAAAACTAACATCCACTTCTTACACAACTGGCGCATTTAATGCAGGCATGCTCATGCTGCGATTGGCACTGGGCGGACTTATGATGAAACATGGATATGATAAACTGATTCATTTTAGTCAGTACAAAACTCAATTCATGAACTTTTTGGGAATGGGACAAAGCCTCTCTCTCTCTTTGGTTATTTTCGCAGAATTCTTTTGTGCGCTGTTCATTTTAATAGGGTTATTTACCCGGCTCGCTACCATTCCTTTGATAATTGTTATGTGTGTGGCTTTGTTTAAATCGCATAATGCAGATTTTTTAGGCGAAGGCGAAATGGCTACCTTATACCTGGCAGGGTATCTAAGTTTACTTTTCATTGGTCCTGGTAAAATAAGCGTAGATGGAATGATGGGGAAATGATCATAGTTGATAGTTCATGGTTCATAGATTAGCCATGAACTATCAACCATGATCTATGAACTATGATCTATGGACGATCAACTATGAACTAAATTTATGTACAGCACCGAAACACAGATCCGTATTCACTATGCCCTCACTGACCAGATGGGGATTTTTTACCATGGCCATTATGCCCAGTTTTATGAAATAGGAAGAGGGGAATCTATAAGAGTGTTGGGTTATACCTATAAAGACATTGAAGCCATGGGTATTATTATGCCTGTAGTTGATATACATAGTAAATTTTTGCGGCCTGCCAGGTACGATGACCTGATCACTGTTAAAACCACTTTGAAAGAATTACCAATACAGCACAAAATTATTTTTCATTCGGAGATCTACAATGAAGCAGATGAATTATTGAATGTGGGCGATGTTACGCTTTACTTTATGGATGCCAAAACGATGAAACGATGTAATATGCCGGAGGCGCTAAAGGATAAGTTGCAGCATTATTTTCCGATTAATAATTATTAATTATTCACACCCTCTTATAATCCGCTTTCCAGTGCTGAATCGCCTGCTTTATTTGTTTTCCGGACAAATTTTCTTCCACGGCCCTGTGCGCCAGGTCAACAAACTCATTGTTGGGTGCAAAGCGAAGGGCGACGATCTGTCCCATTCTCAATTTACTATCCATCAATTTTCCGGTGATAGCAAAATAGCGAAGATTCTCTTCGGCACGTATGGCTTTGTCATGCGCCTTTAACGCAAACGAGCGGCCATACCACAAGGCTATGATCAATGCAACTGCATTAAAAACCAATATTGCAGGAACCAAAATTCCCGATATACCAGTGTTGTAACTACGCCAGAGTTTAAGCAACGCAAGTCCAAAAGCGGAGAATGCCAATACATACCCGAAAATATGCAGCGGTACAAGCCGGATATGATTTTTAAAATTTTGTTCTGCCATGAGTTTAATGGGATTTAAAAATGAATAATTAATAATGCCTCGAATGGAAAGATCGTTATTAATTCACAAATTTCTTACATTGAAAAATTATCCATTATCCATTCGATATTTATCCATTTACTTAAGTATGTCAAGCAACTTCCACATTTTCTCCCGCACTGCTCCCGGGCTACCGTCGAAATTATTGATGATGAAGGCAAAAGTATATTCTTCCCCGTTCTTGCTTTTTATATAACCGGTATAACTTCTTACGCCGCCGATATAACCACTTTTCATTTTAATATTATTTTGCAAAGGCAATGAATGATAAAAAGAGGAGAACCATTCCTGCTTTCCTGCATATTGCATGACTGTTACCAAAGCATGCGGGGTTATCCTGTTGGCCGGCGATAAACCGCTTCCATCTTTTATTTTCATCTCCCCATTATCAATTCCTTTCGATTTCCAGTATTCTTTTATAAGATCAAGTCCATCTGAAGTGGTTCCTATTCCTTTCTTAGTTAATGCAATTGTTTTTACCAACGCCTCTCCAAAAAGATTCACACTTTCCCGCAGGAACCAGTAATTGATAGAGTCAAATGTGGGTGAATAAAAATCAGCAAGATGGGTGCCGGCTGATGGTATTTTTTTTCCGTTTAATTTTTCTCCTATGCCCGTTAACGATCTTCCCGAAATATTTATACCTGCTTTTTTCAACACATTCATTATTACCATTGTCATTTGATGAGGTGCGTTGGGAATAGAGCCTGACACTTTAAACCTGGCAGCACCAGCGGGAAGCGTACCCCTGATGGTAGCCACAACGCCATTTTCCGGCAAATAAATAATACTGTTATCCCCGCTTCCCGCTTTCCCTGTTTTCAATTCGTTTATAAAAGTTACACCAGCAATTTTGGGTTCTGTTGATAAAAATTCAACGGGATCGCCAACATTTTTCCCTGGGCGAAAAAATGCATCGTACTGGTTTTCGTACCAGTTAGCGCCCCACGCAGCAGCGCCATAATAATTGCCGATATCTTCCCAGGTCCAGCCATTAGGTGTAGCCTGGCTCTCAAAAATTGTTTCATTTACTAAAACGTCGCCGGTTACCGAGTCGATCTTATTTATTTTTAACGATGCCAGAAATTTTTCTTTAAAAGCATTTTCATTGGTTTGTTGCCAGCGCCAGCTTCCCAGTGTAGGGTCACCCGAACCAGTGAAGATCAGGCTTCCGTTCAATATGCCATTTTCTATCATTCCGTTATAACCTATTGCAGATTTATACATAAAATCTTTTCCCAGCATTTCGTACGCACTGGCACTGGTCACTACTTTTAAAGTGCTGGCAGGCACTAAACCCAGTTGGGAATTCTTATCAAAAAGCACGGCCCCGGTATTACTGTTAACCACGTAAAACCCAATGGACGCATGGGCAAACTGGTCGTCTTTTTCCATTGCCGCCACCGCCGCTTTTAATTTATCTTCTATCATTTGCGCCTGCAGCAATATTGGTAAAATAAATAGCAGCAAAAGAGGGAAAAACTTCATCATCATTTATTTAGTTTCCAAATCTAAAAGATTAAATTTGATATATGGAAAACGAAGTGAAAGAGCCCGCACCCAAATACAATTTTATTACTGCAGAAGAATACCTGGAGCAGGAAAGAGGTGCCTTTGAAAAACACGAATATTACCAGGGAGAAGTGTTTGCAATGAGTGGTACATCCCTCGAGCATGTTATAATCGCCAGGAATTTAACTATCGCTATTGGTAATAAATTACAAGGAAAATCCTGCCAACCGTATGGAAGTGGTCTCTGCACGCATATTCCACCCAATATATTATACGCCTATCCCGATTTATCCATCATTTGTGGAAAGCCTGAGTTAACCGATAATCATTTCGATACTGCCACAAATCCAACAGTGATAATTGAAATACTATCCCCCGCTACCCGCAATTATGATATGGGAATTAAATTTAAGTTATACAGGGATATCCCGACACTCAAAGAATATATTTTAATAGATTCAGAAAATATGTATGTTGAAAAGCACACAAGACAGCCGGATAATACCTGGCTGCTTTCTGAAATAAAAAATATAAATGAACAACTCAATATTGAATCTGTTCAAATCTCCATTGCCTTAACAGCTATTTACGACGGCATTTCTTTCTAAAATAATTTTCAATGGTCAACGTTTCCATCATCACCATCGGCGATGAATTACTGATAGGACAGGTTATAGACACCAACAGTGCCTGGATGGCACAGGAACTCAACAAGGCTGGCATTCGTGTAAAACGACGGGTAGCAGTGGGGGATGTATGGGATGAAATATGGAAAGCGCTCGATGAAGAAGCTGTCAATGCAGATGTAATACTCATCACCGGTGGTCTTGGCCCCACAGCAGACGATATTACAAAACCTTTGCTGTGCAAATATTTCGGAGGCACATTGGTAACAGATTCCGCTGCGCTTGAAAATGTACGCTACCTTTTTGAAAGCATCTTTAAACGACCGCTCACCGATCGAAATATAAAACAGGGGGAAGTTCCGGATGTATGCACCGTGATACAAAACAAAAGGGGCACAGCACCGGGCATGTTATTTCGCAAAGAAGGAAAAGTTTTTGTAAGCATGCCGGGTGTACCGCATGAAATGCAGGGTATGATGACGAATGATGTGATCCCGCTTTTGATAACAGAATTTAGCCCGGGGCAGATCAGTCACAGAACCTTACTCACTTTTGGCATAGGTGAATCCATGCTCGCTGACATGATACAGGAATTTGAGGAAACCTTACCTGCCAACATCAAACTGGCCTACCTGCCCAACTCTGGAATGGTAAGGTTGAGACTTACGGCCAGTGGGCCCGACGCCGTAGAAACAGAAAAATTAATTGATACAAAATTTGCACAATTACAGGAGCTGGTTAAAGAATTTATAGTAACCAATACCGACGAACCAATGGAAAAAGTTTTGGGTAAATTATTATTACAAAAAAATAAAACCCTTGCTACTGCAGAGAGTTGTACCGGCGGATACATCGCTCACCTTATGACTGTTATGCCCGGTTCCTCAGCTTTTTATAATGGCTCCATAGTGACTTATTCCAATGAAACTAAATCATCCCTCCTGGGAGTGCCACCTGAAGTGCTTACTACAGAAGGTGCGGTGAGTGAACCGGTAGTTTTGCAAATGGTAAAGGCTGTTTTAAAAACGATGGATACAGATTATGGCCTTGCAGTTTCCGGCATCATGGGCCCGGATGGTGGCAGCGAAGCAAAGCCCGTTGGAACAGTGTGGATAGCCGTTGGGAATGTCGAAAAGCAAATTGCTCAACAATTTAATTTTAGGTTTGACAGGCAAAGGAATATTCATTTTACAGCTATCAATGCGTTGAATATGATGAGGAAGTTTGTGTTGGACGACGAGGGTCAATAGTCAATAGACCTGTATGATGGATGGAAGGTTTACTGAATAGAGCAGAATATTAAGGTACTCAAATGCTTTATGCCACCCAATGGTACGCGGTAAAATTGTGTAACAAAACGCTGCCTGATTGATAACTAAAAACTTGTGCAATAACTTTTTTTTAACCGAACTGCAGGGGCAAATAAAGCATAAAGCGCACAAAGAATTCGTGCAATTCGTGTAATTAGTGCAATTCGTCTCTATAATTCGTGTAACGGGTCTCCATAATTCGTGTAATTCAACTTACATTTGCGCTTCACAATAACATATCTATAAATAAATAAAGCCATATGAGTTTAGTAGATCTGGTAATGCCGAAACTGGGTGAAAGCATCATGGAAGCCACCATTTTAAAGTGGCATAAAAAAGCCGGTGATAAAGTTGCCCAGGATGAAACCATTCTCGACATTGCCACAGATAAAGTAGACAGTGAAGTTCCATCTACAGCCGAAGGTACCATTGCAGAAATTTTATTCAATGAAAATGATGTAGTTCCTATCGGAACAGTGATAGCACGCATCAATACAGAAGGCGGTTCAATAGCAGCTACGCCACAGGCAACTGCTTCAGCGGCATCAAAACCTGAATATGAAGAAGCGAAAGTAGTGGAAGACATTCCTTACCAGCCGGCCGCCACCAATGCTGCTCCCGCAAATACAGCCGGCCCCCGTTTTTATTCCCCGCTTGTTTTAAATATTGCTCAAAGCGAAGGCATCAGCATGAGTGAACTGGAAAATATTCCGGGCACCGGGCTGGATGGCCGGGTAAGTAAAAAAGATATATTGAATTATGTGGCAGGGAAAGCTGTTAGCCATCAGCCAACAGCTATAAGCCAGCCGGCAACAGTTGTTGAAACGCCTAACCAACAGGTAGTAGTTGCCAGTTCTCAACCGGCCCCTGCAAACTACAGCGGTAATGTTGAGATCATTGAAATGGACAGGATGCGGAAGCTGATTGCCAAACACATGGTTGACAGCAAACACACCAGCCCGCATGTAACCAGTTTTGCAGAATGTGATGTTACCAACCTGGTGTTGTGGAGAGAAAAAGTGAAGAAGGATTTTGAAAAAAGAGAAGGAGAAAAAATAACTTTTACGCCCCTCTTTGTCGAAGCCATTGTAAAATGCCTGAAAAAATATCCCTGGCTGAGCAGTTCTGTTGACGGCGATAAGATCATTGTAAAAAAAGACCTTAACATTGGTATGGCCACCGCATTACCCAGTGGTAATTTAATTGTGCCTGTTATTAAAAATGCAGACCAGTTAAATCTTGTAGGTTTGACCAAACAGGTGAATGGCCTTGCGAATGCTGCAAGAACCGGTAAATTAAAACCCGATGATACCACGGGCGGCACTTTTACGCTCACCAATGTAGGAACATTTGGCAGTATAATGGGTACGCCAATTATAAACCAGCCACAGGTGGCAATTATGGCAGTGGGTGCCATTAAAAAAAGGCCGATGGTTATTGAAACTGCACAAGGCGATACAATCGGCATCCGCCATATGATGTATATTTCGCTGAGTTATGATCATCGTGTAATTGATGGAGCATTGGGTTCTACCTTCCTGAATGCAGTGAGCAAGGAACTGGAGAATTTTGATGGTAACCGTTCAATTTAATATTCAATTCATTTTTTATAAAAAGAAGCTTTGTTTCAAAGCTTCTTTTTATTTGTTAATAGCTGAAGCAATTCTATTCAACATTACGGACTATGAGTTGGTCAACGCAGAGAAAAGAGTTGCAGAGATCTCGCAGAGAATATCTGCGTAAACTTTCTTCCTCTGGTTCTCTGCGGTTAAAAAAAACTTAACGTTGATTACCGAAATTTTTGAACCTCTGAACTTTGCTATCTTTATTTTATGAAGAACTTTATCATTTTCTTATTTAGTATTGCTGTTGCAGCCTGCAATACAACTAAAAATTCCACAGCAAAAAAAGAAGATGAAAAAAAACAGGCTACATTCGTTGAAAGCATGCAGCAAAAACAGGCAGAGGGTATTGATCTTTTTGCCAGGGGTTCTGTTCCTTCCAGCTGGACATTGGAAATAGATTTTGATAAGATCATCCGTTTCAGGTCACTGGATGGAGCTGACTATAAAAGTACAGCTGTAAACCCTGTATATACAGGCAACAATACCGCCACTTTTACCACAAGAGCCGGCATGGGAAACATGGTCATCACTCTTTTAAACGACGGGTGTACCGATGCATTGAGTGGGGACAAATTCAACAAAAAAGTTACAGTAGACGTAGATGGAAAACGCTACGAAGGTTGCGGGCAATACCTGGTTAACGAAACGCTTAACGGCAAATGGATACTGGAAAAGGTTAGCAGCATCGCCGTTCTTGCAGCTGATTTTAGCAAAGGATTGCCTGAATTATCCTTTGATCTTTCCGGCGGAAGTATAAGTGGTCATGATGGTTGCAACCACGTTAATGGCAGCATAGAAGTGCAGGGCAGCAGGATAAAATTTTCTGCACTGGCTGGCACTAAAATGGCTTGCCCGGGCAATAAAAAAGAAAACGAGTTTTTACATAAACTAAGCAGCCAGGTAGTTACTTATTATTTCAGTAACGGGCAGTTGGTATTATACCTCAATGACGACAGCACTATTGCTTTTAAGAAAAATTAACTGCTGCTCTAAACTAAAATATTTACTTCGTGTTTTACAGGAAAATTACAGGAGTTGGCTATAAAACATTTTTTATGGGCTTGGGCATGTAAAGCAGTTGCTATACCGATTATAGAAGGATGCGCCACTTTTACCACAGGATGCAGGGTCACTTCTATAAATTTTCCGCCGTTCGGGTTTTCTTCCATGATACCAGCTGCATTATCGGAGTAGGATAAAACTACCACCCCATTGTCGGCACATAAATGCAGGTACCAAAGCATATGACAGGAGGACAGCGACGCCAGCAGCAAGTCTTCGGGGTTATGGGCGGAAGGATCACCAAGAAAAGCAGGATCAGACGAGGCCCTGATGATTTCCTTATTTTCAACCTGGATAATATGCGCCCGATCATAGTTGCGGTAACCTGATGTACCTTCTCCCCTGTTTCCCGTCCAGGTAATCAAAGTTTTATAATGATGTTGCTTTGCCATTATTTCTTCTTTATATATTCATCAATTGGCTTGTTATCGATGTAAACATTTTCTAATACGGCATCGCCATATTTTACTTTTACGAGGGCATAACTAATAATGCTGCTATCTACCCTGGTTTCGTTATAGGCTTCTTCTGCCAGCGGGGCTTTTGATTCTTCCATATAAAATCTCTCAAATGGCCACTGTACAAATATTTTTTTAGGATCAGCATAATCAGTATAATTCACCAACGTTTTGATATGATTTTCAGGCGCATCTTTTTCATTATCTGAAACGGCAATGATCTTTGCAAAACCGGCCGAATCTGTGCCCACGGTTACATAAATAAGCTGGCCATTCTCAAAATTTTTTCCATTGGTTATTGTATAAGCAGTTTCATTAAAATTAAGAAACACGTATTTCCCTCTCAGGTAGTCATTGGGATCACGGGGAGCCGTTCGGAATTTAAACGCTGTACCGGTTGAGAGTATATCTTCTTTTTTACGGATAACGGAAGCGGGTACCCACAACTGCAGCAATACCAGTAATGCAAACGCCAGCCATATAATTATTTTATTTTTATTTTTCATTGTATGATTTTCTTTTTTTGATCAGCCTGCTATTGGCAATAAAAAATCCTGCGCCCACACCTATGAACATAACCCCCCTGATGACGAATGAAATATTGGTATCAAAAAAGCGGCAAATGACCAGTGCTGTTATTACAAGCAATCCATAATTTAATATCCCTAAATGATCCAGGTAATTTCCCCGGGCTATGATGAAAACAGCTACTCCTAAGACCAATATATTTACTATAATGGCCGCGGTTGAAGGGTTAGCAATACCGATAATAAATATAGCTGCAAAAACGACGTAGATAAAGCCCATAAAATTCACCGGTTTACTTTCTCTTCTACGTAAATGATTGATGAGTAAAATGCTGGCAATAAAAAACCATACAGCTGCAGCGATTGTTTCAGGTACGCTGGAAAAATTATGTTTTCCCGATACATATTGCCGCAGATCTTTAAACTCATCCCAAAAGAAACGAAAACTGGCGAGCAATAAAAGTATCACCGTACCAAGTGAGCCAATCACAATATACCCATTGCTAAAAATCCTTTTATTGTAAAAGGTTGCCGAGGTTCCTAATAAATAAAAAGCGCTAAACATGCTCATATAGGCTATAAATATTAGTTCAGAAACATGGGATCCTATCGTTGGCAGGCAAATAGTAAGTGTTAACGGGATAAACCAGTGATGGAAATAAGTAAAATTGCCCTGCGGCCTGTTTTTAAACAGCAACCGGTAATGCGGCAGCGCCAGCAACAACATCCACCAGTAATGGTGCCATTCTTTTGTGTTGTATCCATAGCTGTCATACATGGCATAAACCGTTATTCCGCATATGTATAATAAGGAAACCATGGAGGAACGCATGATATAGATCAATGGGAAACTAACCAGCATCCAGGTAAATATCAGCTCCTGAATAGTGCCGCTAATATGGTACAACTGGCTTACCAATGAAAGACATGCACCGAAAGCAAAGAATAAAAAAGTGGCACTACTTTCCCGGAAACCCGTGTTATCCATTTTTGTATATAATGTATAACCACATAGAGCCTGGCCAATGACCAGCGGCATAAAGGAGAAGAATAATTTTACCGGCCGGGAGAACTGATCCCAGTTATGGGCAACAATTAAGATGATACCGAGGCTAACCAGTATGGTACCAATGATGGCAAATAAAGTATTGATCCTGCCATCGGGTTGCGCTCTTTGTTTTTGCCGGTAAAAATTTTCGATCTTATCGGATATATCATCCGTGATAACACCGGCTTTCACCAGTTCGGGAAGTTCCTTTAAAATATGTTTAGACATTCAGCTATTATAATTATTTACAATCTTCTTTTACCGGTTCCCCGTTTATAAAAACGACACAAACTTTCGTAAGATATTCAAAAGGGTCGCCATTGTATAAAACAATATCTGCATCTTTTCCTTTTTCAATGGTACCTATTCTTTTTTCCAGGCCAAGCAATGTTGCCGGGTTGATGGTAATACATTTTAAAGCATCTGTAAAACTTAATCCATAAGGAATGGCTTGTGCAGCTTCAAATAACAATATTCTCGTTTTAGGAACATATCCTTCATAGCCTGTCTCAATGCTGACGCTTATCCCTGCAGCGGTTAACAGTGCTGCGCTTTCTCTTGACATATTTACCATATCGCCTCCGTTGCGGGCCATTGTAGCGTGTAATACAATTTCTGCCTTTGCTTCTTTTATTTGCGGGATGAGGCGATAGGCTTCTGCGGCACCATCCAATACCAGTTTTAAATTAAATTCTTTAGCAAGACGAATGGCATTCATGATATCTGTACTGCTATTGACAGTGATGAGTGCCTTTATTTCTCCTTTCAGTAACTTAACCAATACATCCGTTTTAATATCTTCCGGCGGGCGCTTGCTGCTATCTTTATCCAGTTGCTTTTTTGCGTAAGCCTGCGCTTTCAACAATTCTGTACGGATCATTGCCACCTGCTTTGCTTTGGTTCCCGGTGAAGGAAAATTGCCGGATACAGAAGGCCCCAGTGTCATGGCAAGCATTGCGAGCGGTTTAATGGTTACATCTTCCACCGTACCATTTTTTGTTTTTGCTATCATGGTTTGTCCGCTAACCAATGCGCCAATACCATGGCCGGTATGGATAGTGGTAACACCATTGTCTCTTACCACTTTTATCAAACTCTCTTCAGGATTGTATGCATCAATAGCGCGCAGGTCTGGCTGAACAGGGCTTGACTTTTCTAACTGGTCCTGGTCTACAGGGATATTCATTGCTCCTGAAATACCCACCAGGCTTCTTGCATCTACCAGCCCGGGTGTTACTACCTTTGCTTCATATATTTTATACCCTGCAGGAATAACAAGATTGGCGCCTACATTTTCGATCTTACCATTGTTTATTAATACTACTCCATTTTGAACAGGACTACCTGAGACTGTGTAAACGATCTCGCCTTTAATGGCTACCTGCGCTTTTGTAAAAAAGAGTGCCGACAAAAAAGTGAGCGTTGTAACTATTTTTTTCATTTTAGTTTTTTAATAGATGATTAGTTAGCGTCATTTCCGTCATTGCCATGATGATGAAATTCTCCCCTGTCGTTTGAATACACACCATATCCTCCCAGTAAAAATGCTTTGTCTGCAGGATTGGTAATGTCCCATCGCTTTTGTCCTTCAACCCATGTTTGCTCCAGTTTTGTATACACGCTGAATGGGTCGCCGCTCAATATAATAAAATCAGCATCTTTTCCTTTTTCAATGGATCCTACCCGGCTGCTGAGATCCAGCATACGGGCACCTGCAATGGTTAATGCCTCAATGGCTTTGTTCCTGCTCATTCCTTCTCGTACCATCAATGCAGCCGAGCGTATAAAAAGCCGGGAATCTGTAATACCATCATCTGTATGAAAACCTACCAGCACACCGGCCTTTTCCAGTATAGCGCCTGTTTTCAGCGACAGATCCATAGCTTCCATCTTCCCACCAGGCGCTTCAATGGTTATGATAGAGCAACTCAATCCAACTGCTGCAATTTCACCGGCCACTTTCCATCCTTCGGATACATGGTGCAACACAGGCTTAAAACCAAACTCTTTGCCTATCCTGATAGCAGTTAATATATCATTGGCCTTGTGTGTATGAAAGTGTACTACTCTTTTTCCCTGCAATACTTCTACCAGTGGTTCCATGCGCAGGTCTCTTTCCGGGAATTTGAAAGAATCTTTACCGGCCTTTTCTATTTTCTTTTTATATTCTACAGCTTTTGTAAAAAGTTCGCGGGCCATGGCTGCACTTTTTGCTCTTGTGCCGGGAAATACTCCTGCAGTAGTTCTTATAGGATTGGTGCCATTGGCCATTTTTAAACCGCCATACAATCCTTTTTCATTGGTAAGCAAAAGATCTTCGATGACTTTTCCATCCCTCATCTTTACATAAATAGTTTGCCCGCTTATGAGGTGTCCGCTGCCCGGCATTATATTGATGGTAGTGATACCACCGGCCAGGGCTTTTTTAAATCCGTCGCTGGTTGGATTTACTGCGTCCATGGCTCTTGCGTCCGGGTTCAATGCTGCTGAAGCATCTCCTCCTTCCGGCCCGCCCAGATGTGAATGACTGTCTACAAGGCCGGGCATGATCACTTTGCCGCTAACATCAACAACCGTTGCATTGGCAGGGATGTTTGTTCCGGCCCCGCCGATGCTTATAATTTTACCTTGCTGAACAATTAATACGCCGCCGGCTACAGGCTCGCCGGCAGCAGTGTAAATAAGCGCACCTTTGAAGGCAATTGGTTTTTCCTGCGCACGGAGCGCAACAGATGGCAAAATAAGCAGGAGGAATAAAGTTCGTTTGAGCATAGACAGTTGTTTTAAGTAAGGGTAATTTACAAAAGCAAACTGAGAATGTAATTGATATTGATCAAATAAACCGGTTTGAACTTTTGCCCGGTTCAAAAATTATTAATTTTATTGTATGATATTCAGGGAAGCAAGGGTTAGCGATATACCGCAAATACAGGTAGTAAGAAATGCTGTAAAAGAAAATAGGCTTAGCAACCCCGCATTGGTAAGCGATGCCGATTGCGAAGAATTTATGATGGACAGGGGCAAAGGATGGGTTTGCATTACTAATGACACCGTTGTTGGATTTGCCATCGCTGATCTGAAAGAGGATAATATCTGGGCATTGTTTGTTGACCCGGTATTTGAAGGAAAGGGGATCGGGAAACAACTGCATTGCCTGATGATGGATTGGTATTTTACGCAAAACAAGCAGCATGTATGGCTCGGTACATCGCCGGGAACAAAGGCGGAAATATTTTATGCCAACCATGGCTTGACAGCCACCGGCACCGTTCATAAGAACGAAACAAAATTTGAAATGACAGCAACAGAATGGAAATTATTTAAAAATAAATGAAGTTCGGGTTGAGGGTTTCGGATTATGCGATACAACCCATAACACGGAACTCGCAACACGTAAAGGCACATTTAATGTTTAAAACCTTTCAAAAATGTGCAAAACTCTAACTGTAAAAACTATGAGTTAGTAAAAACGATCTTTACTTTTAGCTCGTACAACAGCAGATACATCTATAGGGCACCAGGTTTTTGATTGTGCAGGCTATATGCAGGTTACAGGACAACCTGGTGCTTTTTAAGATGTCAGGATATACGCCGGTTATAATGATTTTATGACCGGTATAAAAAAGAAGCCCGTAAGCTTCTTTTTTTTGTTTCCGTACAGGTCGACCACCTTATGAAAGGTGATCGGCCTGTACGGAAATCCCCCGAACCCGGGTGAGTCAGTTTTTTCAGGTGACCCACCCTACTTTTCACTGCAGATCAAATCCCCAGTCTCTTCCCTTATCTATTGCAGGCAAACCATCTGTCATCCATTTGGCCGGCTTTGCTCCTTTTAAATAATGATCAAAGAACTGGCCCAGGCGCACAGACAGGTCTTTCCTGTTTTTTCTTTCAACCAGGTTATGATCTTCACCATTGTACTGAAGCAGCCATACTTTTTTATCGAGTCTTTTTAAAGCGGTGAATAACTCAATTCCCTGGTACCAGGGTACAGCGCCATCGGCATCATTGTGCATAATAAGCAAAGGCGTTTTAATTTTATCGGCTGTAAACAAGGGGGAATTTTTTATGTAAAGATCTGGGCGTTGCCATAAGGTAGCACCTATTCTGCTTTGTGTTTTTTCGTACTGGAATTGCCTGTTTACCCCGGTGCCCCAGCGAATACCGCCATAAGCACTTGTCATGTTTGCCACCGGCGCACCAGCTCCCGCAGCACGAAACATATTTGTTTTGGTGACGAGATAAGCCACCTGGTATCCTCCCCAGCTTTGACCCTGGATACCCATTTTAGTACTATCAACAAATGGCATGGTTGATAAATATTTAGCAGCACTCACCACGCTGTTATAAGCGCTTTGCCCGGGCTCCCCGGTTTTATAATAAATGTTAGGATCAAATACCAGGTAGCCGTTGCTTACAAAATAAGCGATGTTAATGGTTGATGCACTGGGAGCCGGCGAACGATAGCTATACAACCCATCTGCATCTCTTTCATAAAAATAAAAAACCACGGGATATTTTTTCTTAGGATCAAAATTTTCTGGCTTGAATAAAATCCCTTCACTCATTTTACCATCAAACATTTTCCATTTTACCAGTTCTGCTTTTAACCAGTTGTAATCTTTTTGCTGATCTGCTAAATGAGTAACGGCAGTAAGGTTATCAAGGCTTGCACCTGAATACAATTCAGCCGCAGCAGGGGTTGAACGCATAGCAATATATTGTGAAGCATCTTTTGCTTTAAGTACTGCTCCATTGGCGAAAGCGCCCTCCGAAATTTTAACTGGATCACTGATGATATCAATTTTTTTAGTGAAATACCCTGCAAATTTACTTTCCTTATTTAACGATTGTAACAGGATGGTTTCTCCCGGCTCCAGGAATCTTTTTTCCGGATCAAGTCTCACATAACTGAATTCAGTTTTCTTCTTTCTGCCATAACCGTTGCTGATATTTTTCGGCAGTTCCTCACCGTTGGGATCAACCTGCCAGATATCAAATTCATCTTTGATCAAAAAATACTGGTCACTCCCTACCCAGCTGATATTGCCGGCTGCAGACGGATAATCGGGCACATCATTTTCCGTATCATACAAGGGTTCTTTAATTTTAGCCGACATGTTATTGATGGCTGCAGTTACCACATTATAACTAAAGTAGTTTTTAGCTGCCGGATCATACCAATACACATACTTGCCGTTGGGGGAAGCACTGTAAAAACCATAGCTGTTATTATTGATCTTTGTTTTAGCGGCAGTAGTAGTATTTACAATGTATGCAGTTGCTTTTGATCTTCCTTCCCACTGCGCGGACACCCGGTTGCCTTTAGAAGTTTGCGCCAATACCCAATTGGCATTGCCTTCATCTACCAGGCTTACATTCTCCATGTCTTCGCTGCCCAGCTGTACTATTTCTTTTGTACCCGGCCTTGTTACTGCCAGGTAACTCCTCCGTTGCTCCTGCGTTAATTGTTTTAATTGTTGTGGCTGAAGGTAATCATCTTTATACGTCCATATATCCAGGCGGGCCAGTTCAAAATCAACCAGCGTGGTATCTTTCGCAGGCTGAACGGGTGCGGTACCAAAAAATATTTTTTGCCCATCCTTGCTAAAACGTATATTGGCATTTTCACTTACGGAAAAGCCCAGCCGCATTCCGATGGTATTTTTGTCAGCCAATAAAGTGGCGCTATCCATACCGGGTTTAAAATACCAGAGCTTGTAGAATTTTTGCAACGATTTACTGCTGCTATCTCTTTCGGCAACAAAAACCAACTGTTCTCCGGCTTCATCAAAAGCAAAATTTTTCGCATCATTAAAACTTCGAAGTATGGTATCCGTTTTTCCTGACTCCAGGTTGTACAATAAAACATATGCCTTACTGTTGGTATCCTTACTATTTTTTGTTGTTTCAATTAATAATTTTTTCCCTTTTTCATCCAGCACATATTTATTGACGAGTTTGAAAGATTTTTCGCCCGGCCCGTTGAGTTTCCTTGCAATGAGTTCTGTTCCTTCGGTAGTAGCTCCGCTTCCCGGCGTGTCGTCTCCTTCTGCATCGGCTATTGCAGTTTCCAGTTCATCCGCTTTTTTATAGATCTCCTTTACGGCTTTGTTGGCCGCCTTAATAAGTTCTTCTTTTTCTATATTTCCTTTTACAGAATCCAGCGATTTACGGATAAGGGAGTCTGCAAGTTTTGCCAGTTTATCTATTTTTAATTTCAATGAATCTGGTGATGCTTTTTTCTTAACTGAATCCGGCAGGGGTTTGTCTAAGTGATATATCAGCCAGCCCGATCCCTTTTCCGGTGTTTTGTAGGACTTTACCCGGGTTATTTTGACCATGCTGTCGGTTCCCAGTAACAGGATTGCCAACGAATCTTTTGGCATTTCGTCCGGCTTTTTCTTCTTTATTTTTGCCTGTCTTGTATCCTGAAAGCCAGGTTTTATCTTAAAAATGGCATACCGGCTATCTTCTGTAATCACGCTGTTATATCCTCTTGCTATTATTTTTTTATAGCCTGTTGTTACATTTTGTACAACCATATCTCCATCGCCTTCCTGTGGATTGACAGCGTATACAATATAATTTCCATCATTGCTGATGGTTCTTTCGCCTATTGATTTCCAGCCATCATAAACATCATGTGTGAGTGGTTTTTTATCCTGCGCCAACAGAACATTGGAAGCCAGCAACAATAGTGGCAGCAATAATTTGCTCATTAGTCGTGTTTTATTATTTGCTTAAAGTTATAGGAAACGGCAGAAAAAAGCTGATTTGGAAGGGCTTAATCTACGGGTGGCAATTTCGCTTTATTCTTTTCAATCATTTGAATACTATACAGCGATATCACCAGCCATATCATACCCAGTGAAAAGCCTGCAGCCACATCAGTTACATAATGTACACGTAAGTAAATCCGGCTAAGACCGATGAATACTATCGTTATGAATAAAATTAAACTCAGGCCGTATTTAAGCAAAGGATTGATGACCTGCTTTAGCGTAAGATATATAAGTAAACCAAAAAAAGTAAAACTCATAAATGCATGGCCGCTGGGGAAGCTCAGGCCCGGTACTTCGTAGAGCAAAGGGGTTTCAGGTCTTGGCCTGTTGAACAAGGCTTTAAGGCTAAACATAAGGATAAGGCTGCTTACACCAATGGCGCCAACTTTTATTGCCAGCCAGGTATTTTTTTGAATAAAAATTGCATAGGCAATCAGCAGCAAATTAGCCGGCACCAAAAACCGATGAGAGCCAAGCAATGTAAAAAACTCCATGATAGCTGTATTCCTGTCTGATACATACCTTCCTACCAGGTTGAAGGCGGCCACATCGTAATGGTTGGCTGTTTCAAAAAAAACCAATTTTACCAGCAGGATCATTATAATTACAGATGCAATAAAAGATAGAAGTATAATACTAAGATCGAGGCCGAGAATCTTGAGCCGCCCGCTCCATTTCTTTTTTTCATCAATCATGTTTGAAAGATAATTTAAATTTTGAGAGAATAGAGCGCTACATGTTCGGATTTCCCTTTCAGTTCAAAATCGCCCAGGTATTCTGCATGCATTGGCTGCAAACCGGCACATTCTACAAACTCCTTTGACACCAGGAATTTTTGATTCAGTTCGTTGCAGGCACTTCTTATACGGGCGGAAGTATTCATGGTATCGCCACTCATGGCAAGGTCTTTTTTTACAACTCCTATTTCACCTATTGTAACATTCCCGGTATGTATACCAACCCTGAACTCGGGCACTATGTCATATTTTCTTCTAAACCACTCGCCTCTTTTTTGAATATTTTTTCTTGCATCCACCACCGTTGCCAGGGCTTTATTGCAATTTTTTTGGGAGGTGAGCCATGATACCACGATCTCATCGCCTACATATTGATAAATCAATCCCTGGTGATCGATGATTGCCAGGGAAATCATTTTGATAAATTCCCTTATAAAGCCGAAGTAATGCTCATGCCCCAGCTTTTCTGCAATAGGGGTTGAATCTTTCAGGTCAATGAACATAATGATCCTGTCTTCGTTTTTTGCCTGGCGGTAGCTTCCCCTAAGAAAATCAATAAACACGCCGGGGGAATATTTATCGTTGATCTCAACAAATAATTTGGTAGCAAGGAAAACGATCAGCCAATATAAAGTTCTTTTAAAAAAAAGCCAGGGTCGTTTTTGATCATTAAAAAAAATATTTTCAAGGTCAGCATATTTATACTCAGTTAAGAAAAAAGTCTCTATTGTAAATATCAGCAACGTAATGCATACTGCTCCTACAACCAATAAAACGCCCTTGATCAACAGTCCTGTAACCAAAGGATGTTTTGTTAAAAAATTTCTATAACCAAAGATAAAAACATAACCGAACAATACACTCAGCAGGAGGGCAATAGCAAACCGGATAGCAATGATCTCTTCCATTTGCCGGTGGCCGTAATAATAAAAGAAAGAAACAATAAGGTCAATAAGCGACCAGCAGAGACCAATGTATATTACTCTTGTAAACCTAAGCCTGTATAAGCCGGATAACCACTTTTTTTCAGATGATAGCTTAAGCATGCGCTGTTTTTAGATAATCGTAAATAGCAGTTTGCGCATTTACTGCTTCGCCTGCCGGTAATGCCCTTATGAGTTCATTGGTGGCAGTTATTGTACCGGCTTTTGTATTGTCGTTCCATTGCGTATCAAAATAATAAAGCAATTCTTTCCTGCTGTTGGGGTCTTTAATAGCTGCACACACTTCAATACGCCTGTGCAGGTTCCTGCTCATTAAATCTGAAGATCCCATTGTTATAACAGCCGTATCATCATTATCCCCAAAAATCAAAAGGCGGGAATGCTCAAGGTATTTATCCACCAATCTTTTTACGGTAATATTTTCGCTCAATCCTTCAATGCCGGGCACGAGGCAGCAAATACTTCTTACTATTAAATTTACTGTAACTCCGGCCTGTGATGCTTTGTACAGCAGATCGATAAAGTGCGGATCTTCGAGGTTATTCACTTTAATTCTTATCAGCCCTTTACCGCCTTGCTTCTGTCGTTTTATTTCATTCCCGATAAATTTTTCAAATTTATCGGTCAGGTTTATTTTAGTGACATACAATTCCCTGAATTTTAATGCAGATACTGAATCCGTTTTTTTACCGGCAGATAATTCTTCGAAAAGGCTGTTTATCTCATTGCCGATACCTTCCTTAGCTGTCATTAAAACGTGATCTGTATAGAAGGTGGAAGTAGTTTCATTAAAGTTGCCTGTGCTGATTACAGAAAAATTCCGTGTCCCGTTTTCAGTCTTTTTTTTCACCAGTGCAATTTTAGAGTGCACTTTTACAGCGGCTTCGCTGTATACAAGTTTTACCCCGGCCTGTTTCATAACCCTGCTCCACTTAATATTATTCTCTTCATCAAAACGGGCCTTTAATTCTATAAAAGCAGTAACCTTTTTTCCATTTTTTGCAGCACTTATCAGGGCATTTACGATATGCGACTCCCTTGCCACCCGGTATAAAGTAATATAGATTTCTGTTACATCCGGGTTAATGGCAGCCTGGTTAAAAAAACTAAGCACCGGTGAATAAGCGTGGTAAGGAAGGTGAAGCAATATATCTTTTTCCTGTATCACCGAAAAAAGGTCTTCTGTACTGCTGATAGGCGGATAAGCTATGGGGGGCTGTTTTTTATACAGCAGGTCTTTATCAAATACAGGAAAATTCATAAGATCACTGAGGTTGTGGTACCGGCCACCTTCAAAAAGATCGGAGGTTTCTACATTAAAGAGACTGGAGAGAAAAAGTAAAAGATTGGCAGGCATGCCGGCTTCTGCCAATAACCTGGTGGCTTTTCCATCATTTCTTTTAGCAATCTTTTTTTCAAGCTTTTCCAACAATCCGCCTGCATAGTCATTGTCTAACGACAGTTCTGCATCCCTGTTAAATTTAATGCTATAAACCGATTCTATCTCGTTGCCGGGAAAAAGCAGCTTTATATTCTGTCGTACTATATCATCAATAAAGATGACATAATTTACTCCATTTATTTGTTTAAGTTCAAAAAAACGCTGCAGCTTCGTGGTAGGAATATTGATGGCAACATGTTTTAAGCCTTCTCCATCTTTCATGCGCAGGGAAACAATAAAATAGAGCTGGTTGTTTTCGGGTAAAAATTTATTGCCTGTGTCTGCCGCCAGGTATACGGGTTGAATAAATGACAGTACATTAGCCAGGAAAATTTCTTTTACTTCTGCAACGTGCGCATCCTGTATGGATTCATTGTAATAAAAATAAATTCCTTTTTGTTTTAGCTCCGGTATCAGTTCATCACATAATACTTTGCCAAAGCGGTTAAGCTGGTGGTTAATGGTGATATGCACGAGTTCCTGTACATCCGCCTTGTTCATCAGATTTGATCTGTGCCTGGTTTTTTTATCTAGTTTGCTAAGTGCTACAATGACCGGGTAACGCACCCTGAAAAATTCATCCAGATTAGACGAAAAAATTCCCAGGAATTTTAAACGTTCGTATAAAGGCACGGTGCCATCATGTGCTTCCTGCAAAACCCGTTCATTAAATGAAAGCCAGCTGATATCTCTGTTTAAATACATGATAATTTTAAAATGGTGAGCCTGTACTATTGGTTACGGTGCCGGCTGTTGTGGTACCGGCATTTATTAAAGCCGCTATGGCAAAGGCTGCAACAGACAAAATTATTCCTATCATGAATATATTATACGCAATACGAACAAGGCGATACTTTTTTCCCAGTACAGCACCCAGGTAATAAATATCCTGTATCATAGAGCTGTATAGATAATCTGGGTCCTGCATCATGCTTCGCATAGCTTTATCATATTGATCGGCCTGCATTTTATGGAAATTACCAAAGAACAAAAGGTTTGTTTTTTTATTCTGAACGTCATCTTCCATAAATATACCAGAGCTTAACTTTGGCCTGGTGGCCAGTATAGCGGTAACAATGGTTGCTACAGAAAATGCAAGGAACAAAAAAGACGGGATGGTTAAATATGGATCGGTTTGCAATTTTCGCAACATCACCGTTAGTATTACTGAAATGATAATGGCATTTACAGAGATAAGAATATTTGCTTTACTATCTGCCATTTCGCTTAACTGGATATGATTGGAAGAAGTGAGCCGCAGCATGGTTTGCACGCCTTTGGTTCCACCACGCTTTTCTATCCCCCGGCCCGGTTCTGCATCAAGTACCGGTACTTTAATAGAATGATCATCTTCCTTTATCTTTTTAGATAATTTTTTCATGTTCTTCTTTTTTTGTTCATTTAGCAGGTCCCTGCAATAGCTGGTATAAAATTCGTGTTCTTCAAAAAAACTGATGGTGCGGGCGTTGAAGGCAGCAAGATTGAATTTACCTCCGGAGGTGCAGCTTAATTCCTTCCTTATGTTTTTATTGTGCTTTTTAAAATCCTTTGTACCCAGGTGGTAAGTATCGGCATCACACATAATTTTCTGTAGTTTACCTACAGGATCCCTGGGTGCTTTAGTGGCCATAATACAGGCTGTAATGCCTTCTAGATCAGTTTCATTTAAACTGATTTTTGCGGCAAACTCTTTCAGCAATTGCACACTTTTTTCTTCGTGCAAATGGGGTGATACAAAAAGATATCCAGTGTCATGAAACCAGGCCGCTACAAATAAAATAAGTGACTCATTTTCCGACAATTGATAATGCCCGGCAATCTCGTTGGAGCGTTTAACTACCTCTTTGGTATGGGCAAGGTTATGAAAAATCAAACAGTTTGATGTATGTTCTTCATACAAGGAAGAAACATATTCTTCTGTTAATTTTAATATTTGCGTGTAATCTTTCATTTTAAAAACTGATCAGAATGTTAGGTTGAATTTTGTTCCGAGTGTAAAATTAAATAAAACGCTTTCTTCTGAAAAGCCTACTGTGGCGGAAATTAATAATAAGTCGAATGGCGCAAAATAAAGACCGCCACCGTAGGAATGATGAAAACTGCCGTTGGGCAGTCCTTTTGCCCAAACACGTCCCAATTCATAAAAACCAATCATCCCCACATCTCCTGAGAGTAATTTCGATTTTGCCCGGAAAAGAGAATACTTAAGATCAGTACCCGCATAGAACATTGTTTTCCCGGAAAACCTGTTCTTACGGAATCCCCGCAGGAAGTTATTGGACCCCAGGTTTACCGCCTGGAAAAAATCATAATTCTCGTTGAAAATGTGTCCTGCACCTACTCTCAATACACTGGAGAATTTACTAATGTCCGACACTTTTGCATAAATTGTCATATCTGTTGTGATCTTAGTCAGGCTATAGCTTTTTTCATTTAAAGCATACAGGCGGCTAAAGTCAGTTATCCAGCGCACACCCCTTGTGGGAAAAAGTTCGCTATTGGTATAATCAATATCCATTCTTGCACGCAGGCCCGCATACATTTTATTGGAAAATATCCTGAGTGAATCGTTCAGGCTGGAACCTGCAATATTAGCAAGAATTTTGGATTCATTATCACGATAATCATTCCAGTAGTGGTAAAATGTAGGGCCGGCAGAGAGTTGTAAAAAATCAATGGGCCTACCTCTCAACAACACATCACCGCTTATATACTTGTAACGCACGCGGTAAAAATCAACCCCTTTATCTTTATCAAATTCTGTTTTGTTGCCTATTCCAAAAAATGAATTCAGCGTAGGATTCACAAATTCTGCATTAATGATCAGGTCTTTTTTAGCAAACAGCTGGTTCATTTCACCACGATATTTAAACTGGTAAGCCGCATTTTTAGAGGGCGCTATCAATGCTCCAAATTTATGATCATAAGCATATGGATCTTTCCGAAACCCGAACCGGCGAATCCAGAAACCTACCCCTAACAATATGCCGTCTTCTGCGTTAAACCCTGCATTCACCCGTGGAATATGCACCCGGTCGTATTGATACCGGCTATCATTAAAGCTATTTACATTTACATCGGAAGAAAAATGATTGTTGGTTCGGCTTGATTCAAGCACTACATTTTTCTCAGCATTAAAATCATAGATATGCGTTCTGTTTGATCCCTGTATATCAAAAGTATCCAACCCCTTACCCCCTATTATCCTTACTTTTATCCGGCTGTCTACATCTTCGTCTATGTAAAATTTATCATTGCCGTTCAAACCAAATAGTCTTAATTCGTCTGTTACCTTTTTGGTGAAATTCCGGTTATATAAAAGATAGGTAGTGTCACGCTTTTCTTTACTGATCTTATAAACTTTTACATTTACCTCTCCACTATCATTACTTAGATGAAAAAATTCAGCGTCATTGCTTCCATGTATTACCACATCCCTGGATATGAACCTGTAATATTTGAGTGATTGCTCCACTAACTGTTCCCTTCTCCTTTTGAGGGTTTCTATTACTTTTGCTGTTCTTAGTGGTTTAATTTCCGGTGGATAAGCATTACCGGCTTCTACGATTACATCGTCGGTCATTTTAGCTACAAAAGCTTCTGCTACTTCTTTCCATTTTTTTTCGTCAACAGCGTTCAGGAAAGAACGGTCGAAATCTCTTGAGGCAAAACCGAATGCGTTGATCTTTTTTATTTTTTTGGTAAATCCTTTAAGGAAAGCCATTCTTCTTCTTGAAAGATAACCGATTAGCAAACCATCTGATTTAAAAAACGCCTGGTCCCGGTCCCGGGGCACGGGGTAATATAATTTTCCCTTGCCGGTATCTTTTGTACCCCATTTCCACTGATCAGCATGACGATCAAAGTCTGCCACAAGTATATCAAGCATCCTCGCATTCAGTAAAGCCGGCTGATCAATTTTATCATCATTGTCCTCGTATAATTTATTTAAGACTGAGTAGGTACTTTTTGTGTCGCCATCCGGTACCGGATCCCTGTCTTCCAGGGTTACTACTTTGTTAGCAAATAAAGGCCTGTAATAACCGAGGGACGGATCATCGGGCACGAAAAAGAATTTGGGAGCGGCTGCGGGAATGCCTGCGGCTTTGGCCAATACGGCAACCGCTAATGGCGAATAGGGATCACTTGCACTGATAGCATCTTTTACCACATCCTGGGCTAATGTGCCCCGGAGGTTAACGGGCAATGCTTTTTCCGGATCTTTTTCCAAAGTTCGCAAAGACCATTCTTTCCCGTTTTTATCTTCCAATTTCAATGACTTGGTCTGTTTGCCGCCACCCAGGCTTTTTATTATAAATCCACCCTGTTCTTTATTGATATTAAATATCTTGAAACTCACGGGTTCATTCCATGTTTTTCTGTAATTTTCCCCAATCATGAATTTCCTAAACCCTCTTGGATGTTTGAATTCATCAGAGGCAGAAATTACAACTGTATCCTTGTAAACAAATTCCACATCTCTTAATGTATCCTTAGGTAATTCCGGTATTTTGGAAAAATCCAGGATGTTTTGCGTGTAGGCTTTTTTAACAGAATCTCCGTTTACTTCATAGAAATTTACTTTGACATTTTTATTTGTTGATACCTGGAGCGTAACAAAGCCAGTACTCTCTTTTGCATATTTTGTATTCTTCGATTTTGATACCCGGCTCATTTTACAACCTCCACCGCTTACAATATAATTATAGCTGCTATCCTGTATCATCTGAAGTCCATGTTCATGTCCGGCCAGGTATACCACGTTAGGATTTCCTTTTATTACATCGCTGATGTCACGTATCATACTTTGATAAAACGGGTGCTGGATATCCTGTGCAGTACCAAATACCGCCCTCGTTAAAGGATATACAGAACCTAATACGGGCAGGGGAATATATAAATTGGGCTTTGCATCGGTGAAAGGAAAAATGTGTTGTTTTAAAGTGAAGTATCCACCGTGTGGTCCGTAACTTTTAAAAGGATGATGCGTGGCAAATAGTATAAGCTTCTTGGAATTCTTTGCAAGTATTTCATCCAGTTCGGTGAGCATTTCTGCTTTTGTTTTAAAAGGACAATCAGATTCCACACCTGGTTTATCGTATTCATGGATCCACCACTGGCTATCCATCATCACCAAAGTAATGTCATCATTTATTTTTACCTCCTCCGGCCCGCCGCATCCATCTCTTGGCAACATTTTCACCATTTCATTTCCTAAGATGTCAATATAATCCTGCACACGCAATATAGACTGGTAGCCGTTTTTACCTCCGTTTGCCCAATCATGATTACCGGGGATGAAATAAACCTTTGTTTTGGTGTTGCCCCTGGTAATATGTATTTGTGAATCTAAAGGTGCTTTTGCAATGGCAAAATTGGGAACAGCGTCATCGGGTAAGCCTGTTTTGTATAAATTATCGCCCAGGTACAACACAGTCGTTTTCTCATCCATCTTCACTGTTTTTTTTGCAGCGTCCACAACAGGATGTTTTCCATTTGTAAGTTCGCCCGCATCACCAATCAAAACGATAGTAGCCTGGATGGTATCCTGCTGCGCAATAGCGTTTGTAAAAAATATTACCAGGCAGGTAAATAGCCACGCTTTTAGTCTCATGTTATTTCTTTTTATTTTTTAGTACCAGTAAATTAGGATTGCCCTCCAGGTACACTTCATTGGAAATGATAAGGTCTCCCTCTGGCGTAAAAGCAAGCCCTTCAGGTTGTTTGTATATTTTAGGATTTAACTCAAAAAATTCTTTGGGATTTAATTCCGAATCAAAAATATAGATGGTTTTATTTACGGCACTGATCACATAGAGTTCATTGGTAACAGGATTAATAGCTGCGGCGGAAGCCCTTAACTTAACTTTTTTATCTTCAATTAAATTGGCTACCGCTCCGTTATTCAATGGAGCCATTTCATGGTATTGGGATGCAGCAATATTCAACGCAAACCGGGAAGTCTTTATTTTTTTGTCGGCATCGCAATCTTTACACAAAATGATGATGTCTCCCGAATCAACATACATTGATTCAAATTCATTTTTGCTCTTTTTTTCGCCGGTAACAAAATCGTATTTACCGGTTTTTATGTCTTTACCATTAAACTGAAGCGACCTGATACCGCCGTTGCTCACCAGTATATAGAAAACACTGTCTTTTAAAACGATGTCTTCATAGTCGCCTGGTTTACCAAATGCCCATTGCTGAATATTGGCAGCATCGTTTAATGGAATTTTGTATAGTAATGCGTCTTCATCAATGATGGCAAATACACTGGTATCTTTTGCATAATAAGCTATGCCAGAAATTTCATCCAGCGTGGGCGGAAGATTGATAAGATAGGGTTGAGAAAAATTATAGAATTCAGAATCTTTGAATTTTGAAGCTTCTGCATCCTTTGGAATGAGGCCATTTTTAGAAGAAAGATCATTGTTACACGCCGAAAAGATAACTGCAAGCAGGTATAAACCAATACATAACCGGATATAGGATATTTTGCTGAACATAATTTAATTACTCTATAATTTCAAACGATATGCCGCAAATGTTAAAGCCGTAAAAGTGGTATATTTTGAAAAGTGTGGAAAAATGTAAGCACTGTTTATTATTCTTCATCCATAAAACCCCAACTTCTGGCCAAATTTACTCTTATATCGTTGGTTAATTGAGGTTTATCATAATGGCCAGCCAGGTGTTTTTGGCGGTACCCTTCATAAACCGACACAGCACAAGCTACGGAAATGTTAAGAGATTTGATGATGCCTACCTGCGGAATAATAAAATTCCCATCGGATAAGGCGATTGTTTCCTG
Organism: Ferruginibacter sp.; assembly: GCA_014379905.1. GTDB lineage: Bacteria > Bacteroidota > Bacteroidia > Chitinophagales > Chitinophagaceae > Ferruginibacter. Next base: position 67,109 of record JACMKX010000160.1, on the reverse strand, counting down.
GCTTACACCTCCATGCTCATTACCAAAAACCAGGGCAATTTTCTGAGCAAAATCAATTTCATGCAGGCCAATTGCATCACTACTGAGATGTGTTGTGTATATTTTATCAAAACCTTTGCGTAGTTCTCTAAAACAGGTGGCAGCATCTGTATGCTGGTGAACACTTAACCATTTGGCAGCACTGGAGGAACTTCTTACCCCCCATTTTTCATGGTTAGGGATATGCGTATTTAATATATATATGTCCTGTATCCCTACTGCATCACAGGTACGCATCACCGCAGAAATGTTGTGAGGATCTGTTACATTTTCCAATACTACAGTTAAGCCAGGCTGGCGTTTATCCAATACATCGTTGAGTCTTTTGCTGCGTTCCGGTGTCATGCTGCGAAAGTCCATATAATCATGCTGACTTCAAAATTTTTTTATGCCGGGTACGACCTGCTTTTAAAAATTGGTATGATTTTTTGATACCATAACATCAACCAACTAAAACAAGCAATATGAACACGCTCATTACAGTAGTAGTAACCCTGATCATTGTAGGCCTTATCTTATGGCTGATCAACCGTTTTATTCCAATGGCCAGTTCCATTAAATCTATTTTAAACGTAGTAGTAGTAATTGTCGTTATTATATGGCTACTGCGGGTATTTGGAATCTGGGGCGGATCAATTGGTTCGGTCTAAAAATATTGATCCGGCTTAATCGCCGGATTTTTTGTTCCGGTGTTTTTCCTATTGCATCCTGTTGGTGGCACATCTCAAACTTTAAATATTACATACTATTAGGAATATGAAAGCCCGGTTTTTTTTAACCACCGGCAACACTCTTTTACTACAAAGAACAAAGTTAATACCCTAGTTTATCTTGTGTCTTTGTTTCAATACCTCTTTTATATCCTGGAGACCAACCTTTTTCGTTTTCAACAATAAGAGATAATGAAATAAAAGATCTGCGGCTTCTTCTTTAAACAACTCATCATTGTTATCCTTTGCTTCTATTACTAATTCCACAGCTTCCTCTCCTACCTTTTGCGCAATTTTATTAATTCCCCTGGAAAAAAGCTTGTTGATATAAGATCCTTCCACGGGATTTAATATCCTGTCATCAATCAGCGCTTCCAACTCAATCAAAAAGTCGCTGCTTTTATTTTCTTCTCCAAAACAGGTATCTGAACCTTTATGGCAGATGGGCCCGGATGGAACGGCTTTTATAAGAAGGGTATCATTGTCACAATCAGGAATGAAATCTACCGGTGTTAGAAAATTGCCGGACGTTTCTCCTTTTGTCCAGAGCCTTTGTTTGCTGCGGCTAAAGAAAGTAACCTGTTTTAATTCAATGGTTTTTTGCAAAGCGGCTTCATTCATAAAGCCCAGCATTAAAACTTTATTGGTGTTGTGATCTTGTATTATGCAAGGCAAAAGTCCATCAGCATACTTATTAAAATCGGGCCCTTGCGGTTCACCGGGGTAAAAGTTTAGTTCGTTCGTCATTTATGGTGCTTAATGTTATCAATTATTGTTGGTCACTTGTAATACAGTACACTATATTCTTACCGTAATATTTTCCTGCTGCAAATATTTTTTCAGCTCCGGAATTAAAATTTCTCCATAGTGAAAAACGCTGGCTGCCAGGGCTGCGTCTGCGTTGGCAAACTCAAATACTTCTTTAAAATGTTCAGGACTGCCGGCACCGCCTGATGCAATGATGGGAACAGGTAAACCTGCTGCCAGTGCCCGGGTAATATCGAGTGCGAAACCATTTTTGGTTCCATCGTTGTTCATGCTTGTCAGTAATATTTCCCCGGCTCCCAGGTCTACTGCCTGCCTTGCCCAATCAATTGTTTTGACGGTTGTTTTTATGGTCCCCCCGTTTAAATAAACGTACCAGTCACCATTCTCCTCCTTTTTTGTATCAATAGCAAGCACCACGCACTGACTGCCAAAAGCGGCACACATTTCCTTTATAACAGACGGCTGTTTAAATGCTGCTGAATTAACAGAAATTTTATCTGCACCATTTTTTAATAACAACTCCACATCGGCTACGGTTCTTATACCACCACCAACGGTAAAAGGAATGTTGATGGAAGAAGCAATGTCATTTACCAGTGATGCAAAAGTTTTTCTGCGTTCTACCGTTGCGGTTATATCCAGCAAAACCAATTCATCTGCTCCCTGTTTAGCATATTGAACAGCCAGTGCTACCGGATCGCCTGCATCTTTTAATGAACAGAAGTTTACCCCCTTCACTGTGCGGCCATCTTTAATATCCAGGCATGGTATGATTCGTTTACAAAGCATAATTACAGTTTCCGGGGTTATTTAATTTTTCTAAATCTTTCAAACTAATCAATCCTTCATAAATTGCTTTCCCTATAATAACGCCGCTGCAACCTGCTTCCCTTGCAGCAATTACATCTGTTATACTTGCAACACCGCCACTGGCTGTTAATAAAATACCGGGAAATTTCGCGATAATTTTTTTATACAGTTCCAGTGAAGTGCCCTGCAATGCTCCATCCATTTTTATGTCGGTACAAAAAAAATCAGTGATGCCAATAGCGGTCATGTTTTGTAAAAACGTGTAGACATCCATGCCGCCATCCTGTAACCAGCCATTGATCTTAATTTTCTCCTCATATACATCTGCACCAATAAAAAACCGGCCGGTGCCAAAAGTCTCCATCCATTCAGCCAATAATTCCGGCTGTTTAACGGCAAGACTTCCGATAGTAATAATTTTTGCTCCGGCATTTAAAACTGATCGTACATCTTCAATCGTTTTTATCCCCCCTCCAAAATCTATGTGCAGCCTGGTATTTGCTGAAATATTTTCCAGCACTTTCCTGTTTTGAATGCTCCCGGCCTTTGCTCCATCTAAATCAACCAGGTGAAGCCGATTCAAGCCTGCGTCCTCGAATGCTTTTGCCACTTCCAGCGGATCTTCATTATAAATTTTTTGTTGCGCATAATCGCCCTGCGTTAACCGCACGGCTTTGCCATTGATGATATCTATTGCCGGAATGACAAAATGCTCCCGCTTAATATTTGGTTCGCCTGCTTTCAATTTAAAGATTAAGAAAGTTTAGTAATATCCTGTCTCCGGTATCTGCGGATTTTTCTGTATGAAATTGTACCCCATAAAAATTGTTCTTTTGTATAATTGCGCTATAAGGTAATGTGTAGTGTGTTGTTGCTACGGTAGTATTGCCTACCTCTGCATAATAGCTGTGCACATAATAAACAAAAGCATTCTCAGGCAGTCCATCCAATAGTGCTGATTTGTAATCATACAAATTATTCCATCCCATTTGCGGCACTTTTAAATTATCCTGTGCTGTAAATTTTTTTACGGCTGTATCAATAATACCCAGGCACTGGGTATTACCTTCTTCAGAATGATTGCACAACAATTGCATACCAACACAAATACCTAATACCGGTTGTGTTAACGATGAAATAATTTTGTCGAGGTTTTTCTCTTTCAAACTTTGCATAGCAGCACCTGCATTTCCTACCCCGGGTAAAATAACTCTATCTGCCTTTCTCAATTCCTTTTCATCATCTGTAACAATTGCTGAAAATCCCAGGCGATTTAATGCATACATTACGCTCTTCACATTACCGGCATTGTATTTTACAATTGCAATATTCATTTATAGTATTCCTTTGGTGGTTGGAAGATTGTTATTTTTAATATCCCGCTTTATAGCCATTTTAATGGATTTTGCAAATGCTTTAAAAATGGACTCAATTTTATGGTGCTCATTTTTTCCCTTGCACTGAATATTGATGTTGCATTTCGCAGCATCGCTAAAGGATTTAAAAAAATGTTCAAACATTTCTGTGGGCACATCTCCAATTTTATTTCTTTTAAATTTAACCTTCCACAGGAGCCACGATCTTCCGCCAAAGTCAATGGCAACTTTTGCAAGACTGTCATCCATAGGCAATAAAAATCCGTAACGTTCCAGGCCCATTTTATCTCCCAATGCTTTTGCAACGGCTTCGCCCAATGCTATGGCTGTATCTTCTATGGTATGGTGTTCGTCAATTTCAAGGTCGCCATTGCAAACAATACCCAGATCCATACCGCTGTGTTTTGCCAGCTGTTCAAGCATATGATCAAAAAAATTCAGGCCGGTTTTAATAGCAGCCTTACCGGTTCCATCCAGGTCCAGCAAAATAGAAATTTTTGTTTCTTTCGTATTTCTTTCATGCCGGATGACACGTTGGGGTAGTTTTAAAAACCTGTATATATTCTCCCAGTCGGGCGTAGTCAATGCAATGGTACCCGCTCTTAGCTCATCCAATGTATTATTGATCTCTGCTGCGCCCAACTGTTCATCCAGGTTTAGCCAGATTGCTTTACATCCAAGATTTTTAGCCAGCTGAACATCCGTTATACGATCCCCTATCACAAAGGAATGAGTGATATCGTAAGCTTCGTTGTTGAGGTATTCCAGCAACATACCTGTACCGGGTTTACGGGTAGCAATATTTTCATGCGGGTAAGTTCTGTCAATAAATACTTTTGAAAATATCACTCCCTCGTTTTCAAAACTTTTCATCACAAAATTATGCAGGGGCCAAAAAGTATTTTCAGGAAAAGCATCCGTACCCATGCCATCCTGGTTGGTAACCATCACCAGTTCATAATCTAGTTCTGCTGCAATCTTTGTCAAATATTCAAAGGCATGCGGGTAAAATTCCAGTTTATCAAAAGAATCAAGCTGGTAACTGGGTGCCGCTTCTTTAATAAGCGTTCCGTCCCTGTCAATAAACAGTACCCGCCTGGCTTTATTATTTTTATTTCCCATTGTATTGATTTAGTAAGTGGATGAGTTGCTTATTTTCCCCGGCAGTTCCTATTGTTATGCGAAGGCAATCTTCGCAACCCGACTCATGACTTCGGTTTCTAACTACAATTTTATTGGTGGCGAGATATTGGTATACCTCCCCGGCATTAATGAATTTCACCAATAAAAAATTGGCATCGCTTTCGTATACTTTTTTCACAAACGAAAATTTGAGCAAGTTGTTTTTCAACCTGTTTCTTTCACTTATGGTGAGCCTGATCCATTCATTCACCTGGTCAACCTGCCCAAGCGCCTGCAAACCCAGTTCCTGCGAAGCAAGGTTAATGTTATAAGGTGGCTTAACTTTATTAAAAAGATCTATAATGTCCATCGATGCATAACAAAGACCGAGCCTTAATGCTGCCATCCCCCAGGCTTTTGAAAGCGTTTGCATCACGATTAGGTTAGGGTAATTCATCAGTTCTGAAATAAAAGTTTTTTCAGAAGAATAATTGATGTAAGCTTCATCTATTATTACAATGCCATGAAAATGTTGCAGCAATTTTAAAATGCCTGCCTTGTCCAGGGAATTACCCGTAGGATTATTGGGTGAGCAAATAAATAATAGTTTTGTTTGCTCATCAATTGCGTTCCCGATAGCTTCAAGGTTTAATTGAAAAGCCGGGGTAAGATTCACCTTTCGTATTTCCACATCATTTATATTTCCGCTTACTTCATACATGCCGTAGGTGGGCGGACAAATGATCACATTGTCTGTGCCCGGGTTACAAAAGATGCGGTAGGCCAGGTCTATTACTTCATCGCTGCCATTGCCTATAAAAATATTTTCTGCGGGCACACCCTTGATCCGGGCGAGTTGAAACTTTAACTGCCATTGCAAAGGATCGGGATAACGGTTGAATGCCCCGGTGGGTGAACCAAACGCATTTTCATTGGCGTCAAGAAATACAGCTGCTTTCCCGGTAAATTCATGGCGGGCAGATGAATAGGGCTTTAATGATCTTATATTATTTCTTACCAATGATATAATGTCCGGTTTGCTCATAGTTTGTTTAATCTGATTGTGATAGCATTTTTATGTCCGTCAAGGCCTTCTGCTTCAGCCATTACTTCCACTGCCGGCCCGATATTTTTTAGTCCTTCTTTGCTTATTTGCTGGAAGGTTATTTTCTTAACGAAACTATCAACAGAAACACCACTGTATGCGGTGGCATAACCATTGGTAGGTAAAGTATGATTGGTACCTGAAGCATAATCCCCTGCAGCCTCAGGCGAATAATTACCAAGGAATACACTCCCTGCATTTATTACATGAAGAGATAATACTTCCGCAGCTTCAGAGGCTATGATGAGGTGCTCTGGTGCATACTCATTTAAAAAATGAAAAGCGGTTACCGGATCCTGTATTACAATAAAATGGCTGTTGCCCAACGCTGTCCTGGCAATCTCCATCCTGGGTAACTGTGCCAGTTGCTGGGTCAATTCATTTTTCACTTCCAGGATTATTTTTTTAGATGTTGCTACCAACACTACCTGGCTGTCTGTACCATGTTCTGCCTGGCTCAACAGATCTGCTGCAACAAAAGAAGCCACTGCAGTTTCATCCGCATAAACAGCGAGTTCACTTGGCCCTGCCGGCATATCTATGGCCACGCCGTCCCTGTTTACCAATTGTTTTGCAGCCGTTACAAATTGATTACCGGGACCAAAGATCTTGTTCACTTTCGAGATAGTTGCAGTACCATACGCCATGGCGGCAATGGCCTGCACCCCACCGATCTTATAAATATTATTCAGCCCCAGCAATTGTGCTGTGTATAAAATGGCAGGATGAATTTTTCCTTCCTTATCCGCAGGTGTACACACTACAATATTTTTACAGCCTGCAATCTGCGCCGGTATAGCCAGCATGAGTAAAGTAGAAAACAAGGGCGCTGTGCCACCAGGGATGTATAAACCAACATTTTGTATAGCAACAGGTTTGCGCCAGCACAATACGCCTGGCGTTGTTTCTGTAATCAAAATATTTTCAGTTTGTGTTTTATGAAACCGGGTGATATTTTCTTTCGCTAATTCAATGGCGTTCTTTAAGGGTTTTTCGATAGATGAAATAGCGTATTCAATTTCTGTTTCAGAAACATACAATTCCTCCAGTTTAATTTTATCAAATTGAGCCGTGTATTTTTGAATGGCGGCATTGCCGTTTATCCTAACATCCCTGAGTATGGGGGCCACCACATTTTCCAGCGATGCATGGTCAAATGCAGGGCGCTTTATTAAGTCCTTCCACACTTCTTTGCGCGGTTCAAAAAACATATTTTCCATGCTGTTTTATTTTACAAAAAATTACATGATCATTTTTTCAATGGGCACCACCAGTATTCCCTGGGCTTCCAGTTCTTTTAATTTTTCTATAACCTCCCAAAAATCATTCTCATTTACCACGCTTTGTACACTGCTCCATCCTTCTTCTGCCAAGGGCACAATGGTGGGAGCCTTACTGCCGGGCAACACTGCTGCTATATTTTTTAGCTGGTGATTCGGTGCGTTTAATAAAATGTATTTATTGTTCTTAGCCGTTTTTACCGCATTGATACGCCTGATCAATTTTTGCAGGATGTGATTCTTTTCTTCACTCAAACCTTTTCCCGCAACCAATACTGCTTCTGAATGCAGGACCGTTTCTACTTCTTTGAGGTTATTGGTGAATAAAGTACTGCCGCTGCTTACGAGGTCGCAGATGGCATCGGCCAAACCAATACCGGGAGCTATTTCTACCGAGCCGCTTATGCTGTGTATTTCTGCATTGATCTTGTTATCATCTAAAAACTGCTGCGTAAGATAAACGTAAGTGGTGGCGATCTTTTTCCCCTCCAGGTCTTTTAGTGAATCGTATTTCATGTGTTTGGGTACTGCAAGGCTGAGCCGGCATTTTCCAAAACCCAGGCGGTAAACAAGCTCAATTTCCTTGTTGGTTTCAAGCAGGATGTTTTCACCTACAATGCCTACATCTGCTACAGCATCAAATACATACTGGGGTATATCGTCATCTCTTAAAAAAAATATTTCCAGCGGAAAATTTTCGGCTACGGTTTTCAGTTGCTTGTTGCCGTTATTAACCTGTATGCCACATTCTTTTAATAACCGTACAGACTCCTCGTACAATCTGCCTGATTTTTGAATAGCAATTCTTAACATAATAAAAAAATTTAGACAATAAAAAAAGGCTCACATTACTGTAAGCCTTTTTTAAAATATGTGATATACACACAGATCAACACAGCTTACCGGGTGGTAATATATGATAATGATGTATGTGTGAGAATTGTTTCATTTTCTTTTGCAAAGTAAAGAAGGAATAACCGGGCAGCCAAATATTTTTTATATAGCATCGTTAAAACCGCTAAATTCAATGCCAAGGCCGGCTCCGGAGGTATAAACGATCCTTCCGTTATCAAAATCAACGCCCCTGGCAATATCTTCCGAAAGCAGTAAGGGTCCATCCATGTCCACGTGATCCAGCAAAGGAGCCAATTGTGCGATGGCTGCTGTGCCTATTGAACTTTCGTTCATGCAGCCTACCATTACCTGCATGCCAAGTTCCCTCGCCTGTTTTATCATTCGGCGGGCTGGTGTAATACCACTACATTTTGTTAGCTTAATATTGATACCATGAAAATGATGCTGGCATTTTGCAACATCCGCTTCTACCACGCAGGCTTCATCGGCAAACAAAGGAAGCGAAGACTTTTCAAACAATACTTTCATTCCTTCCCAGTCATCTTTTGCCAAAGGTTGTTCTACGAATTCAACACCCAATTCTTTTAAAACAGGAATTTTGTGCAAGGCCTGGTCCAATGTCCAGCCTGCATTGGCATCTACCCTAAAAACGGCATCGGTATGTTGGCGCAACGATGCTACAAGTTCAATATCATTCTCTGTACCCACTTTTATTTTATAAACGGGCCAGGGTTTTTCCTGCATTTTTTTAACCATTATGTCAACAGTGTCTATACCAATTGTAAAATCAGTAAGGGGAGCTTTTGCAGTATCCAGTTTCCATAGTTCATGCAATTGTTTTCTTCTCATTTTACCAAACAGGTCCCACCCTGCCATATCCAGTGCACAAACCAAAAAATTATTTTGAGGAAATAAATGGTGCAGATAATGCCAGTAGCGTTCAGGATCACTAAAAGAAAATTTTTCTACCAGTGTTCTTTTTGCTTCCAGGTCTTCCATCATTTTTTCAACAGGGATGTTGTAATAGCTGATGGCTGGCGCTTCGCCATAACCCTTTACGCCGAAATATTCCAGTTCCACTATGAATGTTGGTTGATGTGTTTTTGTTCCTTTGGAAATAGTGAAAGGATGGGTGAACGGAAGGTTATATGTTTTGTAAGACAGTTTCATGGTGCCCGTTACTGGTTTCTTGTTTCTGGTTATTCAGTTCCCGGTTAATTATACAAGATTGAAATTAAAATACAGATCAAAGTTAGTAATCAACTTTGAACCTTTGAACTTCCTGAACGGTTGAATTTTTTTTATCTTCCACTTTCGGCTACCATATGTTTTAAGGTAACCACAAACCCGGGTTGTTCTGCCAATTGTTCCAAAGTTATGTGCATACGGTAGTTCCAGTAATGATCAGGATCAGCAGGGTTGTTGATGCGCTCTGCTCTTGGATCTTCTTTTCTTAGTCCTTCATCCATTGCCAACAAATCCTGTAGCAGAAACACTGCCCACATGGCTGGCGATTGTAAGTGTTGCTTTACAATGTCCCGACATATCCATGGCTCCGCATAAAAAGGAGCATCCCCATTGTGACCTAACTGCTGGTTATAAAATTTTTGTATGGTTGTTTTATCTTCCTCCCACCACTCTCTTATGCCTGCCATATCATGTGTGGATGGTGTAACCACACTCAGGTAGGGTGACTGGTATGGATTGGAAAATTCATCACCAGCCTTCTTTGGCATGCGTTGTACTTCAAGTGCCAACATTTGCAGGTTTTCTAAAACAGATTCTACCATCTCAGGCACCATGCCCAGGTCTTCTGCACAAATGAGCATATTGGTGCTACGTTTTAATGCATTGAGTTTTTTAATGCCCTCTTCTTCCCACAAAACATTTTGTTTTTTAAAGAAATAATCATCAAATAAACGATTCAATATTGCCTGTTCATTTTGCGGCAATGCCTTGTAAGAATCTGTTCCATGCATACCTATCCGTAAATGATAATTGCCTGCATATATATCGTCTTTTATAGCGATGATATTGGTGTGCAGGTCAAACAGGCCTTGATGTAAATGTTCGTATTCCGGGTGATCTTTAATATATGCTGCAATTTTCCTTTGCGTATTAAATGCGTTCTTAAATTTATCGTGATCAAGAAAAATATCTTTTACAGTTTGTGTGTTATTTCCAAACCAACGATACAACAGCTCTTCGTTGATATACGGCTGGCAATATCTTTCTTCATTAAAATGTAAACCGGCATTACTAAAATCGTAGGATGGTATTGGCAAGGCAGAAACAAATTTTCCCAGTATGCCCTCTATTGCATTTAACGGAATACTCCAGATGCGAAAGAAACCCAGTACATGATCAATGCGGATAGCATCAAAATAATTGCTCATGTGCTCCATGCGTTGGCGCCACCAGGCATAATCATCTGCTGCCATTTTTTCCCAGTTGTAAGTAGGGAAACTCCAGTTTTGTCCTTTGGTGGCAAATGCATCCGGCGGTGCGCCAGCCTGCATATCCATGTGAAACAAGTTACGATACATCCAGGCGTCGCAACTATATCTTCCCACTCCTATGGGCAGGTCGCCTTTTATGATCACTTCATTTTTATGTGCATAGTCCACTGCATCTTTTAATTGCAGGTGCAAATGATATTGTGTGAAATAATGGATAGCCACCTCATCATAGAATTCATTTTCAGGACTTACGAGCTCCTGTATTGCATCTTCCTTATAATCGGCAAATTCGCCCCAGTTATTATAATCGGCCGATTTATTCTTATCTCTCAAATAACAATAGGCTGCGTAAGGCACCAGCCAATGACGATGCAGATCGAAAAAACTAAACCAACCAAAATCATTTTTAAATTCAGCTGCATCCTGGCGGTATAACATGCGGATGGCCTCTTCCTTAATAGCCAATACTTCTTCGTAATACAGGCTGTCTTTTGCATTCAGTTCTTTTACCTTTTTCAGCATTTCCGGCGTGAATTTTACGGACAAAGCTGTTCCCAGTTTTTGCACATTCAGATAAACCGGGTGCAGTGCAAATGCAGATACTGCTGAATAAGGATAAGAATCTTTATTGGTATGCGTGCAGGTGGTATCATTGATAGGAAGTAACTGTATCATACGCAAGCCAGCTTCTTTAGAGATATCCACCAGTTGCTGAAGGTCAGTAAAGTCACCTACGCCCCAACTTTGCTCCGTTTTTAGCGCCGATACCGGAACATTTATACCCGCACCTTTCCACTTGTATTTACTGGTATTAAGTGTATGATGCAATAAACTCAATGTATCTTTTTCGGCCACCACCGGTAACAGCCTGTTGTTCCCTTCTTCAAATTCCATTTCCCCTGTAGCAAGGTCATATACTCCTAATTTGTATTCAACGGGGAAGTGTTCTTTGGATAAGTCTACTTTCAGCAACCAATGATTTTTTTTGTATTCCATTAGCAGTGGTTTGGCGCTGTCCCAGTCTTTTAATTTTTTATTTCCTCCGGTAAGACAAACCACTTTTCCAGCTCCCAATGCGGCAGCTTTTACTTTAAATATATGGGTGGGATTTTTTGTATCGCTGACCTTTACTTTTTCTGTATGTTGAAATACGGAAACAAAAGGTATGCTGGAAAAAACATCTGCATAAATATTTCCGGCATCCCATTCATCAACAATTTCCAGCCATTTTACATCCATTTTCTTTATGTTGACGGGTGTACTTTTGTTAAACGTCATTTCTTCCCCCGTGGTGCTGTTTTTATATAGGTAACTGTATTCAAATTCATCCGCTATACCCAGGTCGGAAGTATGGAGGCTGGTATGCCAGTATGATTCATTTAAGTATTGCAACGGAAGCTCCACTGATTTGATATCGCCCTTTTCATTAAAACTGAATATTTTTAAAGCCAATGATTGCCCGTAAGAACTGTGAAAGGCAACATAAAAGTTTATGGTCATGCAGATGTGTATTTGGTACGCAATTTACAAAGAGCAGCCTTATTTTTATAACTTTTTTAATCAGAGTGCTTGCTGTTTTGTTATCTGCCTTATATTTGCAAAAAAGAAAAACTCATGGCAGATAAGAAACGTTCAGCAGCCCTGTATTGGTTATTATTTTTTGTATCTATAGCTGCATTCTTTGGTGTGTACGCTGTTGGAGGCGGTTATTGCTCCATGATCCTTCCTTTTAATGTAACGTTTTTTGCTTTGGCACTCGATTTACTGTAAGCTTGCTATACTAACTATTTATATCTAAAAGCCCTCCCGATCAAGGAGGGCTTTTTAGTTTTTTATATGGAAGTTATTGTTTTAACATAGGCGTTTCATGATAGAAAACCGGGTACCAGGCATTTCCCCTTCTTGCGTAAACAGTGGAAACCGCAACATTGGGTACCCATTTGTCGCCATCCTGGTCCTGTGCATTTTGTAATGCTTCGTATTGAATAACGGCAGTATTGTCTTCAATTTTTTTCACCCTGATATTAAATAACCTATAATTTGCAATGGTAGATACCTGGAAATTACGGATCACTTCAGCCTTACTCATAGTTATCTTACCAAAAAAAGCCTGGTAGTCATCTGCCAGCAGGCTATTAAGTTTATCCAGTTGTTTTGTTTTGGCAAATTCCCAGCTGGAAACCTCCCTGTTGGTAATGTTACTGATATCTGCTTTGGAAAATTGGGCTGATGAAGCGGCTGGTGCAGCATTACCGGCTTCTGCAGCTTTAGGTTTACACTGCGTTAAGACTAATAAAAGGCTTAATGCTGCTACGAAGTATCTACTCTTTTTCATGTTATTTGTTTTATTGATTGATTGGGTCATTCCCTGCTGGTTCCTAATTATGTACCTGGGGATAAGCTTAATATGCAAAAACGTTGCCACGCAGGTAAATAGGAAGTAATTAAGCATCAAAACAACCAATTACAATATAAACAAAAACCCCATGCGTACATGGGGCTGATTGAAAACTCATTTTGCTGGTTAAATTATCTTATTGGCCTGCAACTTTTATAATTCCTGTTGGCAGCCTGGTGAACAGATACTGACCTTGAACAGGAAATTAGAAACAATGCGATCATCAACACGGAAATGATTCTTTTCATGAAGAAATTGGTTTAGGAGGTAAGTACCTGAAACGCAATAATGTGAGAAATTATTATATACTTGTGAAAATAAGTTCATGATAATGATGAAATAAAAACACCTTCTGCTTAAAACAAGTATTTATACTAAGGAATTATTCGCTAACAATTTAACTGATAAACAATGAAACTTTTGATGATGGCTTTGATCAACTTCCTTTCCCTGGATGCCAGCAGCCAGGATAAAGATTGGGCTGACCTGGCAAAATATGCAGGGGAAAATAAGATATTGGGCGCCCCGTCTAAAACGGAGAAACGCGTTGTATTCATGGGTAATTCTATTACCGAAGGGTGGAAAATGATGGACAGTGCCTTTTTTGCAGGCAGGCCATATGTAGATCGTGGTATCAGCGGGCAAACCACTCCGCAAATGCTGATTCGTTTCCGGCCCGATGTAATAGAACTTAAACCTGCAGCGGTGGTGATACTGGCCGGCATTAATGACATTGCAGAAAACAACGGCCCTATTTCACTGGAAGCCGTTTTTGGAAATATTGTAAGCATGGTGCAACTGGCTAAGGCCAATAAGATAAAAGTAGTGATGTGTGCTGTATTACCCGCTAACCGTTTTCCCTGGAGACCTTCTATACTTCCTGCGGAAAAAGTTATTGCATTGAATAAAATGTTGTTTGATTATGCCTCTCAAAACAAGATCGTGTACGTAGATTATTATTCAGCGATGGTGGATGACCAGAAAGGACTACCAAAAAGATATGCAGAAGACGGGATTCATCCTACACTGGAAGGATATAAAGTGATGGAAAGCCTGGTGGAAGAAGGAATTAAGAAAGCGATGAAGAAAAAATAGTTAAAGAGATGAAGAATGAAATTGAAGAAAATGGTTTCGCTGTTTTCAATGAGATTTACAGTGAAGAAGAAATTGAGCTGTTTACATCTGCGATTGCCAACGCTGATAGTTCACAACCAACTTTTAGAAAGACTAATGATCTTTTTGCAATCAGGCAGTTTTTTAAAGAAATTCCTGCAGCCATTGATATTGTATTCAATGACAAACTCAACGCACTGACAGGAAAATTATTTGGAAATGATTTTTTTGTAGTTAAATCTATCTACTTTGATAAGCCCGAAGTTTCCAATTGGTTTGTTGCTTATCACCAGGATCTTACCATTTCGGTGGATAAAAAAGTGGTGCTGGAAGATTTTGGCCCATGGACTGTTAAGCAAAATCAATTTGCGGTGCAACCCCCATTGTATATTTTAGAAAATAATTTCACCATCAGAATTCACTTGGATAATACCAATGAAGAAAATGGTGCGTTGAAAGTAATCCCTGGTTCACATCTTAAAGGCATATACCGGCCTGAGACAATAGATTGGGCTTTAGAAAAGGAGACCTTCTGCTTTGTTGAAAAAGGAGGTGTTATGTTAATGAAACCATTACTGCTTCATGCATCTAACAGAACAACTAATAGTAGTAAACGAAGGGTACTGCATATTGAATGTAGCAATGCAGAATTACCAGTTGATTTAAATTGGTCAGAGTATGCACCGATTCCCGGTTCTTTCAATAAAAAGAGATGACATCTTTTTTAAAGATGTCATCTCTTTTTATTACTCATGTATCACCAATATGGGCAACTTGCTATGATAAGCAAAATGTTTTGTTCGGCTGGTCTTAAATAATCTTTCCATAAAACTATGGTTCTTTTGTACGGCGATGATAAGGTCAATTTTAAAATCGTCGGCAAACATATTTAATGCTTCATCTATTTCAAACATGCGCATAAAATAGAATTCGGGATGGAACTCACCCAACAAAGAACGCATATCCTGTTTTTGTTTTTCATATTCTTCCGTCAGGGAAATATAATGTTCCTTATCAACATTTACCACGTGTAACTTAGGATTGTAAATGCTCAGAAACTCTTTGATAGGTACAGAAGGGGTAGTGTTCAATGTATCCTTGTAATCGGAAGTGAGCATTACATTGTCCATTTGAGAAAAGCTGGCTCCTTCCGGCACGATCAACACCGGGCAGGCTTTAGTTTCTGCCATTTTTAATGTATTGCTGCCAAACAATACCTGTTTAATAGCAGACTTGCCCGTAATACCCATAATAACAAGGTTTGCCCTGCGATGGCGGGCAGCTCTTTCAAGTCCGTCTACAAAATCAATCTCTTCATGATTCAATACATCAATATTTACTCCATAACCGGTTGTTAACTCAGCTTTTAATGCTTCCAGCTGTTCACCTGCTTTCACCGCTTCATCCGACCCCGAATAACTATGGTACAAAATAATGGTTACTTCTCTATGACCTTTTAAAAAAGCGGCTGCATATCGGGCAGCATTCAAGGATGTGTCAGAAAAATCTACAGGTACAATTACTGTTGTCATTTTAAAAAATTTTGATGTCAGTTGTTTTAAGAATCCATCTAATATAAAGCAAAACTTTTAACTGTGCCAACATTTGATTTCCTTGAAAGCCTGCCATTGGTACAATCGCTTTTGTCGTTTAGGCATTCATTGAGTAAATTAGACCCTACACAAAATTTTGTTTAATATGAGAATTGAGAAAAAAATATTGATAGCTCCCCTCCTTTTTTCGGGTTTAATGGCAGCAGCCCAGGGAAGGCGCAGCAACTCCGCTGAAATAAAAAATCCCATGGTGGAAGCCATTGTGAAGGAAGCCATGCAAAATTCGCAACTGGAAAAATTGGCGCATGAATTATTAGACAGCATTGGTCCAAGGCTGGTAGGTACGCCTGAAATGCAAAAAGCCGGTGACTGGGCACTGGCAAAATATAAAGACTGGGGCATAAACGCCCGCAATGAAAAATATGGAGAGTGGCGTGGATGGCAGAGAGGTGTGGCGCATGTGGATATGGTAGCTCCACGGGTAAGATCACTGGAGGCCACACAACTGGCCTGGAGCCCGGGAACCAATGGAAAAACTGTTACCGGTGAAGTAGTCGTAATGCCTGCATTGGCAGATTCTCTGGCTTTTGCACAATGGCTGCCTGCAGTAAAAGGTAAAGTTGTTTTTATTTCTATGAGCCAGCCTACCGGCCGCCCGGATTATAACTGGGATGAGTTTGGCACCAAAGAGTCTGTAGAAAAAATGAAAAAAGACAGGGACAGTTTAACCAGCTTATGGAATAAACGCATAAGTAACAGCGGATACAACAGCCGGACATTACCTGTTGCACTGGAAAATGCCGGGGCAATCGCCGTAGCGATCTGTAACTGGAGCAAGGGATTTGGTGCGAATAAAATTTTTGGGGCCAATACTAAAAAAGTGCCTACCATCGATCTTTCCGTGGAAGATTATGGTATGTTATATCGCCTGGCTGTATCCGGCGCCCAGCCACGCATCAGTTTAAAAATAGATTCAAAAGACCTGCCGATGGCGCCTGCGTTTAATATTATTGGCGAAATAACAGGAACGGAAAAACCGGAAGAATACGTGATGCTTTCCGCACATTTTGATTCATGGGATGGTGCTACAGGGGCTACCGATAATGGTACCGGAACTATTTTAATGATGGAAGTAATGCGCATTCTAAAAAAAGTGTATCCTAATCCAAAACGCACAATTTTAGTAGGCCATTGGGGAAGTGAAGAACAGGGATTGAACGGCTCGCGGGCTTTTGTAGAAGACAACCCGGCAATTATAAAAAACCTGCAGGCATTGTTTAACCAGGATAATGGCACAGGGCGTGTGGTAAATATTTCGGGGCAGGGTTATTTGCATGCCTATGAATACATCGGCCGCTGGTTAAGCGCTGTTCCTGCAGCAAATAAAAAAGACCTGGAAACAAGATTCCCCGGTGTACCAGGTGGTGGCGGTTCCGACTTTGCATCTTTTGTAGCCGTAGGTGCCCCCGGTTTTTCTTTGAGCAGCAACAGCTGGAGTTACGGCACTTACACCTGGCATACTAATAGGGATACTTATGATAAGCTGGTATTTGATGATATTAAAAACAATGTTATCGTTGCAGCAGTGCTGGCTTATATGGCAAGTGAAGATGCTGCAAAAACATCCACAGAAAAAGCTGTGTTGCCCATGAATGGCGAAACGGGCAAACCGGGTAACTGGCCGGAACAAAGAAAAGCTACGAGAAAAGGTGGTTTGGATTAGATATATTTTAATAACAGCATCATATAAACAAGAGGCCTGCTTTTAAGCAGGCTTTTGTTTATTTGTCAATTTCCCTTTAAACTTATTTCAACGTTGAATTTCCCATCTTTTGATAGTATTAAATGGAAAAAAGAATGGGTAAAAATCTCAAAGTACCAGGCCATAAGTGTAGTAAATTAGAATGTCAAAACGCAAAATGGGATTATATTATTACATCTAAAATCATAACTATGCCCGGAACATTTTCCCAGTTATACATCCAGGTTGTTTTTGCTGTAAAAGGAAGAGAAAACCTGGTAGCCAGTAAGTGGAAAGAAGAATTGAATAAATACATTGCCGGAGTCATTAAGGGAAAAGGGCAAAAGCCCATCATTGTTAATGGGATGCCGGATCACATTCATGCTTTTATTGGTTTAAAACCGGCGATGTGTATATCAGACCTGGTGAGAGATATAAAAAACAATTCATCCAATTTTATTAATGACAATCATTTATCGAATAGAAAATTCTGCTGGCAGGAAGGATATGGTGCATTTTCCTATGCTCATTCACAGCTTGACAGGGTTTATAAATATATTTTAAACCAGGAGGAACATCACAGGCGAAAAACATTTAAAAAGGAATACGTTGATCTATTGAAAAAATTTGAAATAGAATATGATGAAAAATATTTGTTTGATTGGTATGAATAATTGTTGTAAAATATATGTCACCCCTCTGGGGTTCTGCATCATTTTTAAAAACGGATGCTATAATAATCCATCCCTTCAGGATTATATAACAGCAAAGTAGTAACATTTTAGTAAATCAATTTTGATCAACAAGATCATCCAAATCAACCAAACCCGGAGGGGTGACATTTTTATAGAAAGGTTTAAGACAGGACCAACAAACCCCGAAGATATTACATTTTTATCGAAAGATTTCAATCAAGATGTTCAACAAACCCCGAAGGGGTAGCATTTTTATAGAAAGATTTCAATCAAGATATTCAACAAAACCCCGAAGGGGTAACATTTTTATCGAAAGATTCCATTCAAGCTATTCAACAAAACCCGAAGGGGTGATATTATTATGGCCAGTTGAAATTATTATTCAATACCGATAAATTAATAACAACCGACGATGATCGTTACAAGCTCCTCCGCTTCGATAAAAGCACAATAAAGATCTTCTGTACAAGAGTGCGACGCCCATGAAGTTAAATTTATAACCGCTGGGTACATAAAAAAACGGCCCCGATTGTATCGGGGCCTTTTTTATGTCAATCTTTCTATTATTACTTCACCTCTTCAAATTCCGCATCCGTTACATTCTCATTACCACCGCCCTGCTGCTGATCTCCTGCATCGCCAGGTTGTTGAGCGCCGGCACCTTCCTGCGTGGCTTTGTACATATCTTCACTAGCAGCTGTCCAGGCTTCATTTAGTGCGGCTACTGCCGGATCAATCTGTGCAATATCCTGTGATTTATGGGCAGTTTTTAACTCTTCCAGTTTGGTTTCAATCGTGGCTTTTTTATCTGCAGGAATTTTATCACCATACTCTTTCAATTGTTTTTCCGTTTGAAAAATCAGGCTATCTGCTCCATTGATCTTTTCTACTTTTTCCTTTTCTACTTTATCTGTCGCTTCATTGGCTTTGGCTTCGTTTTTCATCCTTTCAATTTCATCAGGACTTAAACCACTACCTGCTTCAATGCGGATCTTTTGTTCTTTGCCTGTGCCTTTATCTTTTGCGGTTACATGCAGGATACCATTGGCATCTATATCAAATATTACTTCTACCTGCGGAACACCCCTTGGTGCAGGTGGAATACCATCGAGGTTGAACATACCCAAACTTTTGTTTTGAGCACTCATGGGTCTTTCGCCCTGCAATACATGTATCTGTACACCCGGCTGGTTGTCCGAAGCCGTACTGAAGGTCTCCGATTTTTTTGTTGGAATAGTAGTGTTGCTGTCTATCAGCCTTGTCATAACACCACCCATCGTTTCAATACCCAGGCTCAGCGGGGTAACATCTAATAACAATACATCTTTCACTTCACCGGTTAATACGGCACCTTGTATGCCTGCGCCAATGGCCACCACCTCATCAGGATTCACGCCCTTGTTGGGTTTTTTGCCAAAGAATTTTTCTACAATTTCCTGAACTTTAGGAATACGGGTACTACCACCCACCAATATTACTTCGTCAATCTGGGATGTGCTGAGTCCTGCATCTTTCAATGCAGCTTCGCAAGGTTTCAAACAACGTTCAAATAATTTATCGGCCAATGCTTCAAATTTTGCACGGGTTAATTTCTTAACCAAATGTTTAGGCACGCCGTCAACGGCTGTTACATACGGCAGGTTGATCTCTGTTTCTGAAGAAGAAGATAATTCAACTTTCGCTTTTTCAGATGCTTCTTTCAAACGTTGCAATGCCATCGGATCTTTACGCAGGTCAATGGCTTCATCAGCCTTGAACTCATCTGCCAGCCAATCCATAATGATCTTATCAAAGTCATCACCCCCTAAGTGAGTATCACCATTGGTGGATTTTACCTCAAAAACTCCATCACCTAATTCCAATACAGAGATATCGAATGTACCACCACCCAAATCAAATACTGCAATCTTTTGGTCTTGTCCTTTTTTATCCAAACCATAGGCCAGTGCAGCTGCGGTTGGCTCGTTCACAATCCGCCGAACATTTAAGCCGGCTATTTCACCCGCCTCTTTGGTAGCCTGGCGTTGTGCGTCGTTAAAATAAGCCGGAACGGTAATAACTGCTTCGTTCACCTCGTGGCCAAGATAATCTTCCGCCGTCTTTTTCATTTTTTGCAGCACCATTGCGCTTATTTCCTGTGGTGTATATAACCTGCCATCTATGTCAATACGAACCGTATTATTGTCACCTTTTACCACTTTATAACTCCAGTGGCTGCTTTCTTCTGTCACTTCATCAAACCTACGCCCCATAAAACGCTTCACACTGCTGATGGTATTTTGCGGGTTGGTGATAGCCTGGCGTTTTGCCGGATCTCCCACTTTACGCTCACCATTCTTTAAAAAAGCAACTACCGAAGGCGTTGTACGACGCCCTTCATCGTTGGCAATTACTACCGGCTCGTTGCCTTCCATTACGGAAACGCAGCTATTGGTAGTTCCTAAGTCAATTCCTATGATTTTAGCCATATTCGTTTTTTATTTATTTTGTTTGTTGCCTATAAGTTGACAATCATTATGCCAAGGGGAATTAAGTGCAAAAATGTCAGTAGGCATACGGATTCGTGGGATTTTTTGATTCCCCGGATATTAGTCCTGTCATCTCTAGTCAGTTATCCACGTTCCATGGGGCTTCTGACGTATAAATAAATGTTTTTGTCAGCCAGCCAATATCATTAAGAATCTGCAGTGGAGACGCTCCGCTCAACAGTGGTAATTGGAGGAACAATTGATGAGCCGTAAATGATAAACCGGCAGGGAGATGTGTAAAAAACAGACAAAATTACATGTAAATATCCCGAATGGATCTACTCAAGATTGGAAAGTTCGGTATGTCCGTCTTTTTTTACCTTGAAAGTAAAATGGCGTTGTGTAAAATAGCTGATGGCAATGACCAGGGAAATGGTAACCACCTGGCTAATCAGCGGGTTCCAGTGCAGTACTTCTACCAGCAACTTCAACATGCCATAATTAAAAAAAAGATTAAAACTAAAGGACAAAAAGTATCGGAACAATTGTATACGGCCTTTTAAATAGGAGCCCGTGAAAACAACATAGCGGTTCAAAATAAACCCGACAATAAAGTTGACCGATGATGAAAGGAACAAAGCGGCAACGTGTGGCTTAAAAGCATAGAACCCAAAATGAAAGTTACTACCGGCAAAAATATATTGATATCCTATAATATAAATCACTAAACCCAGCAATGCATTCCCACCGCCACATGCCGCATAACGAAAAGTTTGCAGCGGCATGAACCGCCTGAAAGGAGGATAAAAAAAATCAATTATACGGGTGATGAATGCTCTCATTAAATGGCTGCAAAGCTAATGATTGAAAATGTAATTTAAATACTCATTAAAAAACTACCTTAAAAGCTCCTGCTGATGTAGTTACAACCTCTTTTCTAACATAATGTGAATTATTTATGACATAAAAACTCTAGTGAATAATAATACGTTACTATCTTCAAATATTATTTCAACGATCTTTATTGTATATGGCGTTTATAGATAAGATATTGCAGGAACCCTCGTATGGCTGGGCAGATGAAAATGGTGCACTCGTAAAACCATCTGTAAAAAGACTATACCAGGAAGCTTTTCGCAACACCAATATTTTCAGAACAAAAAAGAACTGGATCACTTTTGTTACCTGGATGATGGCGATATGCCTGCTTCCTTTCCTTTATTTTTTTGTTGCGGAATACTTCTCATGGCCGTTGCTGGCTGCTTTCCTTTTGTATACCATGATCATTATGGGTACGCATGGTACTATTTGGTTCCACCGCTATTGTACACACAAAGCTTACAGCTTTAGCCATCCTGTTTTCAGGTTCATTACGCAAAACCTGGTTATTAAAACTTTCCCGGAAGAAGTGTACGTAGTATCTCACCATGTACATCACGCAAAGTCTGATAAGCCTGGCGATCCCTATAATCCACAGGGGGGGTTAATGTATTGCATGTTGAGCGATGTAAATCACCAGGCAATTGCAAAAGATCTTAATGAAGAGGACTACAAAAGAGTAACAGGATTCTTATCACATTCCGGTATCTGGATAAATAACTATCCCCAATATTTAAAATGGGGCTCGGTTGCTTCTCCACTATATACTGTTGGTTTGTGGGTTTTGAACTGGTCATTCTGGTACGCCGCTTTTTATTTAATGGGAGGACATGGCCTGGCTTGTACGATGTTTGCTTCCGCATTGGTTTGGTTTGTTGGCGTACGTGCCTTCAATTACACTGGTCATGGTAAAGGAGAAGTAAAACATGTAGATGGTATCGATTTTGACAGGAGAAACCTTTCAGTAAACCAATGGAGGCCGGGGCTATTTGCAGGTGAGTGGCACAACAATCATCACCTATACCCGGGTAGTGCACGTGCAGGTTTTTTACCGGCACAGATCGATCTTGCCTGGATCTATATCTTTATCCTTTATAAACTGGGGGCTGTTAAATCTTTCAGGTGCAATAAAAAAGATTTTGTAAGAAAATATCTGATACAAAATAAACCGCGGGCAGCCCATACACAAGTAACAACCCTTCAGCCAAAAAGCCAGGAAACATTCACTGCCAGTTAGCAATGAGGGTCGCGGTAACTATCAACACTAGTCCCATTTTTTCTTACCTTGCTAAAGAAAAAGTCAACTACTTTGTTTTCCTGACAGTGTATTTTTCCTTTCCCTTGTAAAACTTAGTTGTTTTATCTGCCCTGTTTCCGGGTCTTTTATAATTTCAAAACTCACATCCATAAACCTCCCATAAAAATCTGTTGCTGTTTCTTCAACCAATTCCATTTCGGGGCTGTGTTGGACCTTCCATGTAAAATTTTCCATTTTCCAATACTATGTCTACAATTGGTTTGGGGACTAACCTAGTAAGTGCCGTTATATTGCTTAAGAATTGAATCTGCCACTTTCAATTCTTTTCTTGCAACCGGCAATTGGTAGGGCTGCTTGTAGAGGATAGCCATCAGTACCCTCGTCATTTGCCCTACCCTGGCTGCTATTGCTGTTGCTCAACACGATCACATATACCGCATCATCAGGTATCCGGTTGATATTGGCTTTAAAGCCGGACCAATTTGGTATGCATATATTAAGAAGCATTACAAATTATAACGGAAATTTTGTATAAATGCCGGTAATTAAAAACAACTGGTTTACTTCAAGTGAGTACCTGCACTTTCTGTAGATTTTTTTTGCAGAAATAATCACAACAGCATTTCCTGCTTTTGAGCCTGATATTTCAGGTAATTACAGTCTCTCCCCGCCGCAAACAGGTACTGCGTTGAAAGGTATGTAACTATGTCCTTCGCCAATTCTGTACATCTTCTACAATTAAAATTTTCATATGCTAATGTGCTATCTGAATTCAGAAAGATTTTTTGAACTGTTGTATACTACATAAAAAAACCTGCTGAAAAATCAACAGGTTTATCTTCATACAAATCAATATAAAATTAAAATACGTACCGTATTCCCAAACCTCCCCAGTTTCCGCTAAAGCCGTCGTAGGCACCGTTAAATTCAAATGATGGTTGCCAGTCAACAGACATATTGATGGGAGCTCCTTTGAATTTATAATCCAACCCAAGTACACCATCGACACCAAAAGAAGAGCCACCGCCGTATTTACTGTTGTAAAAACCTACGTGCGCCCCCGGACCTGCATACCATTTAAGACCAGCGGCTCCATTAATATCACCATGAAATTCATACAAGCCGGTGATACGTGCTCCCTTGTTCCAGAAGTAACCAAGTCCTTCGAGTGCAGCATTGGTTTTAATAAAATGTTTCAATGAAACAGCGCCCGGGTAGAACTTAACACCCAGTGCAGTTGTGTATTCCTGCGATGTAACGTTTGATTGAGCGGATGCTGCTCCAATTCCCGCAAGGAGAACAATTACAAGTGCAAATAGTTGCTTCTTCATAAATGGGTTAAATTTTGTTGATGCCGCAAAGGTTCAAAAAACCATGCCAAACATTTTGTTAATAATCATTCTCAGCTATACATCTCTTCCCTTTGTGCTTTAATGCGATCATCAGCCAGGTACTCATCGTAGGTCATTAATTTATCGATCATTCCTTTTGGTGTGATCTCAATGATCCGGTTAGCAACCGTTTGCATAAATTGGTGATCATGAGTTGTAAACAAAACTGTTCCTGTAAACGATACCATACTATCATTGAATGCAATGATACTTTCCAGGTCAAGGTGGTTCGTCGGCTCATCCAATATTAGTAAGTTGGGGTTTTGTATCATCATTTTACTGAGCATACAACGTACTTTTTCTCCCCCACTTAATACAGAAGTTTTCTTTAATATCTCATCGCCGCTAAACAACATTTTACCCAGGAAGCCCCGCAAAAAATCCTCATCCACATCTTTAACATAATCCGGTACAAACTGGCGGAGCCAATCCATCAGGTTTAAATTGCTGCCTTCAAAATATTCTGTATTATCATTCGGCAAATAGGCAGTAGTGATGGTGGTACCCCATTCGTAGGTACCCGAATCTGCCTTAATTCTTCCGTTGATGATCTCAAAAAAAGTCGTCAATGCTAAAGGTTCCCGGCTAAGGAAAGCAATTTTTTGTCCTTTCTGCAAATCGAAATTTAATTTGCTGAAAAGGCTGTTGCCATCAATTGTTTTGGAAAGGTTTTCTACTTTTAAAATATCATTCCCCGCTTCTCTCTCCTGTTTAAATATAATGCCTGGATATTTACGGTTGCTGGCTGTGATGTCTTCGAATACAAGTTTATCCAATGCTTTTTTACGACTGGTTGCCTGCTTGCTTTTAGAAGCATTCGCACTAAAGCGGGCAATAAATTCCAACAGGTCTTTCTTTTTCTCTTCCTGCTTTTTATTTTTATCTGTAGCCTGCCTTGCCGCCAACTGAGAGCTCTCGTACCAGAAAGTGTAGTTACCGGTGTACACTTTAATTTTCATTTTGTCTACATCAGCCACATGCGTACATACCGCATCTAAAAAGTGACGATCATGGCTCACTACCAATACAATGTTTTCGTAATCGGCTAAAAAATTTTCCAGCCAGGCAATGGTTTCTACATCAAGGTTATTGGTAGGCTCATCCAATAACAAAATATCAGGATTACCAAACAAGGCCTGCGCCAGTAACACACGTACCTTTAAATTGGCACTGATGTCTTTCATCGACTGCTGGTGCAATTCATCTTTTACCCCCAGCTCGCTTAAAAAAGTAGCAGCATCACTTTCGGCAGTGTAGCCACCCATTTCGCCAAACTGTTCTTCCAGTTCGCCCGCTTTTAATCCATCTGCTTCGCTAAAATCTTCTTTAGCGTAAAGGGAATCTCTCTCATGCATTACTTCCCACATTTTTTTGTGGCCCATCATTACCGTATTCAGTACTGTATAATCATCAAAAGCAAACTGGTTCTGATTCAATACCGCCATCCGCTCGCCCGGCGTAATATTTACGGTTCCTTTGTTAGGTTCTATTTCCCCGCTTACTATTTTAAGAAAGGTAGATTTACCGGCACCGTTGGCGCCAATTACACCATAACAATTTCCTTTGGAGAAATTGATATTTACTTCGTCGAATAAAACCCTTTTGCCATAGGCCAGGGTTACATTATTTACACTGATCATAATTTTAAAATGGGCGCAAAGGTAGTTAAGATTTCTGATTCTTGATAGCTGATTTATGATTTATAAAGAGAAAAAAGCTGTTGCAAAGCTGAACTTTAAACGTTGAACCTTAAACGTTTGAACCGTTGAACCTTTGAACCGTTAAACCTTTCTTCTATCTTTGCGCCATGTCAATCATGCAAACCATTCAAAAAGCGGCTGTTAAAAGCCTGTCTGCTCTATATACCCAACCTTTTTCTGATACTGATTTCCAGGTAAATCAAACAAAAGAAGAGTTTGAAGGTGATTATACAGTAGTGCTGTTTTCCCTTTTGAAAAAAACCGGCCAGGCCCCTGCTGCACTCGGTGAACAATTGGGCAATGCTATGGTGGCTGATCACCCCGAATTATTTACAGGCTATAATATTATTAAAGGTTTTTTGAATCTGAATATTGCGGACAGTTTCTGGTTACAATTGTTGCAGGAAAATTATGCTGATCCCAAATTCGGCATCCAGGCTTTTAATGGCAAAAAAGTAATGGTTGAATATTCTTCTCCCAATACCAACAAGCCGCTGCATCTCGGCCATCTCAGGAATAATTTTTTAGGATGGAGCGTGGCAGAAATTTTAAAAGCAAACGGGTATGATGTTTTTAAAAGTTGTATTGTAAACGACCGGGGCATCCATATTTGTAAAAGTATGATCGCCTGGGAAAGCTTTGCCGGTGGCGCTACCCCGGAAAGCACAGGGATGAAAGGCGATCATTTTGTAGGAGAATACTATGTAAAGTTCAATGATGCTTACAAGGCAGAAATAAAAGGCCTGGTAACTGGCGGCATGGAGGAAAAACTGGCAGAGAAAGAGGCACCGATTATGAAATCCACGCAAGCAATGTTGCTCGACTGGGAAGCAGGTAAACCGGAAGTAATTGATCTTTGGAAAAAAATGAACAATTGGGTATACGCCGGTTTTGATGAAACCTACAAAAATATCGGCAGTGATTTTGACAAAATTTATTACGAAAGCAATACTTATTTATTGGGTAAAAAAATTGTGGCAGAAGGTTTGCGAAAAGGCGTGTTTGTACAGGATGAAGACAACAGCGTTTGGATAGACCTGACCAATGATGGCCTTGACAGGAAGATAGTGCAGCGCAAAGACGGCACTTCGGTTTACATAACACAGGATATTGGTTTGGCCCAACAGAAATATGAAGAATACGGCATTGATCAAAGCATTTATGTAATTGGCGACGAGCAGAATTATCACATGAAGGTGTTGAAACTGATTGCTGAAAAACTGGAATTACCCAATGCAGAAAATATTTTCCATCTGAGTTATGGAATGGTGGAACTGCCTACAGGGAAAATGAAAAGCCGGGAAGGAACTGTAGTGGATGCAGATGACCTGTTGACCGAAATGATCAAAGTTTCAGGAAATACCACTATACAGAAACTGGAAGAGACAGGAAAGCTAAAGGAATTTGCCTCGGAAGAACTGGATGAATTGTATAAAACCATTGGCCTCGGTGGTCTGAAGTTTTTTCTGCTAAGAGTCGATCCTAAAAAGAAAATGATCTTTAACCCGGAAGAGAGCATTGATGTACACGGTTTTACGGGTCCCTTCATTCAATACACACATGCAAGAATAAAAAGTATTTTAAGAAAAGAGCCGTTAGCCAATGAAACTGTTCAACACAGCACGCTCCTGCCGCTGGAAAAAGAATTATTGGTATCCCTGGAACAATTTGAATTAGTTTTAATACAGGCTGCAAAGGAACTTAACCCTTCTGCCCTGGCTATTTATATTTTTAACCTGGCAAAAAGTTTTAATTCTTTCTACACGGTTCACTCCATAGCAAATGCAGAAAATGCTGAAAAGAAACAACTGCGTTTACAATTAGCCGTTATGGTGAGCAATGTATTAAAAACGGGAATGAGATTATTGGGGATTAATGTGCCGGAGAGAATGTAGGATCTGGATTAGCGGATTAAAAGATTAACATGATTTTGTAACGTAAATTAATGGCAATATATATCTTTTTTTAATGTCCTTTGTCTCCGCAACTATCAAAAGAGCATGACCAGTTGTTAGTGCTGTCTGCTTTTTATCTACCTCACTCTCATCATTATTTTCTTTTCCTTTCCCCCATTATGCAACATCAACCTGTTTGCTTCCGCGAAAAACAAAACAGATGATGTATTGCCCGTTGCAGGGTCGGTTAAAAAAAGTGTTGAGCCCTCTGGGTACCAAATACCTTTTTATGCTGCGGAGACGCTGCTTTCCAAACTGGCATCTCCATACTACCGGCACTTTTTTCCTTTTAAGTATTCTTAAAATATGCCACCTGCAAGGAATTGAGTATTTGTTGAAGTGACACTCCATCGGAGATACTCATATCGAAAGATGCAGTATATATATACTTGCTGCCCGCCAATGAATCCTGCAGCAGGAGATTATCAATACCAACCGTATTTCCAACAATGGCTATAAAGGCGGATCTTTGATCAACCGCGGCTGAACCGCAGGAAACCAACATTGCTGCCAGTAACAAATATTTTTGAAGTGCTTTCATCATTCATTTATTGAAAGTGGAAATTAGGACATCACTGGGCGGCAAACGCTACCGGGAAACAACGATTTTTGTCTGCAAAAAACTACCGGGATTCAGGTAGTAGTTGGAAGTTGACTTTGTTGCAGTGAACCTTTGCCCGTTTCATATGTTTACGTCCATATAATTATTGATCACTTTGAAAATCTTATTAACAGGCGCCACTGGCTACATTGCCCAAAGATTACTGCCCGAATTACTTGCAGCAGATCACTACGTGTATTGCTGTGCGAGAGACAAAGGAAGATTTGATTTTCAAAAATTTGAAGACCCGGATATAACGGTTATCGAGGTTGATCTGCTGGCAGAAGAAAGTCTTCAAAATATCCCGGTTGATATTGACATAGCCTATTACCTCGTTCATTCAATGAGTGCTTCCAATGGCGACTTTGCAGAGATGGAAGCAAGGTCGGCCGAAAATTTTAAAAAGAGGATGGCGGACACCAACGTAAAACAGGTCATCTATCTTACCGGCATCAGCAATGAAGCCGTATTGTCTAAACACCTCCACTCCCGGCAAAATGTGGCAAATATTTTAAAAACCGGCAGTTACGCATTTACCGCATTAAATGCGGGTATTATTGTCGGATCGGGAAGCGCTTCTTTTGAAATAATCCGCGACCTGGTAGAAAAACTGCCAGTAATGATCACCCCTAAATGGCTTCATACAAAAACACAACCCATCGCTATAAGGGACGTGGTAGCTTACCTTAAAGGCGTTATCGGCTTACCCGAAGCACTTAACAAAAGTTTTGATATAAGTAGTGGCGAAACATTAACCTATAAAGAATTGTTATTACGGTTTGCAAAAGTGAGAGGACTAAAAAGAAAAATATTAGTATTGCCGGTTTTAACGCCAAAGCTCTCCTCCTATTGGTTGTATTTTGTAACGGCCACCAGTTATACCCTTGCTAAAAACCTCGTGGATAGTATGAAGGTTGCAGTAATTGGAAGGCCCAACGGTCTCGGAAAAATTTTGCATATAGAACCTACGCCTTATGAAAAAGCAATTGAACTCGCATTTGTAAAAATTGAAAATGACCAGGTACTTTCCAGCTGGAAAGATGCCGCCACCAACAATATTTTATACAAGGGCCTTACGGCGCATTTACAGGTACCAAAGGAAGGTACATTCAGAGACGCAAGGAAACGCAAAGTAGAAGATGTAGAAAGATCATTGGATAAAATATGGCGCATTGGCGGCAGTAATGGCTGGTACTACGGGAGGTGGTTATGGGTGGGCCGCGGGCTGATAGATAAGATGGTTGGCGGCGTTGGCCTCAGGCGCGGAAGAAGAAGCCCTACAAAACTCTATCCCGGTGAGTCACTCGATTTCTGGAGGGTGCTCATTGCCAGCAGGCAGGACCGCCGGCTTTTACTCTATGCCGAAATGAAACTCCCGGGAGAAGCCTGGCTGGAGTTTTTTATCAATGACAATAATGAACTGGAACAAACCGCCACTTTTCGTCCATTGGGTTTAAAAGGAAGATTGTATTGGTATGCCGTGTACCCGTTTCATGGATTTATTTTTAGGGGAATGTTGAAACAACTTTGCAGTTAAAAAGTTTGTATTCTGCAAAAGTAAATCGATACACGGATAACAAGGATGAGACGGGTTTACGCAGATCTTCAAAATCCTATTAATGCAGGCATGTTAAATAAAAGAGAGTGAACTTTTGTCGTTCACTCTCTTAATTGGTGCAATTCGTGTCTAAATATTCATGTAATTAAAAAACAGGCGTAACTCCCATATTATAAAATATAAAAGAATAAATATCCGCCGTTGTTTCCAGTCCTTTTTTCAGGTTGCTCGCCCCATGTCCGCTATTTACATCTACCCTTATCATTACCGGGTTTTTGCCTTTGTATTTTTCCTGCAAGGTTGCAATGTATTTGAAAGAATGTGCAGGTACTACCCTGTCATCATGGTCGGCTGTAGTAACCAACACCGCAGGATAATTTTTTGACCCATTGATATTATGCATGGGTGAATAGGCATACAGGTTTTTAAATTCTTCTGCAGATTTTTCAGCGTTGCCATACTCCGCAATCCAGTTAAAGCCTATCGTGAATTTATGAAAACGAAGCATATCCATTACACCTACCGCTGGTATAGCTACTTTAAAAAGATCGGGCCGCTGGTTAGCTACCGTGCCTACTAATAAACCTCCGTTGGATCCTCCATAAATTGCGAGGTGATCTTTATCACAATACTTTTTTGCAATAAGGTATTCAGCTGCTGCAATAAAATCATCAAATACATTTTGTTTTTTAAGCAACATACCTGCCTCATGCCATTTTTCTCCATACTCGCTTCCCCCGCGAAGGTTGGCAGAAACATAAATACCTCCCTGGTTCAGCCAGGAAATTCTTGTAGGACTAAAACCCGGATTAGTACTGATATTAAATCCACCGTAAGCATATAACATGGTAGGATTTTTCCCATCCATTTTTAATCCTCTTTTATGTACGATAAACATGGGCACTTTTGTACCATCCTTGCTTGGGTAAAAAACTTGTTCTGTTATGTAATCTTCCGGGCTGAATTTCACATCGGGTTTTCTAAATACTTCACTTTTACCCGTAGCAATATCATATTTATAAATAGTGGGTGGAAAAGTGAAAGAAGTAAAGGAATAAAATACGGTATCATCTTCTTTTTCACCACCAAAGCCACCCGCCGAACCCAGGGCAGGAAGTTTTACTTCCCTTTCCATTTTTCCATCCATAGAATAAACATATACCCTGCTGGTAACATCTTTGATGTAAGTGATGAACATTTTGCCACCACCTGTTGCAATGCCAGCAATATTTTCCTCTTTTTCGGCAATAATAGTTTTCCAGTTCTTGGGATCAGGATTGGCCGGGTCTATCAGCACCACTTTTTGGTTGCGGGCTGCATCATTGGTGGCCACTATAAATTTATCTTTATAAACAGCTACCAGGCTGTAATTATAATCGCCGGCTGTTTTAACGATTGGCTTAAATGCTTTCTCCGTTTTATTGTTATCATAGTACAGCAAGGCATTGCCCTTGTACTTGCTCCTGTCTGATACATTTAAGAAAACATAACGTTCTTCCTCATCCGTAAATACGCCGTGAAAACGCAAGGGATTTGCCGCATCCTCAAACACCAGTTGATCTTCATCCTGTGATGTTCCTACTTTGTGATAATATACCTGGTGATTTTCATTTTTAGTGGAAAGTTCTTTACCGGCGCCTGTAGAAGGATACCGGCTGTAAAAGAATCCATCGCCCAGCCAGCTGGCACCACTTACTTTAACCCAGGCCAAAGAATCAGGCAGGTATTGAAGTGTTTCCATGTCCATTACAAAAAAAGTTCTCCAGTCGCTGCCGCCGGCTGATTTTCCTACCACCGCAAACTTTCCATCCTTGGATAAAGAAAACGCTGCCAGGGAAGTAGTTCCTTCGGCAGAAAATTTATTGGGATCTAATACCAGTTCTGCTTCGCCAGTCAATCCTCTCTGGCGATACAGCACCGACTGATTTTGCAACCCATCATTTTTATAGAAATAATAATAGTCGTGGTTGCGGAAAGGCGATGAAAATTTTGGATAATTGTTTAAAGATTCCAGTTCTGCAAACCATTGTTTGCGGTAGGGAATTTTATCAAGGTATTCAAAGGTTACCTGGTTTTGAGCCAGCACCCATTCCTTCGTTTCGGCACTGTTATCATTTTCCAGCCAGCGATAAGGATCCGCCACCTGGGTACCAAAATAATTGTCTGTTTGTTTATCCTTTTTTGTGTCAGGATAAATGTATTGTGCATTCATCTGTGCGATTGAAAAAAAAGACAGGAAGCCTGTAAAAACCACTGCTTTCATAATTATAAATTTGTTATGAAGATAATTACAAAATAAACTAATCGTGATGAGGGGGGCAGATAAGCAGAGAAAAGTGTACATTTGACGCAATGCTTCCATATACGAATTATATTATATTAATAAAATATCTTATTGAATTAGATGAAACAAAAAGTTACAAGAATTGGCGTATTGAGCAGTGGGGGCGATAGTCCGGGCATGAATGCAGCCATCAGGGCAGTAGTAAGAACGGGGATTTATCATGGCCTGGAAGTATTTGGAATTATGCGTGGTTTCAGTGGTATGGTGGAAGATGAAATTGTAAAGATGGAGAGCCGGAGCGTGGCAAATATTATCCAGCGTGGAGGAACTATTTTAAAGACTGCCCGCTGCAAAGAATTTTTTGAATACGAAGGTCGTAAAAAAGCTTACGAAAACCTTAAAAAAAGAGGTATCGATGGCTTGGTGGTAATTGGCGGAGACGGTAGTTTTCGCGGCGCCCAGACTTTCAGCAATGAATTTGACATTCCCTGTATAGGTTTGCCCGGTACCATAGATAAAGATATTGCCGGCACCGATTTCACCATTGGTTTTGATACTGCTGTAAATACAGCGGTGGAAGCCATTGATAAGATAAGGGATACAGCCGATGCGCACGACCGCTTGTTTGTAATAGAAGTAATGGGCCGTGACGCTGGTTATATTGCGCTGCATAGCGGTATTGCAACAGGTGCGGAAAACATTCTCATTCCCGAGAAGAAAACAGACATTATTAATATTGTAAAATCGCTTGCAGAAAAAGAGAAGCGTAAAAAACTGGTGAACCTCATTGTAGTAGCAGAAGGTGAAGAAGATTTTGGTGGTGCCCAGGAAGTAGCCAATGTTATAAAAGAAAAATTGCCCAACCAGGAAGTCAGGGTTTGCATTTTGGGGCATATTCAAAGAGGCGGTTCTCCTACCTGTTTCGACCGGTTGATCGCCAGCCGTATGGGTTTTCATGCGGTAGAATCGTTGATAGAAGGCAGGCACAATGTATTTGTTGGAATTGTAAACAATAAAATGCATTATATCCCATTGAATGAAGCAGTAAAAAAGAAACAACGCATCAGCGAAGAGTGGATGAGGATCGTAAAGATCCTTTCTACCTGATATAAAATCCTATTCCAAATTTTAACCAAAAAAGATTTTTAGAAAATGAGTAAACATATTGGTAAATACCTGCATCAGCAAATGGATAAAACAGCAGGTATTGCTCACTCACAAAAAAGAACGAAAATAGTTGCAACCGTAGGCCCCGCCTGCGATACATATGATAAGCTACTCGCCCTTGTTAAGGCAGGTGTGAATGTTTTCAGGCTTAACTTTTCTCATGGTACCCATGAAGATAAAAAAGCAGTGATAGAAAATATCCGCAGCATTATTAAAAACGAACCCTACAATATTGCTATCCTTGGCGACCTGCAGGGCCCTAAACTCAGGGTGGGCGACCTGGAAGATGGAAAAGTATTGTTGGTGGCCGGTGCTGAAATTATTTTTACCACCGAAAAAATGGTGGGGAATAAAGATAAAGTGTATGTATCCTACCCTAATCTTACTACTGATGTACAACCGGGCGAACGCATCTTTTTAGATGATGGGAAAATGGAACTGTTGGTAGTTGAGATCATGAATGACCATGAAGTGAAAATGAGCGTGACCCTGGGTGGATTGCTGCTTCCGAAAAAAGGGGTAAATCTCCCGGATTCTGCATTAACCATGCCTTCGCTTACTGAAAAAGATATCATTGACCTGGCATTTATCATCGAACAAAAACTGGATTGGGTCGCTTTGTCTTTTGTTCGTAAGACAGAAGATATCACCCAATTAAAACAGCGCATAAAAGACAAGGACAGCAAAATAAAAGTGATCGCCAAAATAGAAATGCCGGAGGCTTTAAAAAACCTTCGCGACATTATTGTTGAAAGTGATGCCGTGATGGTTGCCCGTGGTGACCTGGGAGTGGAAGTTCCTATTGAACAGGTGCCTATCATTCAAAAAGACATTATCCGCAAATGCATGCACAGGGCAAAACCTGTTATTGTTGCTACGCAGATGATGGAAAGTATGCTGGACAGAACAAAACCTAATCGCAGTGAAGTAAGTGATGTAGCCAATGCAGTACTGGAAGGTGCAGATGCAGTAATGCTGAGCGGCGAAACCGCTACCGGTCAATACCCTACCCTGGTGGTGGAAACAATGACAAAGATCATTCAACAGGTAGAATCTACTTTATATGATTATGACAGGGATGATATACTGGCACCACAACCCCACTCTCCTTCTTTTTTGAGTGATGCTATCTGTTACAGCGCCGCAAAACTGGCAAAAGATTCTCATGCACATGGATTAGTAGGTATGACACAGAGTGGCTACACCGCCTTTATGCTGAGCAGTTACAGACCAAAAACTCCCTTGTATATTTTCAGCAAAGAACGCACCCTCATAGCCCAGCTAAGTTTGAGTTGGGGGGTAAGAGCATTTTATTATGCAGAAGAAGAAAGCCTGGATGATATCGTTTTTGATCAGTTGAATATTTTAAAGGAAAGAGGGTTTATAAAAACAGGAGATGTGGTGATCAATACAGGTAGTACGCCTGTTGCACTGCATTTACCTACTAACACGATTAAGATCACGAGGGTGGAATAGGTTTTTGAGTTGATTAGTTCGTTAGTTGATAAGTAATTAGGAATTAGAAAATACAAAAGGGCGGTCATCTTCCAAAAGATGACCGCCCTTTTAATTATCTTTTATTTGAGAGCAGGCTTCACCGTAAAGCGATACCGTACTAATTACTTATCACTCATCACCAGTTAACTCCAACTACAAATAATGATCGCCGATAAAATACTTCCCACGATAGTGTAACCACCATTAATAAAATGTAAACCCATTGGGCGTTTTTCATACAGGTAAGAAATACTGATCGCCATAGAACCAAAAAACAAACCGGTAAATGCACCGAGTTTTACACCACTCATCCATCCACCAATTAATCCTAATTTAAATTTTAGTACTGCTAAGCCGATAGAGATAATAAACATAAAAACAAAAGAGCTGAACATAATAGCAGCCATTCCTTTTTTTGCATCGGCATTGTTTGGATCAATGTTTACAAATTTTAGCCAGGGGGTAGCAAACAAGGCCTTGGAATACCATAGCGCACCCAGCATAAAAAATGCAAGGGCTCCACATAAAATTGCCAGCCAGTTTAAATGACCGAAAACAGAAGTGTCCATAATAGTTGGTTTTGGGTTAATGAGCAGAAATATACAAAATCAAAAACGCCTGTTGCAAAAGGAGTTACACACAACTGTGCATTTCGGTTGCAAACGAATGGCTGGTACCGGGTGCAAGCCTGGCCCCTTTAAAGGGTATTTGGATGCTACCAACGATGTATTGACCCGGTTTCGCCTATACATTGTCCCTACCATTATTCACCTCCCAAACCCGGCTTTGTTTTTTGTGATGTATGCTGGAAACCGGGATAACTCCTGGTGTACGCGGGGAAGTATTGAGCTTTGCTCCCGGTAAATGGGGCGGCAATTGGTTTTTGCCCCATTGTACCTCTGCTTGTATAATGGGGTTTCAGTCAGCCTTGCGCTCTATAAATGCGATAAGGTTTCGCGTCGCCTTATTCTTTATCTTTCTTCTAAAATAAGCATTCCACCCCAGCAACCAGCCACTGAAACCCAATGCCTGTGCGCTCCATTTATGCAAACTAAAGGCGTCGCTGTGCTCTACAATTTTACCATCCTGTATTTTCATGTGTGCCTTTACATTGTTTACCACTTTACGGCCCGTTTGAGAAAAAGTGTAAGTAGCTACCCAGTCGCAGTTGTAATAATCATCTCCCAGGTCTTTGATATTTCCGTATGTAATGGTCAGGTCTTTTGCATTTTTGCAAAGCATTTCCCACATGTCTTTTGCTCGGCCATGCTCAAGTAATTCAAATACAGGATCATAAAAAACAATATCGTCGCTATAACAGGCATTCATAGTCGCAGCATCCCGTTTTTGAAAAGCTGTATAAAAATTGCTTATCAGTTGTTCATTTGCATCCATTGCAAGTCAGTTTGTTTTGGTAAATTTAGCAATCTAAACTGATTGAATCATGAATAAACTACTCCTGCTTGCTGCTGTCGTTTGTTTTACTTTTACATCAAAAGCTCAAAACGCAGACAGTTCCTGGTTTGTAAACAACTACTTTAAAAAAGAAGTATACATAACCATGAGAGATGGCGTAAAATTGTTTACCAGCTTTTATGTTCCCAGGGATCAAACGGAAAAACATCCTTTTTTAATGATGCGCACCCCTTATTCCTGCGCCCCTTATGGCGAAAAATTTGCACCGGTTTGGTATTCCTATAAATTTGCTTATGCAAAAGAAAATTACATTTTTGTTATGCAGGATGTAAGGGGAAGATATATGAGTGAAGGCGTATTCGAAGACGTGCGTCCCTTCAATGCTAAAAAGAAGGGAAAAGAAATTGACGAAGCCAGTGATACATATGATGCCATTGAGTGGATGGTAAAAAATATTCCAGGCAACAATGGCAATGTTGGAGTAACCGGCACTTCTTACCCCGGCTTCTACAGCACGGAAGCAGCTCTCAGCGGGCATCCTGCCTTAAAAGCAGTGAGTCCGCAGGCACCGGTTACCGATTGGTTTGTTGGGGATGACTTTCACCACAATGGTGCATTTTTTCAAATGGATGCCTTTGGTTTTTATCCAACATTTGGCAAACCACATCCTGTTCCCACAAAAGATTATGGCGAAGGTTTTGAAAGTTCCAACAAAGACAATTACGATTTCTTTTTAAAAGCCGGTACTTTAAAAAACCTCAGCAACATGATTGGCGACAGCATTAAATTCTGGCACGAAATGATGAACCATCCCAACTACGATGCCTGGTGGCAGGCCCGCAACGCAAGGGTTGGCCTGTATAATGTAAAACCTGCCATGCTTTGGGTGGGCGGTTTGTTTGATGCAGAAGATTGCTGGGGTGCCTGGAATAGTTTTAAGGCCACGGAAAAACAAAGTCCGCAAACCAATAACAAAATCGTGATGGGCCCATGGTACCATGGCCAGTGGAGCCGCGAAGGAAGTTTTTTAGGCAATGCAAGATTTGAAAGCAATACGTCCGATTATTTTCAGAAAAATATCGAGATCCCTTTCTTTCAATATTATTTAAAAGGAAAAGGAAGTGTGAGCGAACTGTCAAAAGCGACCATCTTTTTTACCGGAGAAAATAAATGGAAAACATTCAACCAGTGGCCGCCGGAAAAATTTGAAGTTAAAACCATGTATATAGATCAGCATAATTTGCTGAGAGACTCTATACCGGTTGCTGCCGTAAAAGATGGTTATGAATATGCTTATGAAAGCGATCCTGCACATCCTGTTCCTTATACTGAAGATGTACATAATGGCCGCACAAGGGAATATATGACCGACGACCAACGCTTTGCTGCCAGACGGCCGGATGTATTGTCTTTTACCATGGATATAAAAGAAGATATCACTGTTGCGGGACCGGTAATGGCTCATATGCTTACCAGCATCAGCACAACGGATGCCGATTTTGTAGTAAAAATTATAGATGTGTTTCCCGACGATTTCACTTATACTTCCGGCACGCTTAATAACGGCAAGAACTACCCGATGGGCGGTTACCAGCTGCTTGTGCGTGGTGAGATCATGAGAGGGAAATTCCGCAACAGTTTCAGCAGGCCTGAAGCATTTGAACCCGGCAAACCAACTCCTGTAAAGTTTGAATTGCCGGATATAGCACACACTTTTAAAAAAGGACACAAACTAATGATACAGATCCAAAGCAGCTGGTTCCCACTGGCAGACATGAACCCTCAAAAGTTTGTAGACATTTATAAAGCAGATAAAAGTGATTTTCAGAAAGCGACGATTAAAATTTTATCGGGAACTTTTTTTGTTTTACCAATATTGAAGGATTGATTAAGAATATTTTTATTTGCATCACCATAATTTTTAGCTTAAAGACGCAGGCGCAAAACCAGCTGAATATTGTTCCCGTGCCTGTTGAAGCAAGACTTAAGAACGGCACAACAATTTTTGATGCCGCAACATCCATTTATGCCACATCAAAGGCTACCTTAAAAGTGGCTGAACAACTGAATGGCTTCATTAACAGCCGTTATGGTCAGCGTTTTCGTATAACAACAAAATGGGTAAAACGAGGGTCATGCATCACTCTTGTAATAGATACATCGTTAAAAGAAAAAGATGCTTATTCTTTACAGGCGACCGACAGCCGGAATGTTACAATTAATGCCAATAGTGGGGCAGGCTTATTTTACGGCGTGCAAACCTTAATGCAGTTATTACCAGTTAAGACCATCAAAAAAAATAATGCCGACTTTATCGAATCCATTCCGCAGGTTTCCATCACCGACTTTCCCCGGTTTCTTTATCGTGGCATGCACCTTGACGTTGCCCGTCATTTCTCCTCAGTTGAATTTGTAAAAAAATACATCGATTACCTGGCCATGCATAAGTTCAATACTTTTCACTGGCACTTAACAGATGACCAGGGCTGGCGCATTGAAATAAAAAAATATCCCTTACTTACGCAGGTAGGTGGTTGCAGGGCTCAGACATTGGTTGGTCCTTACGGCAGTAATCAATATGACGGAAAAAAATACTGCGGCTTTTATACACAGGAAGAAATTAAAGAAGTAGTAAAATACGCAGCCGACAGATACATCAATATCATTCCCGAAATTGAGATGCCCGGCCATGCATTGGCGGCGCTGGCCTCCTACCCTTATTTGGGTTGCACCAAAGGCCCTTACAAAGCAGCAGAAACCTGGGGTGTATTTGATGAAGTCTTCTGCGCAGGCAATGACAGCAGCTTTACTTTTTTACAAAATGTATTAGATGAAGTATTGGAATTATTTCCTTCCAAACTCATTCATATTGGCGGTGATGAAAGTCCAAAGAGAAGATGGAAAACCTGCAGCGATTGTCAAAAAAGAATTGCTACAGAAAAACTAAAAGACGAACATGAATTGCAGAGCTATTTTATCAACCGCATAGAAAAATATGTAAACAGTAAAGGACGAAATATTATTGGCTGGGATGAAATTTTAGAAGGCGGCCTTGCTCCCAATGCCACTGTTATGAGCTGGCGGGGAGAAGAAGGCGGCATCACTGCTGCCAGACAACATCACCATGTAGTGATGACACCCGGAAACTATTTATATTTCGATCATAGCCAGAGCAACAATGAAGACAGCGTGACTTTTGGTGGTTATAATTCTTTGGAAAAAGTATACAGCTACGAGCCCATTCCGGCTGCATTAACGGCTGACGAAAGCAAATACATTTTAGGGGCGCAGGCCAATTTATGGACAGAATACATTACCAATCCAAAAAAAGTAGAATACATGTTGTTTCCACGCATCGCCGCCTTGAGCGAAGTATTGTGGAGCCCGAAGGAGAAAAGGAATTGGGCCGAGTTTGAGAGAAGGTTGCCTGCATATTTTGACATGCTTAATGCCGGGAAGATAAACTATAGCAAAGCCTTTTTCGATTTAAAAACAGCCCTGTTTCCGGCTGAGGATCATAGTGGAATAATGTGGAAACTTGAAAGTAATATACGAAACGGTAGAATCGTTGTGTCTATGCCGGGAATCTTTATACCTAAGGCAAGCTTATCAAAAGAAGATTCAACGCTTTTATTTAATGTTAAACATACTTACAGGTTTACCTATCAAAAAGCTTTTAGAATTGATAGTAGTGGTTTCTACAGGGTAATCCTGGAAGATTCGACTAATATACTGGACCGTGACTTGTCAGAGATAGAACAAAAATTTTCTATCAATAAAGCCACGGGAAAAAGAATAACAATAACCACAGCTCCGTCCATCTCATATCCTGGCAGCGGTTTATTTACATTGGTAGATGGTGTTCAAAATAGTGTCGGGATGTCAAAGTCCTCCCAGTTCCTTGGCTTCAGCGGAGATGATCTCGACGCAACCATTGACCTCGGCAAAAACCAATCCTTCAGCAATATTACGCTTCATGTATTTGAACAAACGGCCAGCTGGATCTACCGCCCGCAATTTGTTAGTTTTTACACAAGTGAAAATGGAAAGGATTTTCAATTGCTGGGCAACAGCATCAACAAAGAGGAGAAGAGACATCTTTTGTACAACTTTCAAAAACCGGTTACTGCACGTTACATAAAAGTGATTGCAAAAAATGCAGGCATTATAAAAGATGGTGAACCTGGTGCTGGTAATAAGGCTTGGTTATTTGTGGATGAAATAGAAGTGAATTGATATATCAAGCGCAGAGAAAATAAGGTAATAAGAATACGCAGAGATAACATCCTTATCTCTGCGTATTCTCTGCCTGCTCATCTATCTCTGCGCTGATTTTTTGCAGGTTTTTGCAACCGCTTTGCCCACTTTTGGCTCCGCAGCATTATTGTTTTAATTTTAAAACTCGCAACACAGCTAAAATTCATTTGTACATGAACAAGATTGATCTCACAGACTCATTAGAAAAAATTCCGGTTAAAATATTTCCTACGCCCAAAGAAGGTTCTGTATTTGTAGCCAGGCTTATTGCAGATCTTATCAAAGAAAAAAATGCCGCAGGACAAAAAGCAGTCATCGGCCTGGCAACAGGCTCTACTCCAAAATCTTTATATGCAGAACTCGTGCGTATGCATAAAGTAGAAGGATTGAGTTTTAAAAATGTGATCACTTTTAATCTCGATCAGTATTACCCTATGGATAAAGACGCCTTGCAGAGTTATCACTATTTTATGCGCAAATATTTATTTGAACATACAGATATTGATCCCGATAATTACCATGTACCGGATGGCATGATCCCAAAAGATAAGGTAAAAGATCATTGCAGGGAATATGAACAAAGCATTGCCGATGCAGGCGGACTCGACATACAGATCTTAGGCATTGGCCAAAATGGTCATATCGGTTTTAATGAACCAGGCAGCGCCATCTACAGTAAAACACGACTCATTACTTTAGACAACAGTACCCGCATGGCCAATGCATACGAATTTGGCAATATGAGCCAGGTGCCCCGCATGGCCATCACCATGGGGATCAACACTATTTTAAAATCTAAAAAAATTGTGCTGATGGCCTGGGGGCAAACAAAAGCCCCGGTATTAAAAAAATCAGTGGAAGACGAAGTAACAGAAGAAATTCCCGCTTCTCTTTTACAAACACACGATGATACTTTATTTGTAATTGATGACAGCGCAGCAACAGAACTCACCCGCTTTAAATATCCATGGTTAACCGGCGAATGCGAGTGGACCGGCAACATGGTAAAACGTGCAGTGATCAACCTCGCATTAAAACTGGGCAAACCGGTTTTGAGCCTGACCAATAATGATTACAACGAAAATGGTTTGAATGACCTGGTTACAGAAAAAGGCGATGCCTACGAAATAAATCTCCAGGTATTTTACCAGTTAAGAGACAGCATTACCGGCTGGCCCGGCGGCAAACCAACCGATACAGATCTGCGAAGCACACATCCTGAGAGACATGATCCTTTTCCAAAACGTTCACTGATCTTCTCCCCTCACCCCGATGATGATATCATTAGCATGGGTGGTACATTTATGCGGCTGCAAAACCAGGGCCATGAAGTGCACGTGGCTTATCAAACCAGCGGCAACATTGCAGTTACAGATGAATTTGTAACCCGCTTTTTAGATTTTGCTGTGGGTTTTGAAACCATGTTTGGAATTGATGAAGAAAAGACAAGAAAAATATTTAAAGAAGCAGAAGCATTTGTTGCACAAAAAAAATCATCCGAAAAAGATACGGAAGACATTCGGGCAATTAAAGGATTGATAAGAAGATGTGAAGCAAAAGCTACCTGTAAATATGTAGGATTGGGTGATGGACAGATCCATTTTCAAAACCTGCCTTTTTATGAAACAGGTACCATTGAGAAAAATCCCATGGGAGAGGCAGATGTGATATTAACCATGGAATTGCTGGAAAAGATACAACCACAACAGGTTTTTTGTGCCGGCGATTTTGCCGATCCGCATGGCACCCATAAAGTTTGTTTTGATGTGGTAATAGAAGCCTTGCAAAGAATAAAAGCTTCCGGTGCCAAATGGGTAAAAGATTGCTGGCTCTGGCTCTACAAAGGTGCCTGGCAGGAATGGGATATTACCGAAATTGAAATGGCTATTCCTATGAGCCCCGACCAGGTAGTAAAAAAACGAAATGGCATATTTATCCACCAGTCACAAAAAGACAGCGTGCCTTTCCAGGGAAGCGATGACAGGGAGTTTTGGCAACGGGCCGAAGAACGCAATGCCAGCACCGCACAGTTATATGCACAATTGGGTATGACACAATACGCTGCAATGGAAGCCTTTGTAAGATGGAAATATTGAATTGCAGATTGAGATGACATCTTTTTGAAAGACGTCATCTCAATCTGCGTGCAATGATCTGCACCCTGTAAATACATACCCTGCTCTATATGACTGTCCTTTTTTTTAAACCCCAAAGAAGCTAAGGCATCCCGTGTGAATTCAACTCCGGTACAAAAGGAAACTTTAAACCG
Organism: Ferruginibacter sp.; assembly: GCA_014379905.1. Classification (GTDB taxonomy): domain Bacteria; phylum Bacteroidota; class Bacteroidia; order Chitinophagales; family Chitinophagaceae; genus Ferruginibacter. The sequence goes on along the minus strand of JACMKX010000160.1, from coordinate 24,385 downwards.
AAATTATTACTTATTTTTAAAGGCTACAAAGCACATCAATGAGAAAACACTTCAAACAGGTAGCTGCAGCTTTGGCTGTTGTGCTGTTATTTCTGCTGGCAGGGTTTTCCGCAGCAGCCCAGGAAATTCCCAAAGCGGATAATTCTATACATGACAGGATGTATTTCCTGGCACAAAAAAGTGATAAAATTTTATTACCTGCCGAAGTTTCAGCACATGTTCGCCTTTTAAACACGGGTCAACCCAACAGTGCAAAAAGGATAAGCGCTCAAACTGCAGCATTAAAAGTGTTGTACAATAAAAACCTCAGCAAAGATGACATCCTCTTTTTTGGAAATCAATTGTTGAAGATTCAGTCTTCTACATACACCCCCCTTCATGTGGATATAAAAAAACTGCTAACTAACCTATAATTTATCCAATTAAACAACATGAGACGACTACTTACTGGTACAGTCTTCGGCCTTTTTCTTTTTAGCTGTGCTAAATCTCAAACGATAAATATAACAAGCATCACGGCTGCGGGACGCTTCAATTCGTGCATAATCGGGTCTCCCCCTCTTCCTGCACCCCTTCCTGCTGTAACTGCAACACTTGTTGCAAGCACCGGAACTTCGCTGGTAAATGGTACACTTGTATGCAATGATCCCTGCGGTATAAGTACATTAAGAATTGTATTATCCGATGTTCGGTGGGATCAGGATCCCGATGATAACTGGATCCATGGCATTTTTTTTCCTACTAATCCCGGCTTTAGTGTATCGGGTATTGTACTGCCTGCGGGCTGGAATAGTTTTGCTTCCTGTACAGGTGCAAGCTGCTCCCTGGGGCAGAGTGGGGGTCAGGGATTTTACTTTGATGGTACATTTGAAAGTAGTTGTTGCGGAGCCCCTCCTACCGGCGATGGAATACCCAACAATAATTGGGGTGATCGCTTCATAAATTGCAATACTCCCCTATCCTTCCAGTTTGATATGACCTTCTGCAATAGTGCTATCACGGGTAGCCAATTATCTTTTCAGTTAAGTGGAACAGCCGATGGAAATACAGGATGCTACGATATACCCGATGCCTCCAGGAATAACAGGATTAATTTTTCTATTTCCACTACCAGTTGTCCCGATATTTATACCGTTCCGTTTACATCCACCATCATAACTGATTGTTCGGTTACTCCCATTAACTATTATGCGCAAATGAACGGCGGTTGCGGGAATGGTACTACCGTTACCTGGTGGGATGCTCCTTTTGGCGGCAACCAAATAGGCACAGGCGTTCCTTTTACATACGATCCGGCCGGCAATGCCTGCCCCGCAGGTACTGTTTTGTATGCATCCTGCTGCCCTGTGGGAGCAACGAATTGTGCCAACCGGCAGGCCGTTACCATTACAGGCACATGCCCGCCCGGACCAAATGCCACTCATACAAAAACCGATCCGCCATGTTTTGGAATCAACGGTGGCACCATCAGCGTAACACCTAATACAGGCGGGCCTTTTACCATAACCCTTACCGGGCCCGGGGGTCCATACATTCTCACAGGCCCGGCGCCTGTAATATTTACAGGTCTTGCAGCAGGTACTTATAATTATAGCTTTACAGACGCGGGCGGATGTTCCGGCTCCGGCGGGCCTGTTGTACTGGTTGCCAACCCGGAAATATTTACACCTGTTGTAATAACAAATCCCCGCTGCAACGGCGCGGCCAATGGCACTGTTACATTTAATCCCATCGGAGGTATAGCACCTTATCAATATTCAGATAACGGGGGCACCACCTACCAGGCTGGCAATACTTTTAGCGGCCTTGCAGCCGGGTTGCATAGTTTTACCATAAGAGATAATCTAAACTGTACAAGCGATACTACCGTTAACCTTACAGATCCTTCTATACTTACATCAACACTGGCAGGTACTACTCCCGCAGGTTGCAGCAATAATGATGGTACAGCGTCTGCCACAGCAACCGGAGGCACTGCTCCTTACACTTTTAGCATAACAGGCCCCACCCTAAACAGCACAGGTAATGCTACCGGTGTATTTACAGGGTTGGCCAATGGACCGTATATCATCACAGCCACGGATGCAAATGGTTGTACTGCCCCTACAGGCACCGGCACTGTTGGTCTTACAGATAATATGTTCCTCACCCTTGGACCTGATGTGACCATCTGCGCAGAGCAGGCCATTACTTTTGATCCGCAAACAAACCCGGAAACCAATATTTTTACCTGGACGCCTATCAACGGTACTATTGCAGGCACCATTGCCAATCCTGCTATAAAAAATGCCGTGGCCACTCCAAAAGATACTGCCACCTATAGGTTACATGCTCAGTGGGGCGGCTGCGAAAGATGGGATACCATCGTGGTGAACCTGTTACATAAACCCATCCCTGATGCAGGAAAAGACACAGCCATCTGTAACCTTACCTATGCCATACTGAGGGGCAATTCAAGCAATCTTTCCGGGCCCGTGAATTATGCCTGGAGCCCTGCGCCGAACGTTGAATTTCCAACCCAGGCGGTTACAAGGGTTTACCCGCCCGGTAACAACAGGATATATACTTATACTTTAACGGTTAAAGATGATTACGGCTGCAATTTTACTGTAACAGACCAGGTAGATGTTACGGTTCAGCCACCCGTACCTGCTTATGCCGGTAATGATACCACGGCTGTGCTTGGTATTCCCCACCAGCTTTTTTCAAGCGGTGGAAGGGATTATTTATGGTCGCCGTCAGCTGTGCTTAACAGTTCGACTATGCAAAATCCTTTGGCTACTTTAATGAATGACCAGAAATTTGTGGTACGGGTTACTGATGTGGCAGGCTGCATTGGCTACGATAGCGTTTTTGTGAAAGCTTATGCCGGACCAGCCTATTATATACCTAATGCTTTTACACCGAACGGGGATGGATTGAACGATGTTTTCCGCCCAGTGCCGGCAGGTATCGTTATAACGGAATGGTTCCGGATATTTAACCGCCTGGGCGAAACCGTATTTGAAAACAATGAATACATGAAGGGATGGGATGGAACCTTTAGAGGACAAAAGCAGCCCACCGGTGCTTATGTATGGATAATACGCGGTGTAGACAGGAATGGGAAAAAAGTAGACATGAGGGGATCGGTAATGCTGGTACATTAAATAAGATATATAAAAAAATTACTAAAAGGCCCCGCTTAAGTGGGGTCTTTTTTTGTACCCTGGAGAGATAAAACGCCCTGGATCAGCTGTTTGCCTGCAACGACATTAAAGGCAGAAACTTATCTACAAACTGTTATTTCAATGTTAAAACCTTGCAAATTTTTTTTATCTTCATCCCCACTTATATACGCTACGCAATGAGAAAAGTTTTACCGCTGACCTTTATATTTTTCACTTTTTTATTAAATAATAAACTCTACTCCCAAGGCTGTGTTCCTACTAATTTAAATGGTACCACCATAAATCTTTCCTGCGGCAATCCATGTACTGCCATCCAGCTGCAGGTACCGCATTTGAAATCTACCTCTAGCTATGCGCTCACATCCATTCCGTTTAACCCCTATCAATATGTAGTAACAGGCGGAACGGAAGACCCTGTACTATACGATGATGATGAATACAGTGCTTTATTTACGCTACCGTTTACCTTCTGCTTTTATGATTCATCTTACACCCAGGCTGTAATAGGCTCCAATGGCCTGATAACCTTTGATGAAACAAATGCCAGTTGTGATAACGGTTTTACTATAAACCCTCCTATTCCATCAGCCGGTGGTGGCACACAATGTGCCCAGCTTTCTACTTATTATCCCAGGGCATCTATAATGGCCGCATTTTCTGATCTTGATCCGAGCCCTTTTCCTGTAAGTCCTACAGACAGACTGATTCAATGGAGGGTAGAAGGGTCTGCTCCCTGCAGAAGATTTATCGTTAGTTATTACCGCGTCGGGGTATTTGGAGCAAACACCTGTGCCATTCCTAACCCAACTACATTTCAAATTGTTATGTACGAATCTACCGGTCTGATTGAAGTCTTCTTTGAAAATAAAACCTGTCAATCCAGTACCACAAGCGGTAAAGCTATTTTTGGCCTACAAAACTACAACAGGGACCAGGCCGTATTTCATCCAACAAGAAATGCGACTGTTTGGACAGCTGTTAACGAGGGATGGCGCTTTATACCGAACGGAGGTGCTTCAAGATTTGTAAGTGCTGAAATACTGAACATGGCCGGTACAGTATTGGCTACGGCTGACACATTAACCACTGTGCAGGGCTTACTGGATATTAATTTCCCGAATGTTTGTCCGGGACCGGGCGCTACCCAGTACGTTGTTCGTACCACTTTCGGTTCCTGTCCCACAGGCACTACAATGACCAGTCTTGATACAATCACTATACAAAGAAATAACACTCTACCTGTAACAACAACGCTGGTTCAACCAACCTGTGGCAGCAATTCGGGTAGTATTACAATAAACGTAGCAACAGGAGTTGGTACTACGCCCTATGCTTTTTCACTTAACGGCGGAGCAACACAGGCATCTAATGTCTTTAATGGTTTAGGGGCAGGCACCTATACCGTTTTTGCAACAGATGCAACAGGATGCGACACTACTTACCAGGTAACACTTAATGCTATCAGCAACCTAACTGCTACTACAGCAGTAACCAATGCAAGTTGTCCCGGTGTTAATAATGGAACCATTACCGTAACACCTACAGCCGGCGTTGCTCCTTTTACATATACAATAAATGGCAGTCCAAATCCTTCCGGAGTTTTTACTAATCTACCTGCAGGAACATACATAATTATTTACACAGATGCCAATACCTGTAATGGCAGCGTTACTTTAGTTGTTGGTCCCGGCACTTCAATTACCGCAACTGCATTATCTAATCCTACTTCTTGTGCGGGAGCACCTAACGGAACAATTACTGTTACCCCTACATCAGGCACTGCTCCTTACACTTACTCTTTAGATGGCGGGACCGCTCAGACAAGTAATGTATTTACCGGTGTAAGTGGAGGAAGCCATATCATAACAATTCTAGACGGAGCAGGATGTACAGTAACTATTACCAATACAGTTAATGATGGCACGGGATTAACCGGTGCCATTTTTCAAACTCCGGTGTCTTGTCCGGGTATAAATGATGGTACCATCAGCATGACGAACCCGTTTGGCGCATCCCCGGGCACAGGCCCTTATACTTACTCTTTGGATGGAGGACCTTTTCAACCAGGCAATACCTTTACCGGCGTTTCCGCCGGAAATCATACAGTAACATTCAGGGATGCAAATAACTGCCAGGGTATAAGAACGATAACTGTAGGCGGGGGCACGGTTCCTTCTACAACCGCAACAAGTGCCAACACCAGTTGCGCCGGCGTTAATAACGGTGTAATTGTTATTAGTCCCGTTCCAGGCTCTACCTACACGGTTAACCCCGGCGCTATCACTAATACTACCGGTACATTTTTAGGATTACCGGCCGGAACCTATACATTGAGCATTACAACGGCCGGCGGGTGCCCCGGAACAGTTACACCGGCTACTGTTGTTATTGCAGCAGGTACAGGTCTTACAGGTACGGCTACTACCGTTGCTACCAGCTGCCCCGGAGCTACAAACGGCTCCGTTACTGTGGCACCACAGGTGGCCGGAACAATATATACCCTCAACCCGGGTGCCATTACCAATACAACAGGAATATTTACCGGCCTGGGCGCCGGAACATATACCGCAACATTTGTAACCCCTGCTACCTGCTCAGGAACGGTTAGTCCAAACCCCGTGGTAGCCGCAGGTACAGCCGTTACCACTACCGCTACTGCTGCTCCTACCTGTACCGGTGGCAATAGCGGAACCATTACGGTATCGCCATTGGCTGCAGGAACAACCTATACATTAAACCCGGGGGCAGTAACCAATACAACCGGAATTTTTACCGGCCTGGCCGCAGGAACTTATATTGTTACTTTTACAACGCCTGCCACCTGTACGGGAACCATTAGCCCAAATCCTGTAGTGACAGCCATACCGGCCCTAACAGCTTCTTCAACAAATGTGGCTGCCACATGCCCGGGAATTAATGATGGTAGTATCACCGTTGCGCCGGTCGGAGCGGGCACCACCTATACATTGAACCCCGGTGCCATTACCAATACAACGGGAATTTTTACAGGGCTTGCCACCGGTACTTATACCATTAGTTTTGCTACGGCCGGCGGATGTGCAGGTACAGTTTCACCAGGCCCCGTTATTACGGCAGGTGTAGCGCCTACCAGTACCGCAACCAGCGTTAGTACCACATGCCCTTCGTTAAATGATGGTGTCATAAATGTTGCACCGGTTGGTGCAGGAACAACCTACACTTTAAACCCCGGTGCTGTTTCAAATACAACAGGAATTTTTACCGGTCTCGCTACAGGAACTTATACAATTACATTTGTTACAGCGGTTGGTTGTAATGGTACGGTACCTGTTAACCCGGTAGTAACCTCAGGCCCGGCCCCTACAAGTACCGCCAGCAGTACGGCAACAACTTGTCCTTCTCTAAATGATGGTACCATAACAGTTGCGCCTGTTGGAGCAGGAGCAAACTATACGCTAAACCCGGGTGCAATTTCAAATACAACAGGAATTTTTAGTGGTCTTGCAACAGGAACTTACACGGTAACATTTGTTACAGCAGCTGGTTGTAATGGTACAGTGCCTGTTAACCCGGTGGTCACTTCAGGCCCGGCGCCTACCACTACTGCTGCAAGTGCGGCAACGAGTTGCCCGGGTGTTAGTGATGGTTTTATTACGGTAGTGGCTGTTGGTACAGGCACAACCTATACTGTCAATCCCGGAGGACTGTCGAATACAACAGGTGTGTTTACCGGGCTTGCAGCGGGAAGTTATACCGTAACTTTTGTTACAGGCGCCGGCTGTAATGGCACGGTTGTAACCAACCCGGTAGTAGCTAGCGGACCAGCCATTACGGGAACTGCCACAGTTATTAATACCAGCTGTGCTACGGTAAACAATGGTTCTATAACAGTTACAACTCCGGTCGGCACGGGCACTTCCTATACTTTAAACCCTGGTGGGGTTACCAATACTACGGGTATTTTCACAGGGCTGGCTCCCAACACTTACACTATTAGTTTTTTAACTGGTGCAGGCTGTACTGGTATAGTTTCACCCAACCCGGTTGTAGCAGCCGGACCATCGCTCACTTCAACTTTTGCACAAACAAATCCTGTTTGTAATAATATAAATGATGCGGTCATTACCATCACAGCACAGGCCGGAACCACTGCTCCTTTTACTGCAACATTGACCGGACCAGGCGGACCTTATACCTATGCCGGAAATGGTCCAATTGTTTTCAGCGGACTGGCACCGGGGGTTTATAATTACAGTTATGCAGAAGCCGGCGGCTGTACCGGAACCGGAGGTCCGGTTACATTGGTAACAAATACTCCTATTTATGTACCTGCAGTATTAACCAATTTATCGTGTAACAATAGTGCCAATGGATCTGTAACATTCAATGCAATTGGCGGCGTAGCACCTTATCAGTATAGACGGACTCCTACCGGTACATTCCAGGCAGGGAATACTTTTAGTGGTTTGATTGCAGGCTCCCATAGTTTCCAGATAAGAGACAATGTAAATTGTACCAGAGATACAATTATCATTCTTACTCAACCAACGGTACTTACTGCGGCAATTAACGGAACTACCCCTGCGGGTTGTAGCAATAACGACGGCTCCATTACCGCCTCTGCAACAGGTGGTACAGGCCCTTACAGTTATAGTATCACAGGCGCAACCATTAATGCATCTGGTTCATCAACGGGTATATTTACAGCACTGGCCAACGGGCCCTATACCATTACTGTTACAGATGCGCAGGCTTGCACCATTAATACTACAGGAACTGTTGGACTTACAGATAATATGTTCCTTTCATTGGGACCTGACGTTACCATTTGCGCAGAAAGTTCTGTAACATTTAACCCGCAAACGAACCCGGAAACAAATATTTTTACCTGGACAGCCATTAATGGCACTGCAGCAGGAAGCATTGCAAATCCTTCCATTAAAAATGCCGTGGCTTCACCATTGGATACGGCAACTTATGTATTACATGCACAATGGGGTGGTTGTGAAAGAAGGGATACGATCGTTGTAAATGTATTGCGCAAACCTGTTGCCAATGCAGGATCAGATACTGCCATTTGTAACCAGACGTATGCTATTTTAAGAGGTAGTTCCGGCAACCTCTCCGGCGCCGTAAATTATGCATGGAGTCCGGCGGCTGATGTTGAATTTCCTGCCCAGGCTGTTACAAGAGTACATCCCCCGGGCAGCGATATATTATATAGGTATACACTTACTGTTACCGATAATTATGGATGTAATTTTAAAGTAACGGATGAAGTGGCGGTAAGGGTTCAGCCCCCTGTGCCGGCTTTTGCAGGCAATGATACCACGGCTGTAAGAGGAACACCTTACCAATTATTTGCCACCGGTGGAGATGATTATTTATGGACACCGTCCACTCCCTTAAATAATGCTGCCATACAAAATCCACGGGCTACTTTACCGGGTGATCAGAAATTTATAGTTAGGGTGACAGATTTTGCCGGATGTATTGGTTATGATACTGTTTTTGTAAAAGTATATGCAGGCCCGGCTTATTATATTCCCAATGCATTTACACCAAATGGTGATGGGCTGAACGATATATTCAGGCCGGTGCCTGCGGGGATTGCGCGCACAGAATATTTCAGGATATTCAACCGGTATGGTGAGACCATTTTTGAAACCAGTCAATATTTGAAAGGATGGGATGGTACATTCAAAGGCAAAAAACAAGCGATAGGTGCCTATGTATGGATCATAAAAGGGGTAGACCGCAATGGTAAAACAGTAGAGTTGAAAGGAACGGTGATGCTGGTGCAATAAAATCGGATCCGATACAAGTTTTAAATAGAAGAAGAGCCATCATTTACTGATGGCTCTGTCTTTTATTGCAAAAGAGCTGACATATTTTAAAAAGATGTCACCTCTTTTGCAATAAAAGTAGATCAGCCAAAACCATGGCTGTTACGGCCTCCAACACAACCGGCACTCTCAATGCAATACAGAGATCATGACGTCCTTTTACTGAAAAACTTTCTACTTCGTTTGTTTCAATGTTGAGCGTTTCCTGCTCTTTTGGCGTAGAAGAGGTGGGTTTAACAACCACCCGGAAAATAAGTTCGTTTCCATTAGTAATTCCACCTACTATGCCGCCGGCATGGTTGGTTTGTGTTTTTCCTTCTTTATTTAAGATGGCATCGTTGTGATGGCTACCAAACATTTTTGCTGCGGCAAAGCCCGCACCGAATTCTATTCCTTTAATAGCAGGAATAGAAAATACTGCATGGCTGATCAAAGATTCTGCTGAATTAAAAAAAGGCTCCCCCAATCCTGTAGGAATATTTTTTACAATACATTCAACAATTCCGCCCACACTATCTTTTGCCTCAATGGCTTTTTGCAACCCTTTTTCCAGGTCTGCTTCTCCTCCTATTTCTTTGATGACTGATTCGCAAATAATGTTTTCCTGCGCCAGTATTTTTTTTGCGATCACTCCTGCGGCTACCAGGCATACAGTCAGGCGCCCGCTGAAATGTCCGCCACCCCTGTAATCTTCAAAGCCCTTGAATTTTTCATGTGCAACAAAATCTGCATGGCCAGGCCTGGGGAAATTGCGCAGTTTTTCATAATCGCTGCTGCGGGTATTGTTATTGGCAAAGCTTATAGCTATAGGCGCACCTGTGGTAATATCATTAAATACACCGGATAAAAAAACCGGGATATCATCTTCTTTCCTGGGTGTAGTACCCTTTTGCAATCCACCTTTGCGGCGTTCAATATCTGTTACAAAATCATTAATTGCTAATGAAATTCCGGGAGGACATCCGTCGATAACTATACCCACAGAAGGGCCATGTGATTCCCCAAAAATGCTGACTTTAAAAATTGTTCCTAAACTATTCAAAATATTTTTTTTAAAATGTTGCCAGCCTGTCGTTTTAACAGCCTGGCTAATTTATAACAGGGTTGCTTTCATTGCTGAACAATGGTATTCCGTACAAGAGAGTGACACAACGATGATGCCCATTGGTATAAAGCTTATTAAAAAAAATCTCTTTACACCAGCGCCACGCCCAGTTTTTTTAAATGATCATAAAATGCGGGATAAGATTTATTAATGGCTTCCGCCTCTTCAATAATTGTTTCTCCTCCTGCTTTCAATGCTGCTACTGCAGTTGCCATGGCTATGCGATGATCGTGCCTCGAATGAACTGCAGCCCCTTTTAAAAGACCGCCGCCTTCAATGATCATCAGGTCATCCTGCACTTTTATCACTACGCCCATTTTGCCGAATTCTTCCTGTAAAGTTAAGGCACGATCGCTTTCTTTATGCGCCAACCTGCCTACGCCTTCAATTACAGAGGTTCCGCGGCAATAAGAGGCAAGCGCAACCAAAGGAGGAAAAAGATCGGGACAATCCGTAGCATTAAAATGAAAAGCCTGCAACGCCCCGGGTGACACTTCAATGTGATCTGCTGTAATACTGAGATTGGCCTTGCATTGTTGCAAAGCCTGCAATATGGTTTTATCTGCCTGGGCGGAAAAAACGTCCAACCCTTTGATGGTAATTTTGCCTGCAATGGCACCCGCTACCAACAGGAAAGATGCGCCGCTCCAATCGCCTTCTACCGTGTAGTTGATTTGCTGATCTTTCAGCCGGTTGCCGGGTGTTACATAGAAAGATTGATAATTATTATGAGTAATGTCATAGCCAAATACATCCAGCATATGCAGGCTCAGATCTATGTAAGGCTTGCTTTTAAGGCCGGTAACATGAATAATGACCGGCATGGTAGCCGCTTTTGCGAATGCAAACAGCAAACCCGTGAGGAATTGAGAACTTAATGAACCATCAATGCGGATTTCTTTTGGTTGCAAAGGTCCCTGCACCCATAATGGCAATTTTCCGCTGCTGCTATTAACCGTAATACCAAGTTGGGGAAACACGTCATCAAAAAAATCCATTGGCCGGCCGGCCAGGCTCCCACTACCGGTGATGCTTACCCGCTGCTGGCACAAGGCTGCAATGGGAGCAAACATGCGGATGCTTAGCCCGCTTTCACCGCAATGGATAGAGCGCTCCATTTCATTGTCGTTTATTTCGGCAAAATTACTTCCGGTGATTTTTAAAGATCCGTCGCTGATATATTCAATGGTTGCACCCAGTTGTTCAATAATCGACAGGGCCGCTTTATCATCATTACTTGCACCGGGATTATTAATAATGGTTGCGCCTTTATGAAGCATAGCAAGGGCACAGGCTCTTTGCATGGCGCTCTTGGATGCGGGTGCTGTGATACCCCCCTTTATTTTTGATGGTGAAATGGTTACGTGCATAATTATTCTTAAAATTTTCTACCAGAAGGCCATGCCGCTGGCATTTTAATGGTCTATGCCTTTTATGCCATAAGCTCCGGAGGAGTGGCTTTTTGGTAAAAAGCAGAAATCCACCTGAATGAAGCCCTGTAGGGGCGACCTTTACATCAAGCTAATTCATAAAATTCGAATAAATATTCGTCCTTGAATTCTATTTCAAATGTTTGCAACAATTCTAAATATTCCTCTCTGAATGTTTTTGTTCTATGATGTGCCTCCTGGTCCATGATATATCTTATAACTTCATTTCTTTGCGAACGTGAATAGGAAAAAGCTCCATATCCCTCCTGCCATTGAAATTTTCCCGGCACAAAGCAACTGTCGTTGATCCATTTTGAGGAAGCGGCCTTTAAATTCCTCATAATGTCAGAAATTTTGCATGCAGGTGGCAACTCAAAAATGTATGTACATGGTCTTTACATCCCCCAATAGCCAAAGAAAAAATACCATCGTTTTTTAAAATACCGTGCATGTATTTATGCAACTCATTTCCAAAGGCTTCTTTGATATAGTTTTTCCTGCCTTTTACTGCAAACACGCATTGAATATTAAGTTGTGAATAGGTATTTGCCATTGGAATTCATTTAAGCATTTCACCAATGATATTATTAAGTTTTGAAAGTGAAATGGGAAAAATCCCGGCCTCTCCTATTCTGTTCAAAAGAATAAAAATCATTGTATCATTCTCTCTCTTTTTATCATTAATAAGTATCTCCCACACTTTTTCTTTATCAAATGAAAAACTAACGGGCAGCTGGTATTGTGCAAGCAGGTCAGTCATTTGCTGTTGTTCGTATGCGGTAAAATTATTGACTGATTCGCTGATCCTGCCGGCCAGTACCATTCCTATGCTGATAGCATGACCGTGAGGTAAATTATAGGTAGCCTCAATGGCATGTCCAACTGTGTGGCCAAAATTGAGCAGTTTCCGGTCGCCGGTTTCCATTTCATCTTTTAGTACTATGGAAATTTTTATGGAAACATTTTTTTCAATGAGCGAGGCGATTAATTTTGGGTCGTTTCTGAAATTAGAAATATTCTTCCCGGCCAAAAAATCAAACTGGGCTTTATCCCGGATGCATGCATGTTTAATAATTTCTGCAAAACCGTTTATCCATTCTGCTTCGGGCAATGATGGTAAAAAGCTGTAATCGAACAGTATAAACTCAGGCTGGTAAATTGTGCCTACCTGGTTTTTATACGAACCGACATCAACTCCATTTTTCCCGCCAACTGCTGCATCTACCATCGCAAGTATTGAAGTGGGTACCTGAACCAGTTTAACCCCTCTTTTATAAATGCTGGCTGCATAACCTGCCATATCTGTAATTACGCCCCCGCCTACTCCAACGATCACCGTTTGTTTATCTGCCTGCCATTGCAATAACTGGTTGATAATATGATCAACTGTATTTTGTTGTTTATGTTCCTCGCCGGCTTTAAGCGTGATGGTTTTATAGCCCTCAAATTTTGATGAGTGATGTTGAAACACATTTTCATCTGTAATTAAAACCAGTTTTTCTTTTGGAAATAATTCTTCCAGCATCGCAAAAGATGCATCAAAAATGTATTCAACTGCCTTGCTTTTAAATTCAACTTTTTGTTGGCGCATATATTAATTCATATGTCGGGCTAAAGCCCATGAGTGTCAGTTTATTTTTTTCCCCGGTTTAAAGACCGGGGAAATTCATCCATGCAATCTATCTGCATGACCAAAATAGTTGCAAAATTCTTGTTAGTCTATGAACGATTAACTATGAACCATAAGCTACTTATCATACATCACTTTATTCTGGTGACTGATACTTTCCAAATGCACCGCATCAAAATAACGGATAATGAATTCTTTACTTAGGCCTAACTGTTCGCCTTTGTTTACAGCCCTGTCTAAAATTTCATTCCAGCGGTTTGTTTGTAAAATGGTTACATTGTTATCTCTTTTATAGATACCAATCTTGTCTGCAATTTTCATTCTTTGTCCAATCAATGTCAGCAGTTCGTCATCAATATGGTTTATCTGTTCTCTTAATGTTGCCAACGCAGTAACAAATTCCAGCTCTGTTGTATTTTCTGCTCTCCACACCAAAGCTTCAAAAATTTCTGCCAGGCGTTCGGGGGTCACCTGTTGTTTGGCGTCGCTCCAAGCATTGTCGGGGTCAATGTGACTTTCCAGCATCAGTCCCCCAAAATCAAGATCAATGCTTTTTTGTGCGATCGACTGCAACATGTGCCTGTTGCCACAAATATGCGATGGGTCACAAATAAGTAACATTTCAGGATAACGCCTTTTCATTTCTATTGGTAAATGCCACATGGGTGCGTTGCGGAACTCAGTATTGCCGTAATTGGAAAAACCACGATGGATCATGCCAATATCATTTACCCCTACTTTTTGCAAACGTTCGATGGCTCCACTCCATAATTCCAGGTCGGGGTTAATAGGATTTTTTACCAGTACGGGTACATTGGTTCCACGTAAGGCATCTGCTACTTCCTGAACACTAAAAGGATTCACCGTGGTTCTGGCTCCTATCCATAAAATATCTACATCAAACTGCAACGCCACTTCTACGTGTTTGCCTGTGGCAACTTCCACCGCGGTTGGCAGACCTGTTATTTTCTTTGCCTGCATCAGCCATGGCAGGCCTTTTACACCAATGCCTTCAAACATGCCGGGTTTAGTGCGTGGCTTCCAAATGCCGGCCCGCAATACATCTACTTTACCGGTATTGGCAAGCCTTTGAGCTGTTTCCAGCACCTGCTCTTCTGTTTCGGCGCTACATGGCCCGCTTATTAATAATGGCCGCTTGTTCCAGGTGGCCTGGATACTTTCTTTCATGACTGTTTTTTGTGATTGCATTGTAAAATTAGTTTTATGTTTTATTGCGTGTAATAATTTTTAATTCCTGCTGGTTTTCGGATCCCGCAGGCGGTTAGTTGTTATTTCAATATCCGGTTGATGGTATTGGCATTTTGGATCAACTCTGCCAGGTATTCAAAATTTTCTTTCTCAAGGCAACTTTTAAATTTCCGCAGCTGGCTGATGTGTTCGTTTAATACGTCCAACACATTTTCCTTATTCTGCATTAAAATGGGTACCCACATATCTGGGTTACTTTTTGCCAGGCGAACCGTACTTTCAAATCCGCCACTGGCCAGTTCAAAAATAGCATCATCTTCCTTTTCCTTTTCCAACACTGTATTAGCAAGTGCAAAAGATGTGATATGAGAAATATGGCTGATGTATGCAGCATGCACATCATGGGCTGTTGAGTCCATGTAAATAATATGCATTCCTAATTGGCGGTAAATTTTTTCCACCTGCTCCAGCGCATCGGAGTCGCTGTTTTCTTTATTGCAAATCACCACCGCTTTATCTATAAAAGCACCGCTTACTGCTGCAGATGGCCCGCTAAATTCAGTTCCCCACATAGGATGGGTTGCCACAAATCTTCTTCCCTTTTCATGTTGACCAGCGATTTGGGCAATCGAACTTTTGGTAGAGCCAACATCCATAATGACCTGTTTTTTTACCTGTAATAAAATTGCAGATAAAATGGACTCAGCCGCTCCAACAGGAACACAGAGCACAATAAGATCTGACTCTTTTATTGCCTTTTCAAGATCCGTTACCTCGTCTACCAAACCCAATTCAATAGCTTTTTGCCGATGCATTTCATTAGCATCTACACCAATTATTTTTGATGCGATCTTCTTTTCCCTCAATGCCATTGCCATAGAACCCCCAATAAGCCCGATACCAATTATTGCAACATTCATATTATTTCTTTTATCCTGTTGATAGCCTGTTCCATACTTTCTTCAGAACAGCAAAGGCTGATCCTGATATAGTTTTTTCCATTTTCTCCAAATATTCCCCCGGGAGTAAGAAACACATTAGCATTATTTAAAACAGCATCACTGAGCTGATACCCATCTGCATAGGTTGCCGGAATAGATGCCCAAACGAACATGCCCGCCTGGTCTTTATTATAATCACATTTAAGCAGGTCGAGCAACCGGAAGACCATTTGCCGGCGATTTTTATAGATCGCATTTACAGATTGATGCCAATCGGCGCCTAAACCCAAAGCATGAGCCGCTGCCAGCTGCAATGGCAGAAACATGCCACTATCCATATTGCTTTTAAACTTCAATACTTCATTGATCTTTTCGGCTGCGCCCACCATCATTCCTATTCTCCAGCCGGCCATATTGTGGCTTTTGCTGAGGGAATTGAGCTCGAGAGCAACTTCCCTGGCTCCTTTAACAGTCATTAAACTCATAGGCGAATCATTCAGGATGAAACTGTAAGGATTATCATGTACTAGAATAAGGTCATTCGCTTTTGCAAAATTTACCAGCTCTTCAAACAATGCCGTATCGGGTAATTGCCCGGTAGGCATATGAGGATAATTCACAAACATCAGTTTCACCTTTCCCGGCCCTGCGCTGTTTTTGGTATCTATTGCGATTTTGATGACATCAAAATCAGGACGCCAGTTATTAGTTGCCTTCAGATCATAATTAAGGGGAGCGGCTCCCGTTAACTTTACTGCTGCAGAATAGGTGGGGTACCCCGGGTCTGGTATCAGGGCACAATCTCCCTCATCCAGGTAAGTCATGCAGATATGCATGATCCCTTCTTTACTCCCAATGAGCGGCAGGATTTCGGATTCCGGATCCAGTTCCGCATTATACCACCGGTTATACCAGTCTCCGATCGCTTTTCTTAAAACGGGGCTTCCTTTGTAATTTTGGTAAGCATGCGTATCAGGCCTGGCTGATTGCTCCTGCAGCACTTTTATTACTTCCGGGTGTGGCGGAAGATCGGGGCTGCCAATGCCAAGATTGATCACATTTTTCCCTTCTTGATTCATAGCATCAATAGCTCGCAGCTTTTGAGAAAAATAATATTCATTAATGTCTTTTAACCTATCGGCAGATTTCATCTAAAATTTTATTTGAGGTTCCCGGATTTATAAACACCGTAAATTTTAATTTCAGTTATAATTGGTAAAATAATTTCAATCAATTTATTATACTGGTAAATATTATCAAATTCAAGATCTGCGTGAAAGTAATATTTCCAATCGCTGCCGGGCTTTGGAAAAGACTGCAGCTTACTTAGGTTTATCCCTGCATTTGCAACAAGTGACAAGACTTTCGCCAGGCTTCCCTTTGTATGATTGGTGCTAAAACTGATGGAAGCTTTATTGGCATTTCCAACCTCTTCCGCCTCAGCAGCCCTTTTTAACACCAGAAAACGGGTATAATTGCTCTTTTCCGTGTGAATATTGGCAGCTAGTATCTCCAAATCAAAAAGATCTGCCGGAAGTTTACCTGCGATAGCAGCAATATGTTTGCTTTTATGTTGATGAACATGTTTTGCACTAAGGGCCGTATCCTCGGTTTCTACCAGTTTCCAATTAAATTTTTCCAGGTAATCAATACACTGAAGGATTGCCATTGGGTGAGAATGCACCTCCCTTATATCTTCCAGTTGAACACCGGGGTTAACAAGCAGATGCTGTTTAATTTGGAGGTAAACTTCCCCAACTATCTTTAAATCAGATTTTTGCAATAAATTATAGTTAGGTAAAATACTACCTGCTATGGAGTTCTCGATGGCCATTACGGCCCCATTGGTAAGTTTTTTATCAGCAGCCTTTTTTACCAATTCCCTAAAACTGGAACAACATATAATAGCTGTATTGTTACCAAAAAATTGCCCGGCCGCCACCTGGTGAAAGCTGCCTTCAAATCCCTGGATAGCTATTCCTTTAGTTGTATCCTCCTTGCTGTATTTCATTTGTTGTGATGATATTAAACAAAAAGATCCCCCGACTTATCGGGGGATCTTATATATAAATTTCGATTGATCGTTTTATACACATGCCCCGGCATTCTTACTAAAATAATAGTAAAAAGAAAACTGCCAGTTGTATGTGTTATTCATTGTCATTATTAAAACAAATGTAAAATGATTTGGGTGAAATAAAAAAATAAATTCTTTGATATGTTCAAATCATAGCCTTTCCTGCATCACAGCAGGGTATAAAAAACAATCACCCCGGTAAACCGGGGTGATCATTACGATTGTTGTCTATTAAATAAGCTAAGGGCTTAATTATTTTTTAACAGAATCAGCTACTGCGTTAGCAGCATTGCTAGCAGAATCAGCAACATTTTTTGCTGTATCAGCCTGAGCTTTAGCAGCTTCAGCGATAGAATCAGCAGTTTTTACTGCGTTGATAGAATCTTGATTAACTGTTTCAGTTGTTGTTTTTTCACCTTCGTTACATGCTACGAAAGAAGCAGCGATCAATGCAATTGCAAAAAACTTTTTCATTTTGTTGTTTGTTTAAATTTAAATTATAATTTGACTATTAATACCATAACGGAAAAAAGGTAACCCGATTGTTTTAAAATATTTTTTTGCCTGATTTTTGGGTTACCAATTGCATCTTTACGTATTAATGACAGCCAAGGTGAATACAATAGAAGAAGAAAAAAAATTATTGGAAGGTTTAGCTAATGAGGATAAAAGCTCGATAGAAAGAATCTACAGGGAGCATTATAATATGGTTCAGACCCTGGTGGTGAATAATAACGGAAGTACAGATGATGCAGCAGATATATTCCAGGAGTCAATGATTGTGCTGTTTGAGAAGGTAAAAAACGGTGGCTTTGAGCTTCATTGCCAGTTAAAAACCTTTATTTATGCTGTCAGCCGCCGTTTATGGCTAAAAAAACTGAACCAGCAGAGCAGGTTTAGTGTTGGGTCCTATAATATTGAAGAGGTGGTTTCGGTAGATGAGGATATGGATGTTCATGAAAACAGGCAGAAGGAGTTCAATTTAATGGAAATGGCCATGAACAAGATCGGGGAACCCTGCAAAAGCCTGTTGGAAGCTTATTATTTACAAAAGAAACAAATGCAGGCCATAGCGGCCGATTTTGGATATACCAATGCCGATAATGCGAAAACCCAGAAGTATAAATGCCTCGTGAGATTAAAGAAATTGTTTTTTGCACAGTATAAAAATGTAGAGTAATGGAAGATTCGTTATTGATTGACGCCGTAGAAAGATTTGTGAAAGGAGAAATGCCGGAGCAGGAAAGGATATATTTTGAAGAACTAAGAAAAAATAATTCCGAACTGGACCAGGCGGTAGTAGAACATATGTTCTTCTTAAATGAATTGAACGCTTACAGCACTACCCGAAATTTCAAACATACCCTTAATGAAGTTGAAACAAAACTGGCTGAAGAAGGTTTTATTTTCCGTGCGCCTTTAAAAGGCAAGGCGAAAATTATCCAGTTATGGAATAAATACAAGCGTACCGTTGCCGTGGCAGCATCTATTGCCGGTGTTGTATCGCTTTGTATTGGTACGGTAGTAACTGCGGTTAATAATAATCCTCAAAATGATATCAAACCATTGGTTGATATTATCAATGAAACAAAAATTAAAACAGACAGTATAGCATCCAAAGTTGACAAACTGGAAGATGATGTGGCAACTGGTGTTAAAAATAACCCGGCTCTTCCTGTAATAAAACCAAAAATTGCCGCCACTTTCAGGGCTACCGGTTTTTTAATTGATGCCAATAATAATTACATTGTTACCAATGCTCACGTAGTTAATAAGGCTAAAAAGCAATTGGTAGTTGAAAACACAAAGGGAGAACAGTTCAATGCAGAAGTGATACATGTAGATGCTTCAAGAGATATTGCGATCATAAAGATAAGGGACAATAATTTTAAAAAGCTGCCTGCTATCCCCTACACAATCAGGAAATCCAATGCTGACCTGGGCGAACAGGTATTTATGCTGGGTTATCCCAAAGCAGAAATTGTGTATGGCGAAGGATATGTTAGTGCTAAAAATGGTTCCGGTATGGACACTATTTATTGCCAGCTAAACACAGCAGCCAATGAAGGTAGCAGTGGTTCCCCGGTAGTGAATAAAAAAGGTGAGTTGATTGGAATCATTACAAGTGCTGAAAGGAACGCACAAGGTGTTGTTTATGCCATCAAATCCATCAATATACACAGGGCTGTGGAAGAAGCTAAAAAGAAAGAAGCAAATGCAGGGATCAGGATCATTTCCGGCTCAGGTCTTAAAGGCCTAAACAGGGAAAGCCAGATCAAAAAGATGGAAGATTACGTTTTCATGGTTAAAGGTGACTAATTAACAGCACAACCAACATAAAAAAATGTCCCAACTTTTGATGGGACATTTTTTTTGGGACAATTTTAAAAGTTTCGGTCTAAAAAATTAGTTCCCCATAATGAATTAGGGTATTCCCGCGCTTCTATCAATGCATTTAAACTTGCTTTTACTACAGGCGCATCTTCTTTGTATGTTACCCCAAACCATTGCGCCGAAGTTGGAATCACTTTTATAGTACCGCCTTCCACATTTACAAACTCATCTCCCAGTAACGGTATAAAAAATTCTGCTTTAATATTGTCCATATTATTTTTAGGAAATTCGCTGAACATTTTGGCTGCCAGGTTAAATATAGATGGGTGCAGGCACCAGAAATTCATAGAAACAGGTGAATTGGCAGGCACTTCAGTAATGCCATTTTCATCTTCATACACTACCCTGTCCTTATCCCTGTAAATTTTTGTTCTTTCATTAATGGCTACCAGTTTGCCATCTGCGTCTGTTTTACACACCCCCCGGCTCACCGTTCCGTTTTCACTCAGGGTTTTGTCGAGCTGGTATCCTATGATAGCATAAGTCTTTTGATTGCAATCATTGTTTAAAAAACCCGCTGCTTTAATAAAAGCATCTGTACCGTAAAAATCATCTGCATTAATAACTGCAAAAGGTTCTCTGATGGCATCTTTGGCGCAGAGGATGGCATGACCTGTACCCCAGGGTTTTGTTCTTCCTTCCGGAACATGCACCGGATCTACATGCAGGTCCATTTCCTGGAAAACGAATTCTACTTTTATTTTTCCGCCAAACCTGTTTTCAAACTGGGTTCTGAAATTTGTTTCAAATTCTTTTCGGATGATGAATACTACTTTGCCAAAGCCTGCTCTTATTGCATCGTAAATGGAATAATCCATAATGGTTTCGCCATTAGGACCAAAGCCTTCTACTTGTTTCATACTTCCGTATCGGCTGGCCATACCGGCTGCTAAAATCAATAATGTAGGTTGCATGTATCTTTATATTAAATTTTTCTTTCGGACAGCAAAAATATAACAAACCATCTTACAACGTATAAATGCTTTTTGATATTCATAATATAATTTTGGATGAACTGCACAGCGATATGCTGGAACAGAAAAAAATTAAACTCTGCGTAGCCAGGCTGGATAAAATACACCCGGTAATATCCGGCAACAAATTATTCAAACTATATTATTTCTTAGAAGAATATAAAACCGGGTTATATGAATCTATACAAACCTTTGGCGGAGCTCATTCCAACCATTTAGTAGCAACTGCTTACTCATGCAGTCAATTGCTGATTCCATGCAAAGGATTTATCAGGGGTGAAAAGCCGGCCATTTTTTCGCATACATTACAGCAATGTGCGGCTTATGGTATGCAGCTTGAATTTTTAAGCCGGAGTGAATATGCAGCAATAGCCAACCGGCAAATTACCTCGAAAAAGATTTTGATCATTCCAGAAGGTGGCTACCATCCTTTGGGTGCCAGGGGTGCCTCATTGATATTGGATAACATAAAAGAAAAACAAGCAACTCATGTCTGCCTCGCTGCTGGTACGGCTACAACTTTGGCCGGCATTCTGCAAAAGGCTGATCATAGGCAGACCGTAATAGCGGTTCCAATATTAAAAGGTTTAACTGATATTAAGGAAAGACTGGATTTACTAAATGGTGAAAGTAATTACGGGAACCTGAAAATATGGGATCATTACCACTTTGGAGGATATGCAAAAAAAACTATGGAGCTGATAGCATTTATGAATGAAATATATTTAAAACATGCAATCCCTACTGATGTTGTATACACGGCAAAAATGATGTATGGCGTATTTGATTCAATTCATAAAGATGAGTTTTTACCAGGCAGCCGCATAATATGTTTACACACAGGAGGTTTACAGGGAAATAACTCCCTGCCGCCCGGCAGCTTAATTTTTTAATTGATTTAACAGGGTAGTATATTTGCAATAGACTGGTCATTCATTACGTTTGATATATTTGTAGCACCTGAGTCAATTTCTATGAAGAAACGTTTTTTCCTGTTTTTATTACTAAGCTGTTTAACGTCTTTTCTGCAGGCGCAGGAAATATTGCCAGGCATAAGTGTACGAAATGCCAGCGGAAAAATAATTGTAAGCTGGAAAAATGAGTACCAGAAACCAGTAGCCACCATCAATATTCAACGCTCGTATGATAGTCTTGCCAATTACACCACCATCGGTTCTGTGCTTAATCCCCAGAATAAAGAGAATGGTTATGCAGATCTTACTGCTCCATATAATAAAATGTATTACCGCGTTTTCATTGCTTTTGAAGGTGGTTCTTATATTATCAGCCCTGCCACACGTCCAACGAAAGACACCGGGGCTTATACTTCTTCCACTGTCAAATACCCCTGGCAAATAGATCCTTCTGTAGATCCAAACATTAATATGCCCCCAACATTTCCTGCAACGCCCAATCCGGCTGGTATTGCCTATCCAAGCAGGTGGGTTTTCACTGCAAGAGACAATAATGTAGTGATCCATTTGCCCGATGTAGAAACAAAAAAATATTCCGTTAAATTCTTTGATGAACTGGACAATCAATTGTTTGAATTAAATAATTTAAAAGATGATTACCTGATTATAGAAAAAGTAAATTTCAAAAAGTCCGGATGGTATCACTTTGAATTGTTTGAAAGCGGAAAATCCCTGGAAAAAAACAGGTTTTTTATAGGCAAGGATGGTAAAGTAACCAATGATACTCCCAAAAAGATCGGGAACAAATAATTAATCATTATTGATTATTTGTTATGGATAGCCCATGCCTCTTACATCCAGCTTAAACGCTAATGGCTAAACGCTTAACTTTGCGGCATGAGCAAGATCACAAACGATATAGAGGAAGAATTATCAGAATCGGAAGAGCTGTTTGAAAAGTTATCTATTGTGATTGATAAGGGCCAGGAACCATTGCGCATTGATAAGTTTTTGATGAACAGGATAGAAGGCGCAACAAGAAATAAGATCCAACAGGCTATAGAAGAAGAAAGAGTTTTGGTGAATGACAAGCCAATTAAAAATAATTATAAAACCAGGCCGGGAGACAGGATCATTGTTTATGAAACAAATAACCCGGAAACTTCCGAAATAGTTCCTCAAAATATTCCTTTAAATATTGTTTATGAAGATGATGATCTCATGATCATCAACAAGCCTGTAGGTATGGTGGTGCACCCGGGCAGCGGCAATCCTGATGGGACTTTAATAAATGCCGTAGCCTGGTACCGGCAGCAACAAAATCCCGAACTGGATGAAAGCGTTTTACCCCGTTATGGTTTGGTTCACCGCATTGATAAAAATACAAGCGGCCTCGTTGTTATGGCTAAAACACAAAAAGCCATGACAGATCTTGCCAAACAGTTTTTTAATCACACGGTACATCGCAGGTATGTGGCATTGGTGTGGGGCAATTTTGATGAAGCGTCGGGAACAATTCGTGGCCATGTAGGCAGGCATCAGCGGTTCAGAAAATTATTTACCACTTACCCCGAAGGAGATCATGGAAAAGAAGCCGTAACCCATTATAAAGTGCTGGAGAACTTCAATTATGTAACCCTTGTTGAATGTAGGCTTGAAACAGGGCGTACGCACCAGATAAGGGTTCATATGCAATATATTGGTCACCCGCTTTTCAGCGATGATTTTTACGGGGGAGATAGAATTGTAAAAGGAACCGTTTATACCAAGTACAAACAATTTGTAGATAATTGTTTTGCCATTTGTCCACGGCAGGCCCTGCATGCAAAAGAATTAGGGTTTGCACATCCAACCACCCGAAAAGAAATGTTGTTTGAAAGTGAATTACCCGATGATATGGCGCAGGTTATTGAAAAATGGAGAAAATACAGCCAGTTTAAAAACGAAGAATAAAAAGCATTGTATGTTTAAATTTTATTTACTTGTTATCACCGGAGTTTTTGCTTATGCATCATTATTTGCGCAAACGATTGTTGTAAAAGATGCGGCTATCGATCAAATGGCAAAAGATGTTTCTTCGGATTCACTCAGGTCGTACATAACTTCTATGGTGAGTTTTGGAACAAGAAATACACTCAGTACTCAAAACAATCCGAAGAGAGGCATTGCTGCCGCAAGAAATTGGGTATTGTCAAAATTTAATGAGTTTGTAAAAACGTCCAATGGAAGGCTTTCCGCTTTTATTGATACCACCACCCTGCAACCGGATAAAAAAAGAATAGATAGCATTACCCTGTTGGGAAATGTAGTGGCCACTTTAAAAGGAACGGACACGGCTGATAAAAGAATATTTATCATCAGCGGACATTTGGATAATATGCGCAGCAGTGTAATGGATAGAAAAGGCGATGCGCCAGGCGCTAATGATGATGCCAGTGGTGTAGCGGCGGTAATGGAATGTGCGAGGATCATGAGTAAAAGCTCTTT
This sequence comes from Ferruginibacter sp., assembly GCA_014379905.1. Taxonomy (GTDB): domain Bacteria; phylum Bacteroidota; class Bacteroidia; order Chitinophagales; family Chitinophagaceae; genus Ferruginibacter. The sequence goes on along the minus strand of JACMKX010000160.1, from coordinate 229 downwards.
CCCGGCAACAATAATATTTGTTGCAGTAAGTGGTGAAGAGCAGGGTTTGCTTGGCGCCTATTTTATGGCCAATAAAGCAAAATCAGCCAATTGGAATATAGAGGCCGTATTGAACAATGATATCATGGGCAGCAATAACAGCAGCGAAACAAACATTATCAGCAATACAAAAGTGCGGGTATTTAGTGAAGGCTTACCAGCTTATGAAACAGAGAAGCATGCAAAAATG